>NZ_JAAOIR010000002.1:344589-689178 GCF_011440375.1 Halorubellus sp. JP-L1
AAGCGCTCCGAGAGGTCTCTCGCCGGAACCGTCAACGTGTATCGGCCGCACATACCCTCGCGTACGCGAGCAACCAGTATAGGCCCACCGTCGCCGGCGACCCGTTCGATGCCGGCACGTCCTCCGGCCGTCAGCTGCGCGTCTTCCGGTCGTCCTCCGCTCGCCCTCAGTCCCGGTCGTCCGCGAGCGGCAATCGAACGGTGACGCTCGTCCCCGACGCGTCCGTCGTCACGTCGACCGACCCACCCTCGTCCTCCACGAGCCAGTTCACGAGCCACAGCCCCAGGCCGTCGCTGTGACTCAGCGGCGTCTCCGCGGTCGCGTCGAACACCTCGCGCTCGTGCTCGGGGATCCCCGGCCCGTCGTCGTGCACCTCCACGACCGCCATCGCGTCCCCGTCCGCTGGATGCTCCTCGCGCGCCACCACGTCCACGCGCTGCGTGTCGCCCTCGTTGTGCTCCGCGGCGTTCTCCAGGACGTTCTCGAACACGAACGGAATGCGGTCGCTCACCGACACCCACAGCGCCTCCGGCGCGAACGTCGAGAACGCCGCGTCGTACGGCTCTTCAAGTCCCTCGACGGTCCGCCGCAGGTGCGGCGCCAGATCGAACGGCTTCTTCGTCACGTCCGTCTCGAACGCCCGCTCCAGCTCGCGAGCGCGCTCGCCGAGCGCCACCAGGTCGTGGGCCGCCGCCGCGATCTCCTCGGCCGCCTCGATCTCGTCCGGCAGCGTCTCCGCGTACCCCGCGACGATGTTCGCCGTCGTCCGGATGTCGTGCCGGAGCACGCGATTCAGGACCGACAACTGCTCGGCCTGCCGGCGCAACTCGCGCTCCCGGCGCTCGCGCCCGGAGACGTCCCGGCCGACGCCACAGAACCCGACCGGCTCCCCGTCGCCGTCCGACAGCCGCGTCCCCGTCAACTCGTACGGCCGCGCCTCTCCCGCCGCCGTCTCCAGGTCGACCTCGACCGTCGCCGCACCCTGCTCCAGGATTATCGCGATGGCGCGCGCGATCCGCTCGCGGTCCTCGCGCACCACGAACTCCGGCGCCGGCCGCCCCTCCAACTCGGCGTCCCCCAGTCCCGTCACGTCCGCGAGCGCCGAATTCCAGTAGCGACACCGCCCCGAGTCGTCGAACACGTAGAACGCGTCCATCATCGAATCCAGCGCCTGCTCGAAGAACGATTCCGCCTCCCCGAGCGCCCGGCGCGACCCCGCGTACGCCACCGCGCGCTCCACGCGATGCGCGAGCACCTCCCCCGCACCCGCCCGCGTCACGTCCACCACCTCGTCCGCACCCGCCGCCAACGCCCCCGACACCCCGCCGTCACCGCCGTGCGTCACCACCACCACCGGCACCCGCGACGCCACCTCCGCCACCGCATCCACGAACGCCGACAGCGACATCGTCGGCGGACTCGGCCCCACCACCACGCAATCCACCACCCCCACCGCCGCCGCCGTCACCACCGCATCCACGTCCGCCACCTCGTTCACGTCGCACTCCGGCAACAACCCCGCGACGTCCACGCCAACGGCGCACACGCTCACGCCAGCCGTCGCTTCCACACCCGACGCGAACTCGCGGAACACGACCCCAACCACACCCCCCGCCCTCAAAAGCACTCGCGGCAACACAGCTCTCGAAACGCACCACGCAACCCACGATGCCGACCGCCGACACCCCTCACTCACACTCGACAGCCCACTCGCGACGCTCGTCACCACTATCGCTCACCGTTCGTTAGTCCGGTTCAGAAGCGCCAGGACAGGGATTCGAACCGATACGAGACGATCGCCCTCGCTCCGCTTGAGCGCTGCGACTCGTAGGGTTCAAATCCCCTGGTTCGCGTTCTTCGCCGTCGCGACTCGCTCGTCGCTGGCGCTCCTCGTTCGTTGCGACGGCGAAGAAACGCCAGGACAGGGATTTGAACCCTGAATCCCATACGGGAACACGCTTTCCAGGCGTGCGCCTTACCGTTCGGCCATCCTGGCTCCGTACGACGATACCCGACTCGGTAATTTAAGGGCTTTGTTTCGGCGCAAGCTCGTTACCGCTTGCGGGCTGCGAAGTACCGTTCGCCGACGTAACTCGCGCCGGTTGCGACGACGCCGACGAGGACGGCGACGCCGATCGCGGGCAGCATGCCGATGCCGTCGTTCCCGAGGAGCACGTACCCCTGGTGGAGGACGAGGAACGCGAGCGCGCCGACGAGCCCCCAGAGGGCCGCGGCCTTCGCCGCGGCGTCCATCACTGCGAGGCGATGACCTCGATCTCGACGTCGACGCCCTTCGGGAGCGCGCCCGCCTGCACTGCCGAGCGCGCCGGCGGGTTGTCGACGAAGTACTCCTTGTACGCGGCGTTCATCTCCTCGAAGTCCTCGATGTCGGCGAGGAACACCGTCGCCTTCAGGACGTCCTCCATCGTCAGGCCTTCCTCTTCGAGGATGCCCTGGACGTTCTCGAGGCTCTGGCGGGTCTGTGTCGTGACGTCCTCGTCGTCGAGCAGTTCGCCGTCGGGCGTCATCGGGATCTGGCCCGCGGTGAACACGAGGTCGCCGTTCGTCGTCGCCTGACTGTAGGCGCCGACCGCTTCCGGTGCGTCGTCCGTGCTGATGATTCGCTTCATGCGCGAACGCACTCGCGGACTCCCTATAAAGACTGGCGGGTCGTCGTCGGTTCCCGCGGACTTTTGCCTGCCGCGAGCGGATTCCGGGACATGAACCGTCGCCGCGCGCTCGCCGGAGCGCTGGCGCTCGCGGCGGGCGTCGGCGCGCGTCGGCTGGCGGCGGCGCGTGTCGACGACGTCCCGCTCGCTCGCGTTCGCGCTCCCGGTCGCGTCGGCGGCACGTTCCACGAGCGCTCGGGGCTCGCGGGCGATCCGGTCCGCGGCGAGATGGACGACCTCGACGCGTACGCACGCGAGGAGTTCGACACCACGCAAGTCGCCGCCGGGGTCCGGCGGTTCTACGAGCGGACGAGCGAGTACCGGACGACCGTCGGCGCGGAGTGGCATCGGCCGTTCCGGACCGGCGCCGCGCTCGCGGCACCCCTCACGAGCCGGGTCGAACAGTTGAACCTCCCCGGGCCGCGCGAGCCGGACCGCGTCCGCGTCGTCCGGAACGACCTGTACGCGCTCGACGCCGACGCGGCCCGCCGCGGCGGGCGCGTCGACGACCGCGTCGAGGACGCACGCCTCTGGGTGCGCACGGACGTCGACACGGGCGAGGCGGTGTTCGTCGCAGTGTACGGGTCGCACGTCCACGACGACCGTCGGTACGTCAACGTCGCCGTTCCGCTCCCCGACGCGACGCTCTCCACCGTCCTCGAACCGACCGCGCTCGCGCTCCGCGGTCGCGACGACGTCGGTATCGACTTGACGACGCGTATCGGCTTGACGACGCGAGCGCCCGACCACCCCGGTCTGTACTGGTCGACGCGGCGAGCGGACTGGCGGCTTCCGATGCACCAGCGGTTCCGCGTCTGGCCCGCCGACGCGACGCCGCGCGACGACGGCCCCACCGTCGACCGCGAACGCGCGCTCGCTGGAATCGCCGGCGACGGCGGCGACGGCGGCGAGGGGGACGCCGACGCCGACGGCGGACGCGGTGACGCGGTCGTCGCGACCCACGAGATGTGGCTGTACGGCCGTCGGTTCCTCACCGTCCGGTACGGGGCGGCCAGAGGGCGGCATTCATAGGGCTGCGCTCGCTACGGCGTCGTATGTCGAAGCCGTCCGCGGACTCGTCCGAGCTATCGGGACGCTCGCCGCTCTCCCGAGTGCGCGCCGCGAAGGCCGAGCGCGCCGACGAGCGCCTGCTCACCGGTCCGAAGCTCATCCTGTTCGGCATCCACGTCAGCCTCGTCGGCGTCGTCCTCCCCGACTTCTGGCCGCTCGTCGTCGCCGGCCTCCTGTTTAGCGTCGTCGGATTGACGCGGTGACGCCGTCGCCAACGCCAGATTGATGCGGTGACGCCGTCGCTCCACTGGCCGGCGGCGGCGACGAACGCGTGGCGTTTTGTCACTCGACTACGAACCCGCAGCTATGAACGTCGTGTCGCTGCTGCCGTCGGCGACGGAGATCCTGTACGCCGTCGGCGTCGAGCCGGTCGGGGTGTCCCACGAGTGCGACTATCCGCCCGCGGCCGCGGAGTTGCCGGCGGTGAACTACGCGAACGTGGACCCGGAGGCCGATAGCGCCGACATCAACGCGCAGGTCGCCGAGGCCGAGTCCTCGGGCGATGGCGTGTACGGCATCCGCATGGACGTCCTCGACGACCTCGACCCGGACGTGATCGTGACGCAGGGGATCTGCGACGTCTGCGCGGTCGACTCGGTGCTCGTCGAGGACGCCGTCTCGCGGATCGACGCGAACCCGGAGGTCGTGACGACGGACCCGCATCGGCTCGACGACGTCGTGGGGGACGTCGAACGGGTCGGCGCGGCCGTCGACGAGGAGGCCGCGGCCGCTCAGGTCGCCGCGGACCTCCGGGAGCGCGTGGACGCGGTCCGCGAGCGCGTCGCGACCCACCTCGACCGCACCGGCGGCGAGCGCCCGCGCGTGGCGGTGTTCGACTGGCTCGACCCCGTGATGGTCGCCGGGCACTGGATGCCGGACGTCGTCGACGCCGCCGGTGGCGCGTACGGGATGGTCGACCCCGGAGAGAACGCACGCCCACGCGAGTTCTCGGAGGTCGTCGCGTACGACCCGGAGGTCGCCATCGCCGCGCCCTGCGGGTTCGGCCTCGAGCAGACCGCGCGCGACCGCGACGCGCTCACCGGCCGCGACGGCTGGACCGACCTCGCCGCGGTCAAGGCGGGGCGGACGTGGGCGCTCGACGGCCACCACTACGCGAACCGACCCGGACCGAGAATCGTGGATACCGTCGAGCACGTCGCCGCGATGCTCCACCCCGAGGCGTTCGACGCGCCGCCGCGTGACGCGGCACGGCCGCTCGACGAGTTGCGCGCGGAGGCGTAACTGGTAGCGCGTCCGCGATCGCGGACTTACTCGGGGACGGCGCAGGTCTCCTGGTACGTCTGGCTCGCGACGGAGTCGACGGGGTCGTCGCCGCAGACCGGACAGTCCGGGTTCGCGCGGTACGGTACCTCGTCGGTCGACAGGTCCGCGGCGTCGTACGTGAACATCCGGCCCGTGAGGGTGTCGCCGATGCCGGTGAGGAGCTTGATCGCTTCCGTGGCCTGCACGCACCCGACTGTGCCCGGGAGGACGCCGAGGACGCCCGTCGTCGCGCAGTCCGGGACCGTCCCCGGCTCGGGCGGTTCGGGGAACAGGCACCGATAGCACGGGCCGCCGCCGGCCGGAATCGTCGTCGCCTGTCCCTCGAACCGGTAGATCGCGCCGTGACAGAGCGGGGTGTCCGCGAGCACGCACGCGTCGTTCAGGAGGTACCGCGTCGCGAAGTTGTCTGTCGCGTCCACGACGACGTCGTACGAGTCGACGAGGTCTGAGACGGTGTCGCGCGACACGCGGGTCTCTTGGGTCTCGACTGTCACGTCGGGGTTGAGCGCCGTGACGAACTCGCGCGCGCTCTCGACCTTCGGGCGGCCCACGTCGTCGTCGCCGTGGACGACCTGCCGCTGGAGGTTCGACCGCTCGACGACGTCGTCGTCGGCGATGCCGAGTCGCCCGACGCCCGCGGCCGCGAGGTACTGGACGACCGGAGCGCCGAGGCCGCCGGCGCCCACGACGAGGACGCTCCCGTCCAGGAGCGCGGCCTGCCCGTCGGGGCCGACCTCGTCCATCACGACGTGCCGCGAGTACCGGTCGAGTTGCGTGGCGTCGAGGTTCAGGTCGGTCACGGCCGCTCTAGGGCGTCCGACGCGAAAAGTCCGACGGGTCGAAGCGGTGTTGTGGTAGGTGCGGTCGTGGCTACCGGAAGCTTTCGACTTGCTCCGGACTGGGTGTTCGGTTCCCTCGCGGACTGTCCGAGGAGCACATTTTATAAGGGTGCCATGCGTTACCACGATATATGGCGTCCGCACCCGACTCCGGTGACGACGTGTTCGACGAATTCCTCGAGAACCGCGGTCACGAGACGAAGCCGGTAGGGTGGGAGCGAGAGTACAACAAACTTCAGTGCCCGGAGTGCATGGCGCTCCACGACGACGACGCGGTGGAGTGCAGCGTCTGCGGTTGGCATCCCTGACATAGCAGGGCCAGATCCGCCGCGAACCGGTTCGTTCCGCTGCACCGAGGGGGAAACGAACGCCGATGGTGCCTCTTCCCTCTGGCGATTCCATCGGCTCTCACTGGTGGCTATGGCGCACGACTACCACGAGCGGCGGTACCATTAATACAGATTATTCCCCTACAGGAAGATGGAGTCTCAAATGCCGGAATGTCAAAACTGCGGGTCCTTCGTCACGGATGCATACGCACGGGTGTTCACACCGCGGGGCGTGGAGAACCCCCGCGTGTGCCCCGACTGCAAGGACAAGATCCGCGACGGTAGCGACGTGCGAGAGGCCCGCTCTCCGCGCAACAACTAGCATCGCCCAGGGAACTCTGCGGCGCACCGCTCGTCGACCGCTCTCCTCCTCCGCCTTCCAGGCGACGCCGAGTGACGCCTCTGGCATCCGGCGTCTCGCCGAAGGACACCTCCGGCAGCCGACGTGACGTGGTCGAGTTCCGCATCCTCCGTACCGACCCGGAGCGGCCGTACATCGCCCGAGAGCGCTCGTCCGAACCCACGGTCCTTATGAAGGTTCGGGCCCAGGATAGGTACAATGACCGATTCGGACGCGACCCTGACCCGTCTGTTCGGTGGTCCCGGCAGCGGGAAGACCACGGCCCTCCTCGACAAGGTCGAAGAGATCCTCTCGGACGACGACACGGAGATCCGCGACATCCTCGTCGTCTCCTACACGCGCGCCGCCGCCGCCGAGATCCGCGAACGGCTCGCCGAACGCCTCGACGAGAACCCCAAAGCGCTCCAGGGGAACGTCTGCACGATGCACTCGAAGGCGTACGACCTCCTGAACCTCTCCCGGGGCGACGTCGTCGGCGAGGACGACAAGGAGGAGTTCTGCGACGAGTTCGGCATCGAGTTCGAGGACGAGTACGGCGGCGCCGGCCGTCGGACCGCGCGGTCGACGACGATCGGGAACAAGATCATCGCGACCAGCCAGTGGCTGCAGCGGACGAACCGCGAGGTCGCCGACTGGTACGACGTCCCCTTCCAGTGGAACGAGGAAGAGGTCCGGCTGCCGCCGGAGATCGACGACAACGCACAGGAGGGCAACAAGTACACGCCGACGTGGCCGAGCGACGACGACCGCATCGACGTCCCCGACGCCATCCGCGGCTGGCGGTCGTACAAGGGCAAACACGACGTCATCGGGTTCGCGGACATGCTCGAGCGCGTCAAGCAGCGGTCGCTGCTCCCGAACGTCGAGTACCTCGTCATCGACGAGTTCCAGGACATCACGAAGCTCCAGCACGAGGTGTACGAGGAGTGGAAGCCGCACATGACGGGCGTGCTCATCGCTGGCGACGACGACCAGGTCGTATACGCGTGGCAGGGCGCCGACCCCGACCTCCTCTTGGAGGCGGCCCCGGACGACGACGTCATCCTCCCGAACTCCTACCGGCTGCCGTCGAACGTCCTGAACGTCGTGAACCGCGAGATCCGACACATCGAGAAGCGTCAGGACAAGGACCTGAAGCCGCGCAAGGAGGGCGGGGTCGTCGAGGCCGTGCAGCGTCCGTCGATGCTCGACCTCGTGCGGAACGTCCGTCGGACCGTCGACGAGACGATGGACGACGACGAGCCCGAGACCGTGATGCTGCTGTTCCGGGCGCGCTACCAGATGTTCCAGTTCATCGACGAGTTCATCACGGAGGGCATTCCCTTCAAGTGCCTCACGGACCAGCGGATGTGGACGGATCGACTGAACGACTACGTGATGGCGGTCGAGGCGGTCGACGAGGACCGCCCCGTGAACGGCCTGCAGGCGCGCCGGCTCGCGGACATGCTCGCGGACTCGGCGTTCGGGACGAACGAGCGCGACAACCTCTTCGACACGGTCGACGAACTGGAGGAGGAGTCCGGCGTGGAGGACCTCACGGACCTCGAGATCGACGCGGACGTGATCTCCGATCACGTGCCGTTCATGCCGGGGCCGGCGTCGGCGTCGGACATGGTGCGGAAGGTGACGTCGTTCCAGAAGAAGACGATGAAGGCGTACTTCGCGAGCCCGGACTACCACGGGCTGCCGCGGGATACGGTGCGGCTGGGGACGATTCACTCGGCGAAGGGTCGCGAGGCCGACCACGTGTTCGTCGGGACGGACCTGACGGAGAAGGTCGTCGAGCAGATGGCGGCGACCGCGGACCCCGACGAGGTCCCGGGCGGGGGCGAGTTCACGAAGACGACGAGCCCGGTGCCGATGCTGACGGACAACGAGCGTCGCGTGTTCTACGTCGGGATGTCGCGCGCTCGCGAGCGCCTCGTGCTCCTGGAGAACCTCGTGGACGGGGCGCCGACGCTCCCCATCGACGTGCTCCTGAACAACGAACCGACGGGCGCGGACATCGAGGACCTCATCGATCAGGCGAAGGAGCCGATGGAGGCCGCGGACTAGGCGAACGATGACGAGCGATGGGGACGCCGGTGCGCTCGCGGTCGACTACGCGCCGGTCCGGGAGGCGCTCGCGGCGCGCGACGCGACGGCGTTCGTGCACGCCGGTTCGAGCGACGACCCCGTACTGCGGTATCTGGCGCGAGCGAGCGACGTGGACGGCGAACTGGCGGTGTGCGTGACGCCCGAGCAGTCGATGCTGTTCGCGCCGGACGACCCGGACGCGGCGCGCGAGTCGTTCCCGGGCGACCGCGTCCTCCCCGGCGGCGGCGACGTGCCGACGGGCGAGCGCGTCGCGGTGGCGCTGGACGACCTCGGGCGGTCGGGGACGGTGCTCGCGCCGCGGACGGTCCCGCACGACGCGGCGCTGTACCTGGAGGACCGCGGGTTCGAGGTGGCGTCGACGGCGGTCGTCGACGACGCGAGAGTCGCGAAGACCGACCGCGAGCGACTGCGTCAGCGCTCCGTGCAGGCGGCGGCGGACGCCGCGGTCGCACGTGCCCGGACCGTCCTCCGGGAGAGCGAGCGCGAGCACGGCGACGGGCACGGGCACGGGCACGGTGGTGACGGCGCTGCCGTGGAGGGAGGCGAGTCCGACCACGACCCGCAAGACGATCACCTCGCGTTCGAGGGGATGGCGGTGACGACCGAGCGGTTGCGTCGCGAGGTCGCCGCGGAACTCGCCGCCGGCGGGGTCGACCCGGGCGTGGTGGCGGTCGGGGCGGGCGCGGACGCGACGCCGGGGTCGGACGCGGCGATCCGGCCGGGCGAGCCGGTGGTGCTCGCGATCGCGCCCCGGGACCGCGACGGCTACCACGGGCGCGTGGTGCGGACGCTGATCGTCGAGGGCGACGGCGGGTGGACGCGTCGCGCCCAGCTCGCTGCGGACGGTGCGGTGGACGCGGCGCTCGCGGAACTCGAGCCCGGCGCGACCGTGGCGGCGGTCGAGCGCGAGGGAGTGGCGGAGTTGACGGCGTACGGGTTCGACGCGCCCGAGAGCGTGTTCGACGCGCACGGCGTTGGGCTGGACCGCAGGGAGCCCCCGCTGGCCGAGGACGCCGAGATTCCCGAGGGCGCGGTGCTCGCGCTGGACGCGACAGCGAGCGGCCCGGACGGCGTGGTCCGGGTCGCGGACCTCGCGGTCGTCACCGTCGACGGCGCGGAGCGCCTCGGCACTGCCGACCGGTCGCTCGAGCCCTGACGCGGAGTTCGGTCGCGGTCGCGGACTCGAATTCGACTCGCGTTCACCGAGCATCTGGGAAGCGCTTACCGGCCTCCCGGTCGTATGGCGACGTATGAGCGACGCGACCGTCGATCTGGAACCGGCGAGCGGCAACGCACTCGGGGACGTCGAGGGGCTCGCGGACGTCGAGGCGCTCCTCGCGGCGAACGACCTCCCCGCCGACGACGTCCGCGAGAAGCCCGACGCGTTCTACGTGGCGTTCGACGACGGCGACGCGGTCGGGGTCGGCGGCGTCGAAGTCCACGACTCGGCGGGCCTCCTGCGGTCGCTCGTCGTCCGCGACCGCGTCCGCGGCGAGGGGTACGGGACCGCGATCTGTGACGCGCTGGAGCGCGAGGCCCATGACGCAGGCGTCACCGACCTCTACCTCCTGACGACGACTGCCGCCGACTTCTTCGCCGCTCGCGGGTACGACGTCGTCGATCGGGCGGAGGCCCCGGACTCGCTCCAGGGGACCGCGGAGTTCGCGGACCTCTGCCCGAGTTCGGCGACGTGCATGCGGACCTCGCCGTAGGCGCGGTGACCCGGATTCCGGTCGGCCACCGGCCAGGGAACCCCTCGCCACGCCGCCGTTCGTGCATCGGTACCTAGTCACAGAGTAACACTTTACTGACAGGTGAAACGATTGCGGGCATGGTCACGCTCGAAACCCACTACGACGCCCTCCGCGAGCGCGAGCGCTACGACTCCGTCGACGACCTCGCCCTCGGCGACCTCTCGCCGGCCGAGACCCGCCGCCGGTTCGTGGTCGGCGAGGACGCCGGCGAGTTCGTCGCCGACCACGGCACCGACGGCATCTGCACGTTCGGCGTGAGCGTCACCGGCCCGCCGCACCTCGGGACGCTCGGCCAGATGCAGACCGCCGTCGCGCTCCAGCGCGCCGGGTTCGACGTCCAGTTCCTCGTCGCCGACTTCGAGCCGTACAGCACCGACGGCTACGCGCTCTCGGTCGTCCGCGAGCGCGCCCGCCGGTTCGTCGAACTCGTCGACTCGCTCGGGTTCGACCGCGAGCAGGGCCGCCTCCGCACGCAGTACGGCGCCGAAGACGTCGCTCACACCGCGTACCACCTGTCGCGGTACGCCGACCCCGACCGGGACCGGGCCGCGGCCGACCTCGAGAACACCGCCTGGGAGGCCGCGAACCGCGACGCGTACGACGACGCCGGCGTGAACGCCCCAGACCTCGGCGAGAGCGACATGCCGGAGGACTGGGAGCCGAGCGCGTTCACGCGCCGCATGGACGGGTTCCTGATGATCGCGGACATGCTCCACCCGCTCGTGAAGGACGACTATCCCGCGAACTGCATCGTCATGGGCGCGGACGAACGCAGCCTCCGACCGATGGTCGAGGGCGTCCGCGAGCGCTGCCCGACCGACGGCACGCTGCACGCGCTGTACACGCGCCTCGTCCCGGGTCTCGACGGCCACCCGAAGCTCTCCCGGCGCATCCCCGACTCGCGGTTCACGCTCGCCGACGACCCCGAGCACGTCCGCGCCGTCCTCCGCGGCGACGGCGACTCGCCCGCCGCACCCGACCGCGTCGTTCGCGAAGCGATGCGACTCGCCAGCAACGCGGACGCCGAGCAGGTCGCCGCATGGGAGCGCGCGCTCGACGAGGACCTGGAAGCGTGGGCCGCCGGCCGCGCGGCACTCGCCGACGAGATGGCGGGCTACGCGCGCGAGTGGCGAGCGACCGAGAACTAGGCCGCGAGCGACGGGGAACTGAGTCGCGTGCAACCGGAGACTACTGCGACCGTCGGGAGTCGGCGTCCGGCGACTCCGGGTCGTCCTCGGGCTCCTTCGCGACGACGCCGGCGGCCTTCGCGAGCGCCACCCCCGGGAGGTCCTGCGGGGTCGTGACGTACTTCTCGACGAGCAGGATCATGGCGCTCACGCCGAGCAGGACCGGCCCCCACGTCAGTTCGCCGCGCAGCGTCATGTCCAGGCCGGCGAGCGCGATGGGCGCCGCGATGACGGCGGCGGTCGCGAACGACAACTGCTCGGCGAGCGAACGGGCCATTGGTCGCCCATAGCGTCTCGGCGAGTAAAAACGCGCCGGGACGTGCCCGAGTTCGGCAGTCGATTCGACCATCGACAGCCGATCCGGTTCAGGACAGTCGATTCGACCGACACCGCTATCCAGTGGTCGACAGTCGATTCGACCGACACCGCTATCCGGCGCTCGGCCGAAGGCGCGAGCATGTTCACCGGCATCGTCGAGGAGACCGGCACGGTCGCGGACGCGACCGAGACCGAGGACGGCCGCAGGCTCACCATCCGCGCGGACCGCGTGCTCGGCGACGTCGCGCACGGCGCGAGCATCGCCGTCTCCGGCGTCTGCCTCACGGTCGAAGCGTTCGACGACGAGACGTTCGAGGTGTTCCTCGCCGAGGAGACCGTCGAGAAGACGTACCTCGGCGACGTCACGGTGGGCGACGTC
The DNA here is from genome assembly GCF_011440375.1 of Halorubellus sp. JP-L1. Classification (NCBI taxonomy): domain Archaea; kingdom Methanobacteriati; phylum Methanobacteriota; class Halobacteria; order Halobacteriales; family Halorubellaceae; genus Halorubellus; species Halorubellus sp. JP-L1. The sequence goes on from NZ_JAAOIR010000002.1 coordinate 356,878, forward strand.
GTGAACCTCGAGCGGGCGATGCCCGCGGACGGCCGGTTCGACGGCCACATCGTCCAGGGACACGTCGACGCCGTCGCGACCGTCACGAACGTCGACTCCACGGGCGGCGAGGACTGGTTCTTCGAGTTCGCGCTCCCCGACGAGTACGCGGACTACGTCGTCGCGAAGGGCTCGATCACGCTCGACGGCATCAGCCTCACCGTCGCCGACCTCCGAGAGACCGACGACGGGCCGCGGGTGACGGTCGCGATCGTCCCGACGACATACGACGTGACGACGCTCTCGGAGAAGGCAGTCGGCGACCCCGTCCACCTGGAGGTCGACGTCGTCGGGAAGTACGTCGCGTCCCTGCTCTCCGGCTACCGGGACTGATCGCCGTCGCGTCCGGCGTCGCTGGTCGGTCCGTCGCCGTCGGACCGGCGGGTCGAGCGCGCTCGCACCGCGCCGCCCTCGATGGCGGGTGCGTCCGTCGACGGATCGACCTCGGTCGCGTCCACGGGCGTCGACGGATCGAAGCCGCCGCCGGCGCCGACGCGGTCGTACGCGCGCCGGTACCGGCGGAGCTTGAGGAACAGGTAGCCGCCGGCGGCGCCGTCGAACACCGCGACGAACAGGACGAACGCCGCGAACCGGCCGACGCCGAGGAGTTCGCCGAGGACGGCGGGGGCGACTCCAACGCTGATGTTGTACAGCGCGTGCAGCCCTGCGGCGACGACGATGCCCTTGACGACGAGCGCGCCCCGATGGCGTTCGTTGAACTTCGCGAGCCCGAGGTAGTAGCCGGCGATCGCGGAGTAGATGACGTGCCCGGGGCCGGCGAGCGCGCGCCGCTGCGTGATGTCGATCGCCTGGTCGACGATGGCGCCCGCGGTCGCGGTCTGCACGAACCCGGTGACGTAGATCGCGTTCTCGATGGCCGCGAATCCGAGTCCGGCGACCGCACCGTACACCGCGCCGTCGACGACGGCGTCGAACCGCCCGTCGCCGTACGCGTGAAAGCGCACCGCGAGGAGTTTCACGATCTCCTCGCCGGGCGCGACGACGAAGAGGTAGTACGCGACGACGCCGAAGCCGCCGAACGCGAAGAACACGCCTTCGGCGGCGGTGTTGACGACGGCGGCGAAGCTCGCGAACAGGAACGCGAGCGCGAACGTCGTGACGAGGAGGTCGAGTGGCTCCTGCGTGGTGACGTCGGCGACGTACACGTACGCGGCGAGTGCGAGCGCGGGAATGACGGAGACGACGGCGAACAGGGCGACGACTGGGAGCCGCGGCGTGTCGATGCTGGAGACGAGGAGGATGATGGCGGTGAACGCGAGCGCGGCGACGACGAGCATGCCCCGAGCGGCGGGGACGAGGCTCCCGGTGAACGCGGCGGCGGCGCGGTCGAGCCACGTACGTGGTTCCCAGGTCGCGACCTCCTGGAGGTCCTCGTCGTCGGACGCGGCGCGTTCGACTGGGTCCCGGCCCCGTTTCATGCACGCCAGTAGCGGGAGCCGTCCCATAGTCGTTGCCCCGACGGGACCGCCCGATTGCGAATCCGACGCGGGACTCCCGGTCGCCACTCCATTCCATCCCGTCCTTCAGGTCCCTTGTATGCTATTAGTTCCCATAAGTTGTTTAAGGGGGGAGTTCATTAGGAACGAAGAGAGAGACAGCATGCTAATGACAGACGAGGACAACAGCAACCTTCTCTTCCCGGGGCTCCCGACACCCGAGGACGAGACAGACCGAAAACGCGTACCGACGCTCTCGAACCGACCAGCAGACGACCCCGCCGCCGACGCCTCTCATTCTCTCCGCGCCGCTTCCCACGCCGACGCCGTCGCAGACGACTGACTTCTTAGGGCCGAGTCCCGAACGGTCGCGCATGCACTTCGACCAGCGCACGCAGACCGCGCTCCGCGACGCCGGCCTCGACACCGACGACCTCCGGGCCGCGAGCGACCGCGTCGCCTCGCTCGTCGACGACGACGCCGCCGCTCTCGTCGCGTTCTTCGACGCGCACGACACCGTGTATTCGGACATGGACATGGCTCACGCAGCGAGCGAGTACCCCGAGCACGACGTCGCGTACTGCGACGTGACGACCCACGCCGCCGAGATGCGCGGCTGGCTCCGCTTCGACACGTGGGGCGCGTACGTCGAGGACGGTCGCATCCTCGAGCGAACCGACGGCGACGACGCGACCACGGGCGACGAACCGTTCGTCGTCGAGCTGTCGCTCGGGCCGTCGGTCCACGACCGCGTGCGGTTCGCACCGACGCGGGAGGCACTGGAATGAGGGCGCGCGTCCGCGGCATCTACACCACCGCCGTCACGCGCCGCCTGCTCGACGCGGGCCACGACGTCGTGCAGGCGTCCCCGCCGATCCGCGACCGCTTCGACGCCGCGTTCGGGTTCGCGCCCGCGGACGTCGCGGTGGCGACGTCCGCGGACCGCCAGGGCGTCGGCGTCTCCGGCGACCTCGACGCCGTGGACGCGCTCCGCGAGGACCTCGTCGGCGTCGCCGTGGACGCACTCTCCTGGGAGGACCGGGCACCGCTCGGGGCGGTGTTCCTCGGACTCGTCAGCGACGAACTCGGGAGCGGCGCGATCGTCGATCTCGGCGACACGGAGGCGTTCCTGCCGTACGACGACGCCGACGGCTACGTCGAAGCTGGGGACGTCCGGCGCGTCCAGGTCGTCGACGCCGCGCCGCCGTGGGGCGACGACCGCCCCGAGGTCGCCGAGTCGCTCCGCGTCGACGACGGCCTCGTCGCGCTCGACCGCGGGCGCTCGGGCGTCAGCGCGAACGTCCGCGGGGAGCGCGCGACGGAACTCGTCCGCACCACCGAACTCCTCCAGCGGGACGCGCCCGACGGCTGGGGCGTCCGCTGGCAGCGCGCCGCCGCCGACGCCGACATGGGGTCGCTCGGCGACGCGCTCGCGGCCGCAAGCGAGCGCGCTCGCGCGCTCGACGACCTCCCAGCCGGTGACCCCGACGACGCGCCCGTTCGACTCGACACCGACCGCGAGGGCGTCGCGACGCCCGCGACCGCGTGGGTGTGGTTCGGGCGGACCGCGCGGTTCGCGCTCGACGACGACCGCCGCCGGGTCGCGACGACGATGCCCGGGCACCACCGCGTGAAGGCCGGGAGCGCGAGCGCGAGCGACGCCGTCGACTTCGCCGAGGGCGTCCTCGCACACGCCACGGACGGCGACTGGACGGACGCCACCGGCGATGACGCCGACGCCGACGCCGACGGCGGCGAGCTCCCGTTCCCGGCGGTCGTCGACGCGTTCGGGCCGCGCGACGGCGGGACGCTCGCGATCGAGCACGGGAAGCCAGAGGGGCGACGCATCACGCTCGGCCGCGGCCGCATCACCGACCTCGACGTCGACGCGGGGAAGCTCACGCTCGAGCGCGACATGACCGGCGGCGGCACGTACGACGCGCTCGGCGTCGCGCGCGAGGACGGCGACGTCGCCGTCACGAAACTCACCGAAGGCAAGTGGTGGTACCCGACGGTCTACCGGAGCGCGGACGGCGAGAAGAAGGGCACGTACGTGAACGTCTGCACGCCCGTCGAGCTGTTCCCCGACGGCGCGCGGTACGTCGACCTCCACGTCGACGTCGTCAGGCACGCCGACGGGAGCGTCGAGCGCGTCGACGACGACGAACTCGACGACGCCGTCGACGTCGGCCACGTCGCGCCCGCGCTCGCCGACCGCGCCCGCACCGTCGCGAGTTCGGTCGAACGAGCACTCCGCTGAGTGGTCGGGATCGATCGCGCGCTCCGCTGATTACGGCGGCGTCGCCCGTCGGACGGCCGCGTCGCTCGCGGCGTGGGGTCGGTCGAAGGATCGAGGGAGTCGTCTCAGGCGTCGACGTCGTGGTCGGGGTCGTCCTCGACGGAGCGCTTCAGGGAGTCGCGACGCGCCTTCGCGTCCCGGCCCGTGGCGTCGAGGAGGAACTCGTTCTTCGCGGAGACGGCCTCCTCGGCGGCCTCGAGTTCGTCGGGGGAGAGTTCCGTCGGGTCGCGCTCCACGAACTTCACGGCGATCTTGTCCTTCTTCGAGCCGTACTCGACGGCGCCGACGACGATGCGTTCGAACACGGGGTTGTCGGGTTCGCCGACGACGAACAGGTCGCTGCCCTTGAACTCCTCCGTGCCGGTGATCGTGCCGAAGGTGTCCTCGACGGTTCCTTCGAGGTCCGGGATGCGTTCCTCGAGGTACTCGCCACGACGCATCTTGTACTCCTTCATGGAAGGCACATTGGCGGGCGGGTGTTTACCTGTTTCGTCACTCGCCGGGGTTACTCAAGTACCCCTTCCGGCACTCCGGGCAGATGTCGCCCGCGCGGAGACTCGTCCGCTCCGCGCTCTCCGCGTTCGAGCAGTTGGGGCAGACGAGTTCGCCGCTGCGCTGGTGGCGCTGTCCGGGCGGCGCGGTCGACCCGGCGGACTTGATGCCGCTCGGGGACGCCGTCGGCTCCGACTCGGTGTCGTTCGTCGCGGTCTCGCCGTCGATGAACTCCGCGTCGTACCCGTCCTCGTCGCTCTCGCCGGCGCGCGACGCCTCGTCCGAGCGTGCCCCGTCTTCCGAGCGCGCTGTCTCGGCCGCGTTCGCGTGCTCGGTCGCGGCTGCGGCGGACCCGCCCGCGTTCGCGCCGGCTCTGGGCGCGTCGTCCTCGTGTTCGGGCCACTCGCCGCGCTCGCGGTCCTCGTCGAGGCCCGCATCTTCGTCCTCGTCGTCGAGGATGACGCCGTCGTCGTCCGCGACCTCGTCGGCCGACAGTTCGTCGACCGCTACGTCTTCGTCGGTGGCTGGCGCCGGTTCCGCGTCCGGCGCGGACTCGGCGTGCGCGTCCGGCGCGGCGTCGTCCACGGGTTCCTCCGCTCCCGCGATGACGTCCTCCGCGGTCGCGACGTCTCGCTCGCCCTCGGGCGTCGCGGCGTCCGGTTCGCCCTCGGCGTCGTCGATGAACACCGCGTCGTCGTCCGCCGCGTCGGCCTCGGCGTCCGCGACCGCCGGCTCCGCGTCCGCGACCGCCGGCTCCGCGTCCGCGTCTGCGACTGCCGGCTCCGAGTCCGCATCCGCGGTCGCGTCGGCGGCCGCGGTCGCCCGACCGTCGTCGTCTCCGTCCGCGCCGAGTATCTCCGCGTCGTCGGCGTCCGCCGGCGCACTCGCGTCCACCGCGGACTGACCGTCGGTTCCGTCGCCCGCGGCGCCGGTCTCCGGAGCGGCCTCGTCGGCTTCGGCGTCACTAGCGGCCGGTGCGTCCGCGGCCGCGTCCCGCGTCGGCTCCGGCGCACGCCCCGCCGGGTCGCCGTCCTCGTCGGTCGCGAGCGTCGTCACCTCCGTGTTCTCGCTCAGGAGGTTGCGTTCCCCGCAGCGCGCGCACACCTCGTACTCGCGCACGGTCAACACCACCTCGCTGCCCTGTTCGTCGCGATCGCGCTCGATCTCGCTCTCGCCCCAGTCGTGGCCGATGAGCGAACACCTGAGACCCATTGCGGAGTCCTTCCCCGTGCGAGCGTAAAAGGCTAGTGCTACCCGGGGTACACGTTCCCCTTACCGAGCTAACGAACGCATACCAATACGGTCGGTCCGCGAATACGCCGACGCCATGACGGCAGTCAAGATCATCAAAGTGCTCGGCACCTCCGAGGAGTCCTGGGAGGACGCCGCGCACGAAGCGGTCGCACAGGCGAGCGAGAGCGTCGACGGCATCAGTGGCGTCGAGATCGAGGACTGGACGGCGAACGTCGAGGACGGCCAGATCACGGAGTACAAGACCACGGTCCAGGTCGCGTTCCCCGTCCACCAGAGCCAGGAGTGACGACGCGAGCGGCCGTCGATCTCGACGCCCGCGTCGCGGGTGCTTCTTCGAGGACGGTCAGTTCGGGCGACGGCGAAAACGATTAGCGGACGGCCCCGGAACCTCGGGGCATGATAGAACTCGCGGACGTGGAGGCGGCCATCGAGCGGGTGCGGGAGACGTCGCGACGCACACCCATCGACTACTCGCATACGTTCTCGGACATGACGGGCGCGGAGGTCCACCTGAAGATGGAGAACTTCCAGCGCACTGGGTCGTTCAAGATCCGCGGGGCGACGAACCGCATCATGACGCTCTCGGAGGCCGCGAAGGAGAAGGGCGTCGTCACGGCGAGCGCGGGCAACCACGCGCAGGGGGTGGCGCTCGCCGCGAGCCGATCGGGGGTCGACTCGAAGATCGTGATGCCGGAGTACGCGCCCATCTCGAAGATCAACGCCACCCAGAGCTACGGCGCGGAGGTCGTCCTCCACGGTCAGGACTACAACGACGCCGCGGAGAAGGCTCACGAGTTAGAGCGCGAGGAGGACCGGACGTACGTGCACGCGTTCGACGACGAGAAGGTGATGGCGGGCCAGGGCACCATCGGCCTGGAGATAATCGAGGACCTCCCCGAGGTCGAGACGCTCGTCGTCCCTATCGGCGGCGGGGGCCTCATCTCGGGAATCGCGACCGCGGTGAAGGGCCGGAACCCGGACGTCCGCATCGTCGGCGTGCAGGCCGAGGGGGCGTCGAGCGTCGCGCAGAGCCTCCAGAAGGGCGAGATCTACGAGCGCGACAGCGTCGACACGATCGCGGACGGCATCGCGACGCGCCGCGTCGGCGACATGCCGTTCGAGGTGATCCGCGAGCGCGTCGACGAGGTCGTCACGGTCAGCGACCCCGAGATCGCGATGGCGCTCACGTACGTGCTCGAACGCGGGAAGACGCTCGTCGAGGGCGCGGGCGCGGCACCGCTGGCGGCGCTCCTCTTCGAGAAGTTCGACTTCGCGGACGGGGAGACGGTCGTCCCCGCGATGTGCGGCGGGAACATCGACCTGAACACGCTCACGACCGTCGTCATGCGCGGCCTCGTCGCCACCGGCCGCTACGTGAAGATCAAGACCGTCCTCCGGGACCGCCCGGGGAGCCTCGAGGACCTCCTCGACGTCATCTCGGCGAAGAAGGCGAACATTTACGCGATCCAGCACGACCGGACGAGTCGCCAGATCGGGATGGCGGACACCGAGGTCGAGATCGACCTCGAGACCCGCGGGCACGACCACGTCGAGGAACTCATCGACGCGATCCGCGACGCCGGCTACGAGGTCGAGGTCCTGGTCTGAGCGCCAGCGCGGCGTCACTGCGCGCTGGGCGTTCTCACGCGAGGACGAGGTAGCCGGTGGCGTACGCGAGGAGTGCGAGGGCGACGGTGGCGACGCCGGTCGTGGCCGCGGCGAGCGCGGCGTCCTCGTCGACGGCGGTCGCGGCGCGACGTCCGACCGCGGTGGCGCCCGGCCACGCTGGCGCGCCCGGAAGTCGGGGCTGGCGGAACTGGAGGACGGAGCGCCCGAGGAGGCGTCGGCCGAGCGGTTGCGTGGCGGTGACGACGCCGAGCGCGAGGATGGTGAACACGAACTGGTAGGAGACCTCGAGCGTCGGCGGTGGGAGGACGAGGACGGCGCCGCCGTACGCGAGGCCGGCGACGCTCCGGGGTCGGACGTCCAGCGCTCGACCGGTGAGGTCGGCGTAGACGAGGAGTGCGACCGCGACGACCGCGAGTTCGACGGCGAACGCACCGAGCAGATGTAGCGTCGGGTCCGCGGCGAGTACGACGCGAGCGTCGAGGACGACGGCGTCGAGCGGCCAGAGGAGCGCCGGGGGGTCGCCCGTGAACACGTCGCCGAAGGGGTGCGTGACGAGGCCGGCGACCGCGAGCGCGAACGTCGTCGTCGCGGACGCCTCGGTGAGCGTCCGGACGACGGTGGCGACGACGGCGCCGGCGACGGCGAACGCGACGAACACGAACAGGCCGAGGCCGCCGTGGAGGGTGGCGGCGGCGACCGCGAGCGCGGCGAGGACGCCGACGCCCACTACCGCCGCTGGCCGAGCGCGCCGGCCGCGGACGGCGAGGAGCGCGAACCCGAGCGCGGCGACGGGCGCGACGACGATCGAGTGCGTCATCGACCGGTGGACGGCGGTGCTCGCCGCCCAGAACGCGCCCGTGACGGCGAACGCGCCGTCGCCACCGGCGGTCGCGTCGCCGAGGAGGAGGTCGAGGACGCCCGAGAGCGCGTACGCCATGTCGGCGTCGGGCACCGCCGCGAACGCACCGGCGATCGCGCCGAGCGCGAGCGCGCGCCGGTCGTCGACGCCGGCGCCGCGGCTCGCGACGAGAGCGACCAGCGCGAACGCGAACAGCGAGTGACCGACGAACACGTTGCCGAACGTACGTAACGCGCAGGAATAAGCGAATCGCCACGAGCGGAGCGAGGAGGCGGGGGTCGGTGACGGTGGCGCGACCGGCGTGGCGCGTCAGAGGAAGGCGACGGCGAGGACGACGAGGCCGCCGAGGACGATGACGGCGCCGCCGCGCTGGAGTCGCGCCGCGGTGCCGTCCTCGGCGGTCGCGGCGACGTCCGTCGCGTGACTGATCTGCGCGCCGCCGAAGAGGACGATGAACGTCCCGACGACCGCCGCCTGGACGTCGAACTCGGTCGGCAGCCCGAGCGCGGGCAGGGTGACGTTCGCGAGTTCCACGGCGACGACGATGACGAGGAAGACGGCGGCGAGCGCGATCCGCTTTCGCGGGATCGCGAACGCGGCGTCGGCGTCGGCGTCTGTCATGCCCGCCCGTCGGTCGTCGTGGGGCAAGTCACTTTCCGTTTCGTCGCTCGACCGGTGCGTCCTCGCCGTCGCCACGGGCGTCGCCGCGACGAGTGCGTCGAGCGGCCCGTTCGTCGCGCGCCTCGACGGCGTAGATGGCGCTCGCGACTGCGGCGACGGTGCCCGCGAGCGCGTAACTCGCGGCGGTCCCGGCGGCGAAGAGGGCGTCGTCGGGCGAGACCGCGGCGATCGCCGGGATGGACGCGAGCGTGGCGCCGAGCGTGCCCACGCCGAGGACCGATAATGCGAGCCGCGGCGAGCGGCGAGCCGTGAGCGCGTACGCTTCGCTCGCGGCGCCCAGCGGCGACCGGTCGATGGCGGCGAGCGCGGGCGCGGGGAACAGCCGAGCGGCGAGCCAGAGCCCGACCAGCGCGACCGGGAGCGTCGTGGCCGGGACGAGCGCGACCGCGACTGACGCGACCTGCAGGCCGATAGCGACCGCGACCGCGTACGCCGCGGTCGAGGCCGCGCGCTCGACGGTGAACGCGCCGTCGACGACGTACGCGACCGTCCACGCCGTCGCCGCGCCAGCCGCGATCGGTCCGACCGCAGCGAGCGCGAGCGCGACGACGAGCCACGGGAGTTCCAGGCCGACGAGCGCGCCCGGTTCAAGGGACGCGACCCGCGTCCCGCTCGGGAACGCCATCGGCGAGAACGACACCTGCGCGCCGACGACGTCCGGGACGGCGTTCCCGACCGGATCGAGGATGCGTGCGACGTCCGCGAGCGCAACCACGACCGCCGCGACCGCGAACGCGAGCGCGTGCCGGGGGTCGCGGGAGACGCCGTCGATCGCGCGCCGCACGGGCTTCGACGGCTCCGGCACGCGCGCCGACGCCGTCTCGGCGTCCCCGTCGCCGCGGGACGACTCGCACCGCTGCTTTCGCTGATTCCGCTGCTTTCGCTGGTCGCGCTGGTCGCGCTGGTCGCGTTCGCGTTGCTCGCGAACCGCCTCCGTGAGCGTCATCGCGACCCCTCCAGGCAGACGAGCGCCTCGCCGGTCGACACGTACGCGCGCCCGTCTGCGACGACTGGCATCCCGAACGGCGCCGGTCGTTCGCTCAGGTACTCCCACGCCGTCCGGCCGGTCGTCGCGTCGAGCGCCACGAGTCCGTAGCCGACGCGAGGCACCAGCAGGAGGTCGCCAGCGGCGGTGAGGTGGGGGGGCCGCGAGGGAGCGATCGCTCGCCGCCACGCTGGCGTGCCGGTCTCGCGATCGAACCCGACGACGACGTCCGACCCCGGGACGACGACGCGGTCGTCGGTCACGGTCGGGACGCAGGTGTCGAGGTGTTGGTCCCCCTCCGCCGACCGCCAGCGAACCGCTCCGCCGCTGGTCGCGTCGAGCGCGGTGACGCCACGGCCGTCGTTCGCGTACACGGTGCCGTCGGCGGCCGCGACGCCACCCCAGCGCACGCCGTCGGCGTCCGGGTCGTGCGTCCAGACGCGCGACCCGTCCTCGCGATCGAGCGCGACGACGGGCCCACCGTACTCGGCGACGTACACGTGCTCGTCGACCGCGAACCACCGCGTCCCGACCGCGTTCCCGCTCCGCCAGCGCTCGCGGCCGCTGGACGCGTCCCGCGCGACGACGCCGTCGCGTTCGGAGTGGTGATAGACGACGCCGTCGCGACCGACCGGCGTCGCGCCGACGTCGAGCGCCGGCGGCATCGGGTACCACGTCGACCCGTCGGACCCCAGCGGGTACGACCAGCGCGCGGCGATCCGGCCGCCGACCGGCGAGTCGACGCCACCGGTGGCGTCGTACGCGTCGACGCCCGTCGTGTCGCCGGCGACGAGCGTCGGCGTCCGGTAGCCGTCGGCGGCGGCGAGTGCGAGGCCGCGACCGCCGTCGTCGATCCGACCCCGGACGGTCCCGTCGCCGCGGTCGACGACGGTCACCTCGCCGTCCGGGACGAGGATCGCGCCGTCGTAACACACCGGCTGTGCACCGCCGAGGGTTGGCGATTCGAGCGGCGTCCGGAACGCCGTCTCGACGTCGTCGGTCGGTGGACTGGCGTCCGCTCGATGGTTCGTGCGGCCGGCGTCGTAGCCCTGCATGGGCCACGCCGACGCGCTCACGGCTGGTCCGTCACCGCCGAGGCAGCCGGCGAGGGCGGCGACCGCGGCGCTCGCACTGGCGGCGAGGACGCCGCGTCTGGACGTCGATCGCCGCGACGATTCGTTCGTCGTACTGGAGTGGGGAGGGCTCGATGGCAACGCATGCGCTTCGACCACCCCGGAAAAGTATCTTCTCCTCGAGAGGTCGGGGTCGTGCCTACTGAGCGTCCTGCACCCACACCGTCTTCTCGTTCACGAACTCAGTGATGCCGTGCCGGGCGAGCTCGCGCCCGTACCCGGAGTCCTTGATGCCGCCGAAGGGGACGCGCGGGTCGGACTTCGTGAGTTCGTTCACGAACGTACAGCCCGCCTCGATCTCGCGGGCGACGCGCTCGCCGCGCTCCAGGTCCTCGGTCCAGATGGAGGCGCCGAGGCCGAGCGTCGAGTCGTTCGCGAGGTCGATCGCGTCGCGCTCGCTGTCGACGCGGAACACGGCCGCGACCGGGCCGAACGTCTCCTCGCAGGCCGCGGCGGCGTCCGGCGGGACGTCCGTCAGCACCGTCGGCGGGTAGAAGTAGCCGTCGCCCTCCATGGGTTCGCCGCCACATTCGACGGTCGCCCCGTCGCGCACGCTCCGCTGCACCTGGTCGTGGAGGTCCTCCATGAGGTCCTCGCGCGCCTGCGGGCCGACGTCGGTCGCCTCGTCGGTCGGGTCGCCGACCGTCTGGGCTTCCATCTCGTCGACGAACTGCTCCACGAACTCGTCGTACACCGCGTCGTGGACGACGAACCGCTTCGCGGCGATACAGGACTGCCCGGAGTTCAAGAGTCGCGCCCGCACGCCGGTCTCGACGGCCGCGTCGACGTCCGCGTCGTCGAGCACCACGAACGGGTCCGCGCCACCGAGTTCGAGCACGGTCTTCTTCAGCTCCTTCCCGGCGGTCTCGGCGACCGCGCGCCCCGCGCGCTCGCTGCCCGTGAGCGTCACCGCCCGAACGCGCTCGTCCTCGATCACTCGCTCCACCTTCGACCCCCCGACGAGGAGGGTCTGGAAGCAGTCCTCGGGGAACCCGGCCTCCGCGAACACCTCCGCGATCGCCATCGCGCACCCCGGGGCGTTCGACGCGTGCTTCAGGACGCCGACGTTCCCCGCGACGAGGTTCGGCGCCGCGAACCGGAACACCTGCCAGAACGGGTAGTTCCACGGCATCACCGCCAGCACGACGCCCAGGGGCTGGTGGACGACCTTCGCCTCCGCCTCCGGCGGGCTCGGGAGCGTCTCGTCCTGGAGGTACGACCCCGCGTGCTCGGCGTAGTGCTCGCACACCCACGCGCACTTCTCGACCTCGCTCCGCGCGCTCGCGATCGGCTTGCCCATCTCCTGGGTCATTATCTGCGCGTACTCCTCGACGTTCTCCCGAAGGACGTCGGCGGCGTTCGCCATGAGCTCGCAGCGCTCGTGCAGCTCGACGTCGCGCCACGACAGGTACCGCTCGTGGGCGGCCTCGAGGAACTCGTCGACCTCAGCGTCCGTGTGCGTCTCGACCGTATCGAAGGTCTCGCCCGTCGCCGGATTCACGCGTTCCATCGACATATATGGTCGTAGTTCCGCACGAGGCAAGTAGGTTGCCCCGGCGTCGCGCTCGGTCGTGCCAGCGAGTGCCGACCGCGACCGTCCTCGCCGTCAGTCGCCGTGAACGCTCTCGCCGCGGAGCAGGCGGCTGGCGATCGTGAACGTCTGTTCGGCCTCGCGGCGCGTGGGGCTGTGCGCGGCGAGGTAGCGCGCGGCGGCGACGGCGGCGACGCGCTCGCGTTCGCTCGGCAGTCCGTCGGGGGCGTCGGGCGCGCGCTCGCGGACGGCGCGGAACTGCGCGAGCGCGGCCTCGTACGCCTGGAGCGTATGGAAGCCGGCGTCCTCGCGAAGGAGCGCAGCGCCGAGGGTCGACCACAGCGGTCGGGGGCTATCGGCGACCACGAGCAGGGCGGCGGCGTGCCGGCCGGCGTCGTTCACCGAACCCTCGCGGTCGAACGCGTCCCGCAACGCGTCGCGGTGCGCGTCGACGGTCTCGACCGCGACGTCGCCGCTGGCGGGGTCCGGGATCTCCGCGGGTGGACTGTTCAGGAACCGGTCGAGGTACACCGAGAACGCGCCGTCGAGCACGCCACGGTAGAGTTCGGTCGGCTCGACGCGCCCGGCGGCCTGCTGAACGGCGTTCGCGTACGTGAACGTGTGATGGACGGTGTTCCAGTCGCCGAACTCGTTCGTCGTCCCGAACCGCGCGACCCTGGTCGCCGCCGCGCTCGCCACCTCGTGCGCGAGCGCCTCGACGGTCGCCCCGGCCCGAATCGCTTCCCTGAGCGCGTCCGCGACCGCGTGTGGGTCGTCGCCGAGCAGGTCCTCCTGGAACTCGTTCGGCGGCGTCCAGCCCGGGTCGCGTTCGCCCGCCGCGAGCGCTGGCAGGTCGTCGACGAACGACTCGCGCATCGCCGCGAGGTCCTCGGGCTGGCGCCACTCCGAGCCCTCCTCCGCGCGCTCGGCGTCCGTGAATCGCGTGACGAGGCTCGCGAGCACGTCCGCCGCGTCCGCGCGACCCTCGGGCGCCTCGTCATCGCGCTCCAGCGTTCCGTCGCTCGCGCCCGGCCAATCCAGCCGGTCGAGGGTCTCCACGGCCTTGTTCGTCATGTCGAACGAGTGCCCCGAATCGAGGTAGGCGTGGTCGGTCGCCGCCGCGTACAGCATCCGCTCGACGTCCTCCTGGTCGCAGGTCGCGACCGCGGTCCGCAGGACGCGTTCCGCGCCGTCGCTATCTCTGACCTCGACGGTCTCCCGGAACCACTCCGCGAGGCGCTCGGCGGAGACGTCGTCGACGTCGAACGCGGGCTGGTCGAACCGCGGCGCCTCGCCCGCGCAGTCGCTCGCCACGTGCCGCAGGCCGGTGTAGAGTGCACGCTTGCGGTCCGCCTCGTCGAGGACGTCGAGCGCGTTCGTCATCGCAGCGAGGATCGTGAGCCCGGAACTCCAGCCGTCGGCGCGATAGCGCGTTCCGAACGCGACGCCGCGCTCGGCGACGTCGACCGCCGGCACGTCCGCGTTCGCGAGCCCGACGACGCTCTTCGCGACCACGAGCCGGAGGTTCTCCTCGAGTCCGGTGTCGAGGCGCTCGCGCCAGTGCGTCGCCGGGTCGCGGTCCCGCGGCGGGTCCGGGTGAACGTAGACGTCGCCGTCCCGAACCTCCGTCGGGTACGTCCGGACGTCGTCCGCCCACGGGTCGAACGTGTCCCCGCAGGAGAGCTCGAAGCGCGCGTGATGCCAGTGACACGTCAGGACGCCGTCCTCCACGCTCCCCTCAGAAAGCGGGAACCCCATGTGTGGGCAGCGGTTGTCGACAGCGCGCACCTGTCCTTCGTGGTGGAACACGGCGATCGCGCGACCGCGCGCCGTCAGCAGTTCGCGGCCCGCCTCGCGAAGGGTCGCGAGACTCGTCGCTCGAACGAAGCCGTCGTCGCCCGCGTCGTCGGACGTTGCCATACCACGTGATTCGTGCGCGTCGGTCAAAACCGTTCCCTAAAATCGAGTTCACCAGCGGTCCGTCGGGCATTCCACCTAAGTGCACCCCCGACTTATCGCCGGGCAATGCTCACCGAGGGACGGGAGGCGCCCGCGTTCGCGCTCCCCGGCTACCACGACGGCGAGATCGGCGAGTTCGCGCTCGACGACTACGTCGGCGAGGACGTCGTCGTCGTCGCGTTCTACCCCATGGACTTCAGTCCGGGCTGCACCGAGGAACTCTGCAGTCTCCGCGACATCGACCTCCTGACGCTCATGGAGGACGTCACCATCCTCGGGATCTCCGGGGACTCCGTGCACAGCCATCGCGCGTTCGCCGAGGCGAACGCGCTCGAGTACCCGCTCCTGACGGACTCCGTCGGCGAGGTCGCCGAAGAGTACGGCGTCCTCCACCCGGAACTCGACGGCCACCTGCGCGTCCCGAAGCGCGCGCTGTTCGTCGTCGACGACCGCGGCCGCATCGCGTACGCCTGGAGCACCGAGGACCCGCGCGTCCAGCCCGACCTCGACGCGGTCCGGAACGCGATCGACGGCGTCCAGGACGACCGCACGGCCGCGGAACGCTACGGCCGGGGCTACCAGCACTACACGTACGGGCGCTCGGAGTTCGAGAACGCACTCGGCGCGTACGACCGCTCTGGCTGGATGGACGCCGCGGCGGCGTTCGAGGAGGCCGTCGCGTACTTCGACACCGCCGCCGGCGCGTTCGACTCCGCGCGCCGGTTCGCCGAGACCGAGCGCGTCCACGAGATCGCGACGGAAGCGCGGAACGCGAGCGACGACTTCAGGCAGGCCGCTGCGTGGTTCGCGAGCGCCGCCGAGCACCGCGCCGAGGGCAAGGACGGCCTCGCCGACGAGTACCACGAGGACGCACAGCGACCCCACGAGTCCGCGCGCCAGGTCGGCGAACTCGTCGACCCCGACGAACTCCCCGTGGCGTAATAATTGACCGACGGACTCCCCAGACGACATCCCCTCGTCGTCGACCACGCCGCACGGAGTACTTTTCAATCGCCGGCGAGAACGCTGCAAGCATGGATGCGCAGGCGACGGTTCGCGCGTACTACGCGACCCTCGACGACGAGCGGTACGACGACCTTCGGAACGTGCTCGCGCCGGGGTTCACCCAGCGCCGGCCCGACCGCACGTTCGACGACCGCGAGGCGTTCCTCTCGTTCGTCACCGAGGACCGCCCGCACCAGGACACCGACCACGTCCTCGACGGCGTATTCGTCCGCGACGACCCCGAGACATCTGCCGACGTCCGTACGCCAGCGGCTGGCCGCAGCGTCGGGGACGCCGGCGCCGACGACACCGGCGCCGCCGACGCTTGGACGCCGACCGCCGGCGACGAAGCCGAGACCGTCCTCGCCCGCGGCAGCGTCGAGACGGCCGACGGCGACGTCGTCGTCCGCTTCGTCGACGTCTTCGACGTCCTCGCCGACCGCATCGTCGCCCTCGACACGTACACGCGCTGACCGCGGAGAACCGACGAACGCGCGGTTGTGCCAGCGACACATCCCACCCTGGCAACGGCGCTCGACGCCCCATCGACCACGAGCCCCGTGACGAACGCCGCCAGCACCGACAGGAGCCACCGATCGCACCGGACATCCAGCAGGTGCCCGCAATCCACGACGGATCGAAAGTTAACGCATATACCCGGTAACCGCGTATTCCTGCTGCACATGCAGTTCTGTGACGAGTGTGGTTCGTTGATGCACACGGAGGGCGACACGTGGGTGTGTCGATCCTGTGAGAACGAGGCGGCGCGGGACTCGCAAGCGGAAGTGGCGATGGCGACCCGGGATGGACAGCGGGACGACGGAGCACCAGCCGTGGCCGACGCGACCCAGGGCTCCACCGAGACGATGCAGGAGTCCTGTCCGGCGGACGACTGCGACAGCGACCGGGCCTACTACGAGATGATGCCGAAACCGGGCGGCTCCTACGAAGTCCGACTGTTCACCTGCATCGAGTGCGGCCACAAGTGGCGCGGTTCCTGACGGCGCATCTCGCTCGAGTGCTATCCTCAGCCTCCGCATTCCGCGGAGAGCGGAAGCGACCGTGTTCGGTCGCGCCTGCGGCGCGAGCCCTCCGCCGCACCGCTCAACAGAGGATGACCGTGTGCGGTCGCGCCTGCGGCGCGACCCCCCTACTCTCTGTCGCCAGCGCCGAGTGCGCTCTCGCCGACCGGCGAGTGGCCCTCGATGACCTCGAGGCCGCCCATGTACTCCCGTAGCGGTTCCGGGACGTCGACGGTGCCGTCGTCGTTCTGGTAGTACTCCATGATCGCGACCATCACGCGCGGCAGCGCCACGCCCGATCCGTTCAGGGTGTGGCAGTACTCCGCCGACTCGTGGCGCTCGGGCCGGTACTGGATGCCCGCGCGGCGCGCCTGGAACTCCTCGAAGTTCGAGACGCTCGAGACCTCCAGCCAGCGACCGCCCTCCTCGGGGCCGTCGGCCATGTCGTCGCCGGGCGCCCACACTTCGACGTCGTACTTCTTCGCTTGCGTGAACCCCATGTCGCCCGTGCACATGTCGAGGACGCGGTAGGGGAGACCGAGGCGCTCGAGGATCGCCGTCGCCTCGTCGAGCAGGCCCTCGAGTCGGTCGTAGCTCTCCTCGGGCCGCACGAAGTTCACGAGCTCGACCTTGTTGAACTGGTGGACGCGGACGTACCCGCGCGTCTCCGTGCCGTGCTCGCCGGCCTCCCGGCGGAAGTTCGGCGAGTACGCCTGGTACTTCAGCGGCAGGTCGTCGTCGAGCAGGATCTCGTCGCGGTGCATGTTCGTCACCGGCACCTCCGCGGTCGGGAGCAGCCACAGGTCGTCGTCGTCGTACGCGTCGTCCTGGCGCGCTTCGACGCGGTACGCGTCTTCGTCGAACTTCGGGAGCTGGCCCGTGCCGCGCATCGACGCCGAGTTCACGGGGATCGGCGGCAGGACGTCCGTGTAGCCCTGCTCGCGGTGGACGTCGAGCATGAACTGGACGAGCGCCAGCTCCAGGCGCGCCCCGTCGCCCTTCACGAACTGGAACCCGCCGCCCGACACCTTCGCGCCGCGCTCGAAGTCCAGGACGTCCAGGTCCTCGCCGAGGTCGTAGTGCGGGACGACGGTCTCGGGGAGGTCCCGCAGGTCGTCGAACCCCCAGCGGTAGTTCTCGACGTTGTCGCTCTCGTCCGCGCCGGTCGGCACGCTCTCGTGGGGGACGTTCGGGACCTCGAGCAGGCGTTCGTGGAGTTCCGTCTCCAGTTCGTCCGCGCGCGCCTCGACGTCCTCCAGTTCCTCCTTGAGTTCCTGCGAGCGCTCGATGGCCTCCTCGGCCTCCTCGTCCTTGCCTTCCTGTTTGAGTTCGCCGATGGAGCGACTGACCTCGTTGCGCTGGTGGCGGAGGTCGTCGCCCTTCGCTTTCAACTCGCGCCACTCCTCGTCGATCTCGAGTATCTCGTCCACGTCGACGTCCGTGACGCCCTTCCGGTCGACGGCGTCCCGGACCACGTCGGGGTTCTCGCGCACGTACTGGCGGCTGAGCATTCTTGCCCGAGGGTTCGAAATCCCCGGGGAAAATCGTATCGGAAGTGTGTTCCACCGTGTCAGGGACTGGCGCGGTCGGGTGCGGGCGATACGGGCGACTCTTGGGGGAGGTCGTCACGACGGCCAGGCGGCCGCGAGTCACTCGTTGGTATCGATGGGTTCGACTGCTAGCTATCCGACGTCGACGGGTCGGACGACGACGGTGCCGGTCGCGTCGACGGTCACGAACCGGTCGGCGTACGTGAACGAGACGGTTACGGTCGAGCGGTCCGTGTCCGTCCCGGTCGTGGTGACGATCGCGTCGAGTGCGTCGGGGTCGACGCGCTCGTAGAGGGATTCGATATCCAGCGGGTCGCGGTTCAGGTCCGCTGCCACCAGTTTGACGACGGCGTTCGACGGGTCGGTCTCCGACCAGTCGAACGTCTCCCGGATCGCGTCACGTGCGATATCGTCCGGGGGAGCGTGGCTGTCTCGCTCACTGTCCATAGACTGCCTTTCTTCGAGGGGGTGAAAGTTGTTGTGACTCCGTTTGTGACAGTGTAGGGACCCGACGCGGTGCTCTGGAGCGTGCCACGAAGTGCGGCCGCGAAGTGCGACCGCGCTGGCGCGCTACGGTTCGTGGTTGGGACACGAGAGATGAAGCGCGCCGATACCTCCTCAGACCCCGAGCCGTATAGTCGTTGTGTGATTATCTGAGTTACTCGCCCGATGGGCCCGAGAGGTCGCGAGACGACGAGCGGCGGCATCAGGTTCGAGTGTAGCTGAGAACGTGACAGAACTCGCAGTCGGGAGCGATCGGACGGTTAGCGCGCCGACCGCGGACGGCGTCGCACATGGCCGTCACTGCGACCGCCACACCCAGTAACAACGTCTATCCGTCTCCGGGTGCGACTCTAGTTGAACTCCCGGGTTCGCCCGGGCAGCAGGTTGGGACACATGAGTACGAACGATGCACTCGAGGAGGCGGTCGACGTTCTCCAAGAGCTCGGATTGAAGGAATACGAGGCGAAGTGCTTTGCGGGCCTCGCACGTCTTCCGCGGGGTACAGCGAAGCAATTGAGTGAGATCACGGAGGTGCCACGGACGCGCGTCTACGACGCCATCCGTGTCCTGGAGGCCCAGGGGCTGGTCGAGGTCCAGCACAAGAGTCCCCAAGAGTTCCGTGCGGTGTCGCTCGAGGAGGCCATGGAGACGCTCCGGGACCGCTACGAGTCCCGCGTCCAGCGGCTCGCGGACGCACTCGGGAACGTCGAGCAGATCGAGGCCGACGACAAGGACGACCCCGTCCAGGAGGTGTGGTCGCTGAGCGGCTCGGGGGCGATCGCGTCGCGGACCGAACGGCTCCTGGTGGACGCGAGAGACGAGGTCGTGCTCGTCGTCGGCGACGAGTCGGTCCTGACGACCGAGCTCGTGGCGACGCTCACGGAACTCGACGACGACGTCGACGTGATCATCGGCGCCGTCTCTCACGAGGTCGAGCAGGCGGTCGCGGACCGGTTGCCTCGCGCGGAGACGTTCGTCTCCGGCCTGGAGTGGCTGCACGCGGTCGACGCGGAGGCCGCGGAGACCGCAATCGGGCGGTTGCTGCTCGTCGACCGCGGCGCGATCCTCGTGAGCACGCTCGTGCCGGAGTCCGGCGAGGAGCACGCCGTCTTCGGGACGGGGTTCGGGAACGGCCTCGTCGTCATCTCGCGTCGCCTGATGGCGCAGGGCCTGCTCCCCGCCAGTGACCCCGCGGACCCCTGAAGAGGACGCCGTCGCTAGCGGTCGAGAATCAGAAACGGGACCCGGTCAGTCGCATGCGGTCTGCTACTGCTCGTGGCACCCGTCCAGTAACGCGAGGACGGGGGCGACCTCCTCGAAGTCGGGGCCGCGGCGTACCCGTCCCTCGGCGTCGTCCCAGCGAACGTACCCTCTGTCGACGAGGTACGGCAAGTGCTGATGGTGGGCGCGGACGAGCAACGGCTCCTCGTCGGCGACGGTCGGTGCGGTCGAAGAGGTCCTCCCCCCGTCGCCGACCAATTCGTTCGATGCGAGACCGTCGTCCGCGAGAGCGTCCTCGACGGCGACCCAGTCGTCCGGGTCGGCCTCCACGACCGCACGCAGGAGGTAACGGCGTTCCTGACTAGAGAGTGCTTCGAGCGCCCGTCCGAGGTCGTCCCGTTGTCTTCCTCCTTTCATGGAGGTACCAAGGGGCCTGAACCGTTTAAGCACCAACAGATTTTACACGGTTTGTTTTTTTCATTATTCGAGTCACAATGTCGGTGCCCGGCGCATACCGGACAGTGGACAAGACTGATACCCTCTCACGGAAACCGAACGTGTGTATGCGACATCGTCCCGTCCTCGTCGTCCTGTGCTGTCTCTGCGTGGCCGCCCCCGTCGTCGCCGCGACGGCGCCCCCCGGGAGCGCCGCCGCCACCAGCGCTGC
This sequence comes from Halorubellus sp. JP-L1, assembly GCF_011440375.1. NCBI lineage: Archaea > Methanobacteriati > Methanobacteriota > Halobacteria > Halobacteriales > Halorubellaceae > Halorubellus > Halorubellus sp. JP-L1. Next base: position 377,165 of record NZ_JAAOIR010000002.1, read on the forward strand.
CCCGGACGACCCAGCGAACCCCTGCGTCGGCACCATGAGCAGTCCCGCCGAGGGCATCACGGTCGTCAGCGTCCAGGGGATGCGCTTCGGCGACGACGGCGGGAAGCGCACGGCGCGACTCGTCGCGCTCGGCCCCCGCGGCCAGATCGAGTGGGTGCACCAGCGCGACGGCGTGACGTGGTCGTACGACGTCGACCCGCTCGAGGACGGCACGCTGTTCGTCACCGCCACGCAGTCCCGTCCGGGAGACAAGCCCGGCCAGACGCTGTTCTACAAGCTCGACCCCGAGACGGGCGAGACCGTCTGGAGCGAGACCGCGCCGTTCGTCGACACGCACGACGCCGACCTCCTCAGCGACGAGGAGATACTCGTCGCGAACATGCGCGCCACGCAGAACGTCTCCGGGAACCGCGACCGCCTCCTCGTCTACAACCGCACGAGCGACGAGATCACGTGGCAGTGGCAGTTCCGCGACCACTACGACCGCGATGCGGACATCGGCGGGAACTACAGTCACGACTGGACGCACGTGAACGACGTCGACGCCGTCAACGACACGCACTACCTCGCCAGCCCCCGGAACTTCGACATGGTCGTCATGGTGAACCGCACCAGCGGCGAGGTCGAGTGGGAGCTCGGCGAACCGAACAGCGACGACGTCATGCTGAAACAGCACAACCCCGTCTACTACGAGAGCGAGAACGGCACGCCGACGGTGCTCGTCGCCGACTCGGAGAACAATCGCGTCGTCGAGTACGCGCGCCGCGACGGCGACTGGGAGCGCACGTGGCGCGTCGGGAACCGGTCGTCGCTCTCGTGGCCGCGGGACGCCGACCGCCTCCCGAACGGGAACACGCTCGTCGGCGACTCCAGCAACAACCGCGTCCTCGAGGTGACGCCCGAGGGCGAGGTCGTCTGGGAGGTGTACACGCCGTGGCTCGTCTACGACGTCGAACGCGTCGAGTACGGCGACGAGGCCGGTGGCCCCACCATCGCCGACCAGAACGCGACCGGGAACGCGACCCTCCACGGCGACGCGGACTTCGACGCGACCCGTCAGGAGGAGTGCGTCGCGCACATCGAGAACGCGACCGCGTTCGAGGACCTCGGCGACGACGGCGACGGCGGTATCGTGGGCGACCTCTTCGGCGGGAACGACGACGGGAGCGACGGCACGGACGGCGCGGGCGACGACAGCGAGGACGGGAGTGACTCCGGGGTCGGCTCGGACGCCCTCGGCCCCGTCCCCTTCGTCGGCGCCGTCCTCGCGATTCTCGCGGTCGCCGCCGGCATCGCCTACCGGCGCCGCGGCGCCTGAACGCGGTCGGGGTCTCGAGCGCGACTCAGAGTTCGAACGTTTCGCCGTCGACCGCGATCGGATCCGCGAACGCCTCGTCGGCCGGGTAGAAGTGCGCGGCGTGCACGACCCGCGTCTCGCCGGCGTCGAGGTCCTCGCCGAGCGCGAGCGCGCCCTCCTTCGTCATGTGCTTCGTGCCGAACGTCCGCGGGACGCCGTCGGCGTCCTCGTGCTTCCCGCCGAGCGGGTGGTGCTCGCAGAGCGACGCCGGGACGATGCCGTCCGCGAGCAGGAGGTCCGGGTCCGCGAGCACGTCCCGGGAGCGTTCGGGAACGCCGTAGCTCGTGTCGCCAGAGAGCGCGAGCTTCGCGCCCGTCGCCGGGTCCTCGACGACGAGCCCGTAACACAGCAACGGCGGGTGGTCGACGGGGACGAGCGTCACCTCGAACCCGCACGTCTCGACCGTCTCGAACGGCGCCGTCGCGTGAACCGTCACGGCGTCGAGGTAGTCGTACTTCCGCGACACCGTCTCCGCGACCGACTCCCCGAGCGCGGGGTCCGTCTCGTCGGCCGCGTACACGTCGAGGTCGTCGAGGAGCCGGTACGCGTTCCCGAGGCCGTCGAGGTGGTCGAAGTGCACGTGCGAGATGACGGCGGTGTCCGGGAGTTCGACGTCGTTCTTCAGGAACTGATAGCGGAAGTCCGGGCTCGCGTCCACGAGCAACGACTCCCCCGTACGGGGATTGTGGACGTGCACGGAGAACCGCGTGCGCTCGATCCCGCGCTCGACGGCGTCGCGGCACGTCTCGCACCCACACCCCGGCGTCGGCGTCCCCGTCGTATCGCCCGTCCCGAGCAACGTGACCTGCATCACGCAGTCCTACAGGACGCGGCCGGAAAGACGTAGCGCCACGAGCCGACGACGACGCACGCCGCCCCACCAACCGCCCTCAGTCGTCGTCGGCGTGGTCGTGGCCGTCGGCGTGGTCGTGGCCGTCGCCGTGGTCGTGGTCGTGGCCGCCGTCGGTCGCGCCCGGCGTGCCGCCCGCGATGAGGGCGTCGCCGTCGCCGTCCATCATGTCGAGGTTCTTCAGGTTGTCGCGTTCCTCGAACTCCTCGACCGCGTCCACGAGGTCCTGCTGGGTGAGCGTCGTCCGCTCCTCCGTCAACGCCGACAGGACCGCCTCCCGCATCACGAGCCGGAGGTCGCTCCCCGTGAGGCCCTCCGTGATGTCCGCGATCGCGTCCGGCTCGAACTCGTCGATGTCCATCGCGTGCGTGATGAGCCGGAGGATGTCCGACCGCATCCCGCGGTCGGGCTTCGGGAAGTTCACGATCTCGTCGAACCGCCGCCACGCCGCCGAATCCAGGTCGTCCGGGTGGTTCGTCGCCCCGATCAGGAGCACGTCGTCGTCGATCAGCGACATGTCGTCGATGCTCTTCAGGAGCGTGTTCACCGCGCGCTTGATCGCCGCGTGCTCGTCCCCGCCGCGGGTCTTCGCGACGAAGTCGAACTCGTCCATGAACAGGATACAGGGCGACAGGCGCTTCGCGACCTCGAACGTCTTCTCGACGTTCTTCGCCGTCTCCCCGAGGTACTGGCTCGTGATCATCGAGAGCTTCACCTCCACGAACGGGAGGTCAAGCGAGTGCGCGAGCCCCCTCGCCGTGCTCGTCTTCCCCGTCCCCGGCGGTCCGACGAACAGGAGCTTCCCGATCTCGCGCAGGCCGATTCGCGCGAGGTAGTCGCGGTGCTCAATCGCCTTCACGACCTTCTGGATCTCCTCTTCTTGCTCCTCGGTGAGCACGAGGTCGTCGAGCGTCATGTCGATCTCCTCGGGCGCGCGGATGTCCACGAGGTCGAGCATGTCCTCCTCGTCCTCGTCGTCCGAGTCGAAGTACTCGTCGAGCAGCGAGTCGATCCACACGCGGTCCGCCTGGATCGGGCGGTTCGCCTCGCGCGCGGACTCGTAGTCCACGCCCTCGAACGCGTCCACGTCGAACGCCCCGTCCTCGCCGTACGCGAACGCAAGCACGGGGTTCGTGTGCACGCGCTCGTCGTCGGCGCGCTCGGCGTACCAGTCCACGGCCATGTCCACGTCCGCGAGCGAGATCGAGCCCGAGAACTCGTCGCGCTCCGTGAACATCAGCCCGGAGATGGCGTCCCACGGATGATCCGTGCTCGCGGCGGCGCGCGCCGTCGCGTTCGTGACCGACACGGGGCGTTTGACTTCCCCGTCGCTATAGAAGACACGCCGGTACCGCGGCGGCAAGTCGTTCTCGTCCAGCGACCGTTCCTCGTTGTAGACGTGCGCCGTCAACAACAGTTCGACGACCGAGAGCGCCGCGTTGCTCATTCCCCGCGAGGTAGGACTGGGAACCGTTTAAGACCGTCGAACCGTCCCGGCGAGCGCGTTCGAAACGTGACCGCTCGCGGGCGCCAGGTTCGATACCTGGGCGCTCGCGGACGGCGCGTTCGGGGCGTAGACGCTCGCGGGCGTCGGGTTCGAGACGGGGACGCTCGTGGGCGTCGAGTTCGAGGAGGCGTTCGTCGCATCCGCCGTTCCGATCGGTGGTCGGTCCCGCGGCCCCGACGACGTCGACTCGTCGGGGTCCACGCGGAGGTAGAACAGGATCGGGCGCGAGTACTCCTCGTCCGGGCTGTCGCCGTACCGCTGGTGACTCACGCGCTCGTAGCCGTTCGCGACCAACCACTCGTGGAGGCGCTGTCCGCCGTCCTCCGGGTACCTCGGTCCCTCGTTCTGGCCGAGCGTCACCACGACCGGCGGCTTCGTGTCGTTTAGCACCGACGCGTCGTCCGTGTCCGAATACACGAAGTGCTGGCCGGACTGGTTCGCGTCGTACTGGTACATCTCCATGTACCACATCCACGTCCGCCTGTCGTAGTACGGGTTGGGAGCCGGCGGCTGCGCGAGTTGGCTCTCGTTCCCTATCGCGAACCCGTCACCCCAGAACAGCGCGTCGACGTCGCCCGGCCCACCCCGCTCCAGGCCGAGCTGGCGGACGCGCTCGAGCGTCGGTTTCGCGTCCGTCGACGGCTGCGCGTACTGGATGATCGTATTGTCGGGGTCCTGCGGGTTCACGTACACTTGGTCGGCGACCGCGAACCCCATCCAGCCGAACACGCATAGGAGGAGTACGGCCGCGATCGCCACGCCGACGCCGTCGTCGAGCGTGTACGAGTCGATCCCCCACCGGAAGAGGATGGCGAGCCCGACGGCCGCGGGGATGGCGAGCGGGACGATCGCGTGCGCGGTCGCCCACCCGGCCTGGATGTCGGTCGCGATCGGGTACCCGAGGACGCTCACGAATCCCCAGTAGGACGCGAGCGCGACGAGGTCACGCGGCCCGCCGTCGCCGTAGCGGTCGACGAGGAAGCCGACGACGGCGAACGCGGAGACGACGAGTGCGCCCGCGATCATCACCTCCACGTAGTGCTGGAGGAACGCGGTGTAGGAGTGCTCGTGGCCGCCCCAGATGCGCGTGAACTCCTCCCAGCTCCCGACGGTCGCCTCCTCGACGACCGCGAGGAACTGCGTGGGGTCCCCTTGGCCGAGGTCGCCGAGCGACGAGTACAGCCCCATCGCGTCCGTCGTTTCCTCGCCGCGACTCGGCGGCCCGCCACCGCCGGGCTTGAGGTAGCCGCCGCCGCGGGGCGCGTAGAAGAACACGATGATCGCGAAGAACTCGAGGACGGCGCCGACGCTCACGAGGACGCTCCGCCAGTCGACGGCGAACCAGAGTCGGCCCGTCGCAGCGCGGTCGTGGTCGGGCTCGCGGTCTGGCTCGCGGTTGGGCTCGTGGTCGCGGTCGCCGCCGTCTGGCCGCGACGCATCGTCGCTCCAGACGCCGCGGAGCGCGGTCGGGATCCGGCGGACGCGAACGGGGAGGAGCCAGCCGACGTACGCGACCGCGGTCCGGAACGGCCCCCGACCGTCGCCGTGGTTCGCGACGAACAACCGATGGTCCAGCAGGAGGACGGCGGCACCGAGCCAGCACGCCGCGTACAGCAGGCCGTTCTCCTTCGTCGTCATCCCGAGCGCGAACGCGCCGACGGCCGCGAACACGTACCGGTGCTTGCCGGTGTCGTAGTACCTGACGGCGGCACCGACCGCGAGCAGCATGAACGCCGCCAGCGGCACGTCGTTGCGCATGAACCGCGAGTAGTACACGAGCACGGGGTTGAGCGCGAGCAGGAGACCGAGCGCGACGATCTCGGTGTCCCGGAGGTGCTCGCGGAACAGCCACGCCGTCAGCGGCAGGAGACCGCCGATGACGGCGACGACGAGTCGCGCGGTCACGTCCGACGGCCCGAGGAACTCGAACACGTACTTGTTGACGTGGAAGAGGAACGGGCCGTGGACGATGGCGCGGTACTCCCAGACGCCGGATTCGAGGTAGCGGATGATCCAGTACCCGACCCGGCCCTCGTCCTGGTGCGCGACGCGCGCACCGAGGGTGACGAACCGCAAAGCGAGGCCCGCGATCGTCATCGCGATGAGCGAGTACAGCGCCGACCGCGACGTGTCCGGGAACGGCGACGCGCGGTTCGCCGCCGACAGCAGCCAGCCGTCGCGGCCGTCGCGGTCGTCGCGATCGGCTTGCTCGCCGACGCCAGACTCGGCGTCGTCAGCGTCCTCGGCGGGGTCCGCGTCCTCGGTGCGATCCTCGACGGCGGGCGTTCCGTCGGTCGCGTTGGCACCTGCGCCCGCGTCGGGCCTGCCGGTCGCGTCGGCGTCGGAACTGGCATCCGCGCCCGCCGACTTCTCGTGTCCGGCCTTCGAGGTGTCCGGGCCGAACTCGAACCCGCCGTCCGCGTCGCCGTCGTCGGCGGGCGTCGAGCCATCGTCGGTGGGTGTCGAGCCGTCGTCCGCAGTGGGACTGTCGTCCGCGGCCGGTGTCTCGTCTGGCCAGACGTCTCCGGGCAGTCGGTCGTCGTCGGCCGAATCGCCGCCGTCGTCCGGGGGGTCCTCGTCGGAGGGCTCCGAGGACTCGTCAGTCATTGTTCTCCTCGACCCAGTGCGGGGGTAAACGCTTTTTGCTATCTCACGGGCCGAACGGGAGCCTCCGCGGTGCTCGGGGCCGCTCCGGGACGACGACGACGACCGTCCTCATCGACGTCGTCGCCGACGGACCAGCGTAAACTCCGCGCCCCGGAGGTCGGAGTTCTGCGGTGTTTTATGGCGCCCCACCCCCACTATTCGTCTATGGACTCGCAGACACCCGTGATCGCAGCCGCGTACCGGACCCCGCAGGGCAAGAAGGACGGCGTCTACTCCGATATCCGCGGCGAGGACCTCTCGATCCCGCTCATCGACAAGATCCTCGCGACGAACGACCTCGACGGCGACGACGTCGACGACCTCATGTGGGGGTGCGCGCAGCAGCGCGGGCACCAGGACAACAACGTGGCCCGGGTCATCGCGCTCATGAGCGACCTCGGCGAGAACGTGCCGGCGACGACGATCAACCGCTGGTGCGCGTCCTCGATGACCGCCGTGATGAACGCGAGCGACGCGATCGCTGCCGGGAACCGCGACTGCATCGTCGCGGGCGGGTTCGAGCACATGACGAACGTCCCCATGGAGGGCGGGATGGACGGCCGGAGCTTCCACCCCGACTTCCAGGAAATGTACAACATGGTCGAACTCCAGATGGGGATGACCGCGGAGAAGGTCGCCGACGAGTACGACGTCTCGCGCGAAGCGCAGGACCGCTACGCCGCCCGGAGCCAGCAGCGCGCCGCCGCGGCGACCGAGGAGGGCCGGTTCGAGGACGAGATCGTCCCGATCGAGACGCCCGACGGCCTCGTCACGGAGGACGAGGGCATCCGGCCCGGCACGGACTTCGAGACGCTCCAGGGCCTCCCGACGGTGTTCATGGAGGACGTCACCGCGGGGAACTCCAGCCAGATCAGCGACGGCGCGGCCGCGACGCTCGTCACGAGCAAGGCGTTCGCGGAGGAGCACGACCTCGAGATCCTCGCAGAGGTCGGGATGAACAACGTCGCGGGCGTCGACCCGACTGTGATGGGTATCGGGCCGGTCCCGGCGACGCGCGGCCTCCTCGAGCGGAACGGCCGCGACATCGACGACTACGACCTCGTGGAGCTGAACGAGGCGTTCGCATCCCAGACCGTGTACGCTCGCGAGGAACTCGGCATCGACGAGGACATCTTCAACGTGAACGGCGGCGCCATCGCCATCGGCCACCCGCTCGGGGCCTCGGGCGCGCGCCTCCCGGTGACGCTCATCCACGAACTCCGCAAGCGCGGCGGCGGCAGCGGCCTCGCCACGCTCTGCGTCGGCTTCGGTCAGGGCGCAGCGATCGAGTTCGAAGTGAACGGACAGTAAGCGCGCCGCGAGCGGGCGACGGCTACCGAGGGGCCCCAGCGGTGAACGGCGGTCGAGGCCGGGTACCGCGCTCGATTATTGTTCGGGGTCGTCCGTCGTCGTGTCGATGCGACAGAGCTGGTTCCCGCCACAGTAGCCCGTGACTGCGTTCTGGAGCAACCCGAGTCCGGTGATGCCGGCTATCGCGGCCGTCGTCCTGCGGCGAGCGCGCGCCGCCGAGACGGCGACGGCGACCAGCCAGATGCCGATGACGCCGCGAGCAATCCGGTCATATTCGTCGAGGTTCGTCCGCATGTCTCGTGGATGTCGCCCTGGCGTCGAATCGGTGCTGCCGAACGCGTCCGGGGGGTTCTTAGGGGTCGGTCGAGCCGCCAGTTCTATCGGGTGGCGCTCCGCGTCCTCGAGTATGAAGCGGGTTCGAATCACGCTATCTCCCTCCGAGTCGTACCTGCCGCCCGTCTATCGGCTCCTCACGCGGGAAGCCACGTACCTCTCTCGCGTGGACATCGTGAACTGGAACGTCGCGGAACCGCCGGTCGGGTTCTTGCTCTGGGTCCGAGGCGACCACGGCCAGCTCGAAGCGGCGCTGGAGGCGGGCGAGAACGTCCGCGAGTTCGAGTTGTTCCCGGATGGGTCGGACGAGGCGTACGTGTTTCTCGCGGCCGAGACGGCGACGCCGGCCCGGGCGCTATTCGAGAACTTCACTCGCGACGACGTCCTGACCGTCCCGCCCATCGAGTGCCACGACGACGGAAGTAGCACGTTCACGCTCGTGGGGACCGACGGTGCGATCCAGGACGCCGTAGACGGCGTCCCCGACGGTGTCACCGTCACGGTCGACGCGGTCGGGACGGGGGCGGTCGAGGGCGACGACGTCGTCCGGTCGCTCTCGGGGAAACAACGCGAGGCGGTCCGGGCCGCGGTGCGTGTCGGCTACTACGAGGTCCCGCGGGCGGCCTCGGTTGCGGACGTCGCGAGCGAACTGGACTGCGCCAGGTCGACCGCGTCCGAACACCTCCAGAAGGCAGAGTCGCGCGTCTTCGCCGCACTATTCGGCGCCTGAGGCGTCACGGGTGGCGGCCGCGGCTCGCTTCGACCCGTACGCGGTCGCGTGGACGCCTCACCCGTCAATGCGCGGGACGTCGTGGCGGCCGAACCCGTACCGGAGGCGGTTCGCGAGGCGTCGCGAGAACTTCCCGGGGTCGGCGACGCGGGAGTCGAAGCGCTCGGCGAGCGCCTCGTAGACGAGCGGCATCGCGACCTCTTGCTCCAGGGCCTCCTGGATCGTCCACGTCCCCGTGGACCCGCCTTCGACGCGGTCCGCGACCGTGCCGAGCGAGTTCCCCTCCTCGCGGAAGGCCTCCTCGCAGAGTTCCAGGAGCCACGACCGGATGACGGCGCCGTTGTTCCACGTTCGCGCGACCGATTCGAGGTCGAGGTCGTACCGGCCGTTCGCAAGGAGTTCGAACCCCTCGCCGTACGTCTGCATGAGCGCGTATTCGACGCCGTTGTGCACCATCTTCACGTAGTGCCCGCTGCCGGCGGGCCCCATGCGGTCGTGGCCGTCGGGGCCTGTCGCGACCGCGTCGAACACGGGTACGAGTTCGTCGTACGCCCACTCGGGGCCGCCGACCATCAGCGAGAAGCCCTCCTCGGCGCTCGCGGGACCGCCGCTCGTCCCGCAGTCGAGGTACGCTGCCTCGGTCGATTCCGCGCGACGCACGGAGTCCTCGAAGTGCGAGTTCCCGCCGTCGACGACCACGTCGTCGCCGTCGAGGTGGCTCGCGAGGTCGTCGAGCGCGGCGTCCACTGCGTCGCCGGCGGGGACCATGAGCCAGATTCGCTTCTCGTCGCCGAGGCGCTCGGCGAGGTCCGTCACGGAGTCGGCGGGTTCCGCGCCCGCGTCGGCCGCGTCCGCGACTGCGTGCTCGTCGAGGTCGAACGCGACAACGTCGTGTCCCGCGTCGAGTGTTCTATCGACGACGATGCGCCCCATCCGACCGAGGCCGACGACTCCAAGTTGCATGCGTCGGCGTGCGCGCGGCGGACAAGTATGGGTTCCGGTCGCCGGACGCGAGTCCGATCGTCGACTAGCGAGCGGAGGTTCGACAGCGCGGTCGCGTCAGCGGAGGTTCGACAGCGCGATCGACCGGGACGTCTGGATCCACGCGTCGTCGGCTTCGGCGTCGAACACGACGACGTCGCCCTCGCCCGTCTCGATGGCCGCGTACCGGTTGGGGACGGGCGACTCGCCACGGTCGTCGGCGTCGTCCTGCGCGTTCGCTTCCATCGTTCCTTCCTTGCATTCCCGCGCGGGAAGCGCATCCGGCTAGGCACGTAGGGCGCGACGCCAACACCAAACGCGTTTGGGATTGGAGAACGCAGAGGGGGAGTATGGACCTGGCGGACATCATGTCGCAGATACCGTACTGTCGCCACCTCGGCATCGACGTCACCGAAGCCGAGGACGGCCACGCCGAGGGCCGGCTCGCGTTCGACGACCACCACTCCTCGGTCCCCGGGAGCGACGTCGCACACGGCGCGGTCGTCCACGGCCTCGCCGACACCGTCGCCGGCGCCGCAGTCATCTCCCTCCACCACCGACCGACGCCGACCGTCGACATCCGCTTCGACCACCTCGCGCCCGCCCGCGGCGACCTCCATGCCGAAGCCGACGTCCGCAAGGACGGCGACACCGTCGCCGTCGCCGACGTCACCGTCACGCACGACGACGCGCTCGTCGCGACCGCCCGCGGCACGTTCAAGACAGCCGGCGACGCCCGCGGCTCCGCGTGGGACGGCAGCGACCGGCTCGGCGACGACGTCGAGTGACGCGCCCACGACGTCGAGCGACGCACACGACGCAACCCCGTCCCTCCGCGGTCGCGAATCGCTCGCGGACGTCGGAAGGCACGGGCTTTTACTCGCCGCCCCCGAACCGTCGCGTATGCTCGGTAACCCGAAGCTCCGGAAGGTCGCGTCGCTCGGTACCGTCGCGGTCGGCGTCGTCACGCTCGTCGCCCCGAAGAAGGCCGCCGTCCTCGGCGACAAACTCTCCCTGTCCACGCGCTACGAGACCCTCGGCGACGGCGAGTTCACGCCCCGCGACTGGTACGTGGACGCGACGCGCGCGAGCGGCGCCGGCATGATCGCCGCCGGCCTCACCGGCTTCGCCCTCGCTGCACGCGACGACGACGCGGCGACCGACGCGGACGCGGCCACCGTCGAAACCGACGACGACGTCGACGTCGCGGTCGAGACCGACGACAGCGAACTGGGCGACGACGGCCCCGTCCAGATCGACCTCGACGACGCCGACGACCGCTCGGACGACGACTGAATCCGACCCCCAGCCACCTGCACACCGGTTCGATCCGCCGCTGACTGCACAGCGCTCCGATCCTCCGTTTCGCGCAACCGTCGCCTAGACGAGCGCCGCCATCTCGTCGAGGTAGTCGTCGTAGACGTCGAGCGCCGACTGGATCGGGTCGCTCGTCGACATGTCCACGCCAGCGCCCTGCAGGAGTTCGAGCGGGTACTCGCGCGACCCCTTCGCGAGGAACTCGCGGTAGGGCGCGGCCGCGTCCTCGCCCTCGTCGATGATGCGTTGCCCGAGCGCGACCGCCGCCGAGATGCCCGTCGCGTACTGGTAGACGTAGTACGCGCGATAGAAGTGCGGGATGCGCATCCACTCGCGCTCGACGTGCTCGTCCACGGTCGCGGGCTCGTAGAACTCCCGCTTCAGGTCGCCGTAGATGGAGTCCAGGGCGTCCGGCGTGATCGCTTCGCCGTCCTCCTCGAGCCGGTGGGCCTGGTGTTCGAAGTCCGCGAACATCGTCTGGCGGTACAGCGTCGACCGCACCCGTTCGAGGTACTCGTTCAGGACGTGCCGGCGGAACTCGGGGTCCTCGACGGTCTCCAGGAGGTGGTGGGTGAGGAGCGTCTCGTTCACCGTCGACGCGACCTCGGCCACGAATATCTCGTAGTTCGAATAGACGTACGGCTGCGCGTCCTTCGTGTACTGCGAGTGCATCGAGTGCCCGAGCTCGTGGGCGAGCGTGTACATCGACGAGATGTCGTCCTGGTAGTTCATCATGATGAACGGCTGCGTGTCGTACGTCCCGGCGGAGAACGCACCCGCGCGCTTGCCGTCGTTCTCGTACACGTCCACCCATCGCGACGCCAGGCCCTCCTCGACGCGTGACTGGTACTCGTCGCCGAGCGCACCGACGGCCTCGACGACGTACTCCGTCGCCTCGTCGTACTCGACGTCCGGACTCTCCGTTGCCGTCATCGGCATGTAGAGGTCCCACATCTCCAGCTCGTCGACGCCGAGGACGTCCGCCTTCAACTCGGCGTGCCGGTGGAGCTTGTCGAGGTTCTCCCGGACCGTCCCCACGAGGTTGTCGTACACATCCCCGGGAACGTTCGGGCCGTCCATCGCCGCCTCGCGCGCCGTCTCGTAGTTCCTGACGCGAGCCTCCTTCACGTCCGCCTTCACGGAGTTCTTGTACGCCGCTCCGACCGCGTTCCGGACGCCAGCCCACTCCTCGTAGAACGACTCGTGAACGGTCTGGCGGAACTCGCGGTCGGGCTCCTTCAGGAGCGTCGTGAAGTTCGACTGCGTGATCTCGACCGCCTCGCCGTCGGGCTTCTCGACGGTCGGGAACTCCATGTCCGCGTTCGCGAGCATGCTGTAGACGTCGCCCGTCCCGTGCGTCACCTCGCCCAGTTCCGCGAGCACCTCCTCGACCTCCGCCGACCGCGTGTGCGCCTTCGTCCGCAGGACGTCGTCGAGGTAGTGCTCGTACGCCTCGAGGCCGTCGGTCGACTCGACCATCGCCTCGACCGCCTCGCGACTCGCGCTCTGGATCTCGGGCTCGACGAACGACGCCGCGGAGCGCGCGTCCGACGCGAGCGACTGCGCACGCGCCGACTGCGCCTGGTACTGCTGGTTCGTCGTGTCCTCCGCGGACCGCATCTGCGCGTACGACGCCACCGTCGACACCTCCCGCATAACGTCGTCGCGCAGTTCGAGGGTCGAAAGCAGCGTCTCTCCGTCCGCGACGACCTCGCCCTCGTACTGCTGTAGTTCCTCGAGTCGTTCGCTGACGGCCTCGAACGCGTCCTCCCACTCGTCGTCGGAAGCGTAGACGCTCTCGAGGTCCCACTTGTACTGCTCGTCGATCTCTGACCGCTCGGGGACCGAACTCATGGGACGGGCTTGGCTGCAGCTTCAGGTAAGCGTTGCCACTCGCCACGCGTCCGAGAACGGGGTCAGACACGACCCCGAGCCGGGGGACAGACGCGACTCCAGGCCGGGGGAACTGGTTTAGGGTCGCGCCCGTAGCCACTCGCATGAACCTCGACGCTGCACTCGGTCGGACGTGGCGCGACGACGCGCCCGAGGCGTTCCTGCGATCGCTGTGCGAGCTCGACGACCGGATGGCGGGCCACCCTGGCGAGGCGCGCGCCGCTGCGCTCGTCGCCGACGCCTTCGAGACCGCGGGTGTCCGCGACGTCACGCGGACGTCGTTCCCGCTGACGGTGTGGACGCGCGGCGAGACGACGCTGCGCGTCACCGACCCCGTCGACCGCGCGTTCGAGGCGCTCGCGCTCCCGTACTCGCCGGGAGCGACGGTCGAGGGGCGCCTGGTCGACGTCGGCCACGGCACGCACGGCGAGATCGCGGCCGCCGACCTCGACGGCGCCGTCGCGCTCGCACGCACCGACTCCCCGGCCGACGGCCGGTTCGTCCACCGCATGGAGTCGTTCGGGCACGCCATAGACGCCGGTGCCGAGGCGTTCCTGTTCCGGAACCACGTCGACGGCCAGCTCCCGCCGACGGGCTCGCTCCGGTTCGACGAACCCGCTCGCGCCCCCGGCGTCGGCGTCTCGAAGGAGTCCGGCACGTGGCTCGCGGACTACGCCGACCGGGGCGCTCGCGTCGCGCTCGACGTCGACGCCACGATAGCGGAAGGACACAGCGAGTACGTCCACGGCGTCCTCGGGCCCGCCGACGCCGACCGCGAGGTCGTCGTCGTCGCGCACTTCGACGCGCACGACGTCGCCGAGGGCGCGCTCGACAACGGCTGCGGGATCGCCGTCGCCGTCGCCCTCGCCCGTACGCTCGGCAGGCTCGACGCCGCGAACGACCTCGACGTCCGCGTCCGCGTCGCCGGCGTCGGCGCGGAGGAGGTCGGGCTCCGCGGCGGGTACGCGCTCGCCGACGCACTCGACCTCGAGGACGTACAAGCCGTGGTGAACGTCGACGGAGCGGGCCGCCACCGCGACATGACAGCGATGTCCCACGGCAGCGACGACCTCGACGCTCTCCTGAACGCGGTCGGCGACCGCGTCGATCACCCGATCGAGACCGAGACCGACCCGCATCCCTGGAGCGACCACTGGCCGTTCCTCCGCGCGGGCGTCCCCGCCGTCCAGCTATACAGCGACTCCGGCGACCGCGGCCGGGGCTGGGGCCACACCGCCGCCGACACGTTCGACAAGACCGACTCGCGGATCGTCCGCGAACACGCGATGCTCGCGACGCTCCTCGTCCTCGAACTCGCCGACGCTGACGTCGCCCGAATCGACGACGCCGCGCTCCGCGACGCGATGATAGAGCAGGGATTCGACTCCGGGATGCAGGCGGCGGGGATCTGGCCGACGGAGTGGACGCGCTAACTCGGCCCTTCAGGCGTCCCGGTCGGTCGTCACGCCGGAGCCAGCAGTCGCCGTCGGACGCGCCGAAGCGTCGTCGACGCCCGGTAGTCGTACCACGCGACGAGCACGAACGCGAACGCCGCTGCTGCCGGCCAGTCAGCGGTCAACACGACGTACAGGGCGTGCACGACGAGCGCCACGTAGAGGACGCGCGTCGCGACGCGCGCGGACCGGACAAGCCCGGTCGAATCGTCCGCCATACTCCCCGATATGGTCGGGAGCGCAATAAGTTCCAGCGCTAGCATCCCACACGCACGGTGCCGTCGCCGCGACCGACGTCACCGATCCTCGTCGCAACCGAAGTCAGGGCTCGACGACGCCGTCCCGAAGCAACGCGGTGGTCGCGGCTCGGGCGACGGCGGTCTCGTTGGCGGCCGCGAAGACGGCGCGGGCGCTCTCGGCCGCCTCCGGATCGCGCTCGAACGTGACGCCGGGGTAGGTGACGTCCCGGAGGACGAGCGGTCCGGGCGGGGCGGGCCCGACGCGCTCGTGGTCCGGGATCGTCCCCGGGTCGAGCGTGCGGGAGACGGCGTCGAGGTCGCGGTCGCCGATCGCGACGGCGTGCACGAGCGAGACGAGTCGCCGGACGAGTTCCCAGAGGAAGCCGTCGGCTCGCACGTGGATCCGGAGCAAGTCGCCGTCGCGAGTCGCGGTCGCTCGCTCCACCGTCCGCGTGGTGTCGCGGTCGCTCGCGGCGGTCAAGTCCGCGAAGTCGTGCGTGCCCTCGACGCACGCGAGCGCCGCCGCTGCCCGGTCGACGTCGGCGCCGGGTGCGTACAGGTGGTAGTCGTACGCGCGACTGGTTGCGTCGTGGGTGGCGTGGAAGCCCTCGTCGACGTCCGTGCTCGCCCACGCACGGATCGAGCCGGGGAGGCGGCCGTTGAACGCGCGCGGCGTCAGCCAGTCCGGACAGTCGAACGCGACGGTCTGCGCGAGCGCGGACACGCCGGCGTCGGTGCGGCCCGCCGCCGCGTACCCGCGTGGGACGGGTCGCGCTCGATCCGTGGACGCGTCGCTCGCGAGCACGTCCAGGTCGGCGAGCGCGTCGAGGATGGCGTCCTCGACCGTCGGGACGTCCGGTTGGCGCTGGAAGCCGTGGTACGGCCGTCCGTCGTACGCGACGCGGAACGCACGCATGCCACCGGCTACGCGACCGGTCGGGAAGTGCGCTGTGGACGACGCGTACCGTCCTGGGTGGGGCGAACTGGCGACGCCGCCGCGGAGACGGCCGGGATTCGCGAGCGCGAGGTGGTGGCGTCGCGCTGGTCGTCGAGCCCACCCCGCGTCGACGTTCAGGTCACGCCGACGGTCGCCGCGCCATCGCCCATGAACCCTCGCGCTCGAACTCTCGCGCTCGAACCTTCGTCCGAGACGACGCCGACCGGCGACACGCTTACCGCCCCGGCGCCGAACCGTGAGGTATGACCGAGTACTCGGGCGAGGAGGTCGCGGAACTCGTCGGCGACGACCTCGCCGCTCGCTTCGCACTCGACGACGGCCCGTACACGGACGCGGACCTGGACGCGCTCACGGACGCGCTCGCGGAGAGTGCCGAGCTCGCGGACGACGTCGCCGACGGCGACGTGGCGGCGCTCGCGACGTTACTCAGTCCGGACTTCCTCGACGCGCACTCCGAGTTCGAGTCGTTCGCGGCGTTCCTCGACGCCAGCCCGTGGCATCGCGACGACGTCGAGGCCGCGTTCGCGGGCCGCACCGACGGCGACGACGGCGACCCCGCCGCCGCGACGACGAGTTCGTTCCTCACGCGCACCACGTCGTTCCGGACGCCCGGCGAGATGGTGCAGGCCGCCGTCGTCTACCGCTGCCGGAGCGCACTCGAGGCGTCCTCGGAGCGCGACGGCGACGACGGCGAGACGTAGGCAGAAGTAGCGTCGCAGTCAGGCGAAGTCGTCGTACGTCGGGCGGTCGCGGTCGCCGGGGAAGTCGTCGACGGGCGCGGTCGTCTGGTCGCCGCTTTCCATGTCCTTGACGGTGACTTCGTCGTTCTCGAGGTCCTGCTCGCCGACGATGACGACGGTGTCGGCGTTGATCGAGTCCGCGTACCCCATCTGTGCGCCGAAGCTCCGCCCGGAGACGTCCGTCTCCACGACGTGTCCGCGCTCGCGGAGGTCGCGAGCGACGCGCGCGGCGACGGCCCGCGTGTCGCCGACCTGGAGGACGTAGTAGTCCGTACTGAGTTCCTCCTCGGGCCAGACGCCCGCGCGCTGGAGCAAGAGTGGGAGCGTCGAGTTCATCACGCCCGGCGCGACGCCGACCGCGGGCGTCGGCTGGCCGCCGAACTCCTCGATGAGGTCGTCGTACCGGCCGCCGCCGAAGACGGACCGGGAGACCTCGCCGACGGAGTCGAAGCACTCGAAGACGACGCCCGTGTAGTAGTCGAACCCGCGCGCGGTCGTCAGCGACACGTCGCAGTACTCGCGCACGCCGAAGTCCTCGGCGGCCGCGAGGACCTCGCGGAGGTTGTCGACGGCCGGCTCGACCGCCTCGGTGAACGCCACGAGTTCGTCGAGGTCGTCCTCGCCCGCGACGAGGAGGTCGTCGAACTCTCGGGCGTCGTCGTAGGACAGCCCCGCGTCCGCGAGCAAGCCGAGGTACTCGTTCTCGTCGACCTTCGCGCGCTTGTCGACCGCGCGGATCGCGTCCCGGACGTGCACGTCGTCGCCGTACTCCTCCAGGAGCGTCTCGAGGATGTCGCGGTGACTGACGCGGAACTCGAAGTCCTCGCCGTCGAGCCCGAGTTCGCGGAGCGCGTCCACGGAGAACGCGATCACTTCCGCGTCCGCGTCCGGCTCGCTCGACCCGAAGATGTCGACGTTCGTCTGGTAGAACTCGCGGAACCGCCCCTGCTGGACGGCCTCGTAGCGCCAGAACGGCCGCGTCGACCGCCACTTGATCGGCTTGCTGAGCGCCTGCTGCTTCGCGACGACCATCCGCGCGACCGTCGGCGTCAACTCCGGCGTGAGCGTCACCATCCGACCGCCCTTGTCCTCGAACGCGTACAGTTCCTCGACGATGTCCTCGCCGCTCTTGTCCGTCCACATCTCCGCGCGCTCGAGTCGCGGCGTCTCGATCTCGCGGAACCCGTACCGGCTGGCGACGCCCTCGATCTCGTCGATGACCTGCCGGTAGGCGGCCATCTCGCGGGGATAGAAGTCAGTGAACCCCTTCAGTCCTTCGTACATACCAGAGCGTTCGCGAGTCCGTCCCTCCAACCTTTCGCTTGCCGGCGCTCGCCCGGCGGGCGGTCCAGCGGACTCGCGACCGCCCACGGGCACGCCGCTACCGCGGTCCTTCGACGTACGTCTGGTCGTGCGCCGGGAACACGTCACGGACCGCGCCCTCGCCGTGTTCATCGCGGAGGAGCACGCGGAGCTCCGCCTCGTAGTCCGCGCGCGGGATCGACTCGCTCGGCCCGACCGTCACGTCGAGCGCGTCGTCGACGAGCCGGTCGACCGCGCCACGACCGAACCCGGAGAGCGGTGCGATGTAGTCCACGTCGTGGCGATCCTCGAGACTCTGGGCTTGCGCTCGCGACACCGTCGGCACCCGGTCGTCGCGGCGCGTCCCGTCCGCGATCGCGTCGAACTCCGACGCCGCCAGTCGCTCCAGTGCGTGCTCGTGGACCGCCTGGATGCCGTTCCGCGGGAAGCCGTCCGCGACCATCCGGTCGACCGCCTCCGTCGCCGCCGCCTCCGAGAGCGACAGGCGCTCGTGGTCGAACCCGACCGCGTCCGCCGCCGCTCGCGCGTGCTCCCAGTCGTCGGTCACGCCGAAGTGCCCGGTCACGAGCGTCACGTCGTAGAAGTCCTCGAGCAACAGCGCGGCGAGCGTCGAATCCTTCCCACCGCTGTAGAGCAACCCCAGCTCCATCTACCGACGACGGACGTTGAAGCTCTTGTCGTCGGGCTTGAGTTCCTTGAGGAGAGCCTTCATCTTCTCCTCGTCGATCTTCTCGCCGAGTTGCCCGCGCTGGGCGATCGCGACGATCTGCTGTTCGGCCTGCTCGCCGAACTCCGGCTTCGACATCTTCACGGAGTTCAGTCGCTTGCGCGCCCCGTCCGTGAGGTGCTGGCGAAGGACCGCCTTCTTCTGGGCCTCGGCCTGCTGGCGTCGCGCTTCCTGGGCTTCCGCGTCACCGGACTCCTGCTGTTTGCGCTCGCGCAACTCCTGCATCTTCTCCTCTCGAAGCTCCTCGAGGTCGTCCTGGCTGTCACTCATAGGAACGCGTAGGGGCGTCGGCGAAAAAACGGTTTCGGGACTCGAAGACGGTCGCGCGACGAGCGACCGTCGCCCCGACGGCGTCCTCAGGCGTACTTCTCGAGTTCAGGACGGTCGAGGTCCTGCATGACCTCGCCGGCGGTGTCGTCGAGCAGACTCCGGCCGTCGGGCGTGATCGCGCGGCCCTGCCCCTCGCGGGTCTGGATGAGGTCCTCCTCCTCGAGTTGCTGGAGGAGCGTCCGGATGACCTTCTTCGAGCCGTCCTCGCGGTGCGTGCCCGAGACCTTGTAGCGGTTCGTGCCGTCCTTCGCGCCGCCGTACATCGTGGAGAGACGCTCGATGCCGATGGGTTCGTTGTCCGCGACCTTCCGGAGGAGGCTGGCGCCGCGGCGCGCCCAGAAGTCCTCCTGCTCGGGCGGGAGCTCCTTGCTGTTGCCCGTGGTCGTGAACTGCATCCAGTCCGGCTCCTCGAGTCGGTCCGAGAGGTCGTCGGCGAGGGCCTCGATGAGGTCCTCGGCCGGGACGTCGTACATCGTCGTCATTGCCGGTTCGTACCCCCGCACTGCCTAAAAGTCCATCGTATTCGATAGCCGCCGGTCGGCGCAGCGAACGCACGAAACGGCCGTCAGGCGGTCGCTCGAGCCGGCTCGGTCAGTTTCGAGCCGATATCGCGGCGACGGAGCCGCCGCCGAGGAGGAGCGGCAGCCAGTACGTCGCGGCGCGATGCAGGAGGACGGCTGCGGCGACCGTGCCGCTCCCGAGCGCCGTCACGGGCGTCAGGACGAATATGAGGACGGCCTCGATGCCGCCGAGGCCGCCGGGGAGTGGCGTGACGCCGGCGAGGCTCCCGAGCGGGATGGCGAGCATCGACGCGGCGACGACGTTCCAGGCGGGAACGTCGCTGACGGCGTACAGCGACAGGGAGAGCGACGCGATGGTGAACGCCCACCCGAGCGCGGACAGCGAGAGCGCGGTCGCGAGGTTCCTGCGGTCCGTCGCGACGCGCTCGATGGCGTGGAAGAACCCCTCGATGCGGGCCTCGATGGCGTCGACGCTCACGCGCGAGACCACGGGAATGCGAGCGGACACCCGGCCGAGAACGGGCGCGAGCCCGCGAACGATTCGATGCTCGATCGCGTACCGGTGACGCCACCCGAGGACGGCGCCGACGGCGAGCGCGACCGCGAGGGCGGCGACGGCGGCGGCGACGAACACGAGTCGGTCGTTGAACGCGATCGTGACCGCGTAGTAGCCGACTGCGAGCAGCGCGAACCCGATCGACGGCACGAAGTTCAGTCCGTCGACGCTCGCGATCGCGGCGAGCGCGGTCTCGTACTCGGTGTCGGCCTCGCGCGAGATGAACAGCGCACTCACGGGCTCCCCGCCCGCTTGCCCGAACGGCGTGACGTTGTTCGCGAACATCGCCGCGGTGAACACGACGAACGACTGGACGACGCTCATGGACAGCCCGAGGCTCGAGAGGACCGATCGGAGCGCCAGCCCCCACGACGTCAGCCAGCAGAGCGCGGCGAGGACGATGAGCGCGAGCACGCCCGGCGGTGCCTGCGCGAGTCGCTCGAGGACGTCGTCGACCCCGACGAACCAGAGCAACCCTGCGAGCACGAGTGCGGCGCCGACGAATCCGGCGACTATCGCGCGAGCGTCGACGTCCTCGAACATACTCGTCTCGTCGACCGCGCGCGATTTCAAGCCACCGCCTTCCAGGTCCGGGCTCGTCGCGACCTCGGGGTCGCGGCTCGGGGTATCGTTCGGCTTTTGTCACCGCGTCCAGTACCCCGAGGCATGGACGAACGCGCGGCGCTCGACCTGGTCGGGGGGCTGGTCGGGCACGCCGGGGACGACGCTGCGGTCGTCGACGGGACGGTGGTGACGACGGACATGCTCCACGAGACCACCGACTTCCCGCCGGGGACGACGCGGTACACGGCGGGGTGGCGGGCGGTGGGGGCGTCGCTCTCGGACGTCGCCGCGATGGGGGCGCGAGCGACCGCCGCGGTCGCGGTGTACGCCGCGCCCCGGTTCGACGGGACGGAGCTCGAGCGGTTCGTCGAGGGGGCGAAAGCGGTCTGCGAGCGCGTGGACGCGGCGTACGTCGGCGGAGACCTCGACGGGCACGAGGAGTTCACCGTGGCGTCCACGGCACTCGGCGAGACGACCGCGCCCGTCTACCGCGACGGCGCGACGGCGGGCGACGTCGTCTGCGTCACGGGCGAACTCGGTCGGTCCGCCGCGGCGCTCCGCGCGTTCGACGCCGGCGACGTCGACCGCGCGAACGACCTGTTCCAGTTCACGCCACGCGTCGCTGCCGGGCGTGCCCTCGCCGGGCACGCGACCGCGATGATGGACTCCAGCGACGGCCTCGCCCGCTCGCTCCACCAGCTCGCGTCCGCGAGCGACTGCGCGATCGACGTCGACGAGGACGCGATCCCGGTCGCCGACGCGGTGTCGGCGTACGCCGAGGACGCGGCGGACGCCCGCGAGATGTCGCTGTTCTTCGGCGAAGACTTCGAACTCGTCGCTACGCTTCCCGCGGACGCGGTCCCGGCGGCCCGCGAGGCCTGTCCGACGAACCTCGCCGTCGTCGGCGAAGTGAACGCGGCCGAGGAGGCGGCCGACGGTGCGGACGGGAGCGTCACGGTCGACGGCGACGCCCTCCCGAACCGCGGATTCACGCACGGGGCCTGAGAACCCCATTCGGGGAACCTACCCGATGCCGGTGATCACGTCGTCGAGACGAGCACGGGGACGGGCATGAAGCACGCGGCGCCGAGGACGAACGTGAGCGCGGCGAGCACGAGCCGACGACGGTCGAGCGGGTCGTCGCGGACGGGTTCGGCGGTGCCGGCGCGTCCGACGACGAGCGTGAGCACGCCCCAGAACACCCAGATGACGACCGCCTGGAACGTGACGCGCTCGACGTAGTGCAGGTAGCCCGCGAGCCCGAACAGCGACACGGGTACGAACGCGGCGAGCGTGGACTGATCTTCGCCGAAGACGGCGCGCGTGATGTGCCCGCCGTCGAGCTGGCCGACGGGGATGAGGTTCAGGACGGTGACGAACGCGCCGACCCAGCCGCCGATCACGACCGGGTTCACGTTCAGCGCGGAGCCGTACTCGAGGGGTTGGCCGGTAACCCACGACAGCACGTGCATCAGCGGTGGGAAGCCGAGACTGATGGTGACCGTGCCCTCGGCGTTCAGCACGGACGGGTCGACGGGAATCGGTGGCAGGTAGAGTCCGACGACGGTGACGACGATCGTCGCGGCGAGTCCCGCGAGCGGCCCGCTCGCGCCGATGTCGAACAGCGCCTTCCGGTCGGGCATCCGGCCCTTCATGCGGATGACGGCGCCCATCGTCCCGATGAGGCTCGGGAACGGGATGAAGTAGGGGAGGCTCGCGTTCACGCGGTGGTACCGACTCGCGACGTAGTGCCCGAGCTCGTGCGTCATGAGGACGCCCATCACGGCCGCGGAGAACGGCCACGCGGTCGTCAGCGCCGTCACGGGGTCGGCGACGGGGTCGACGAGGTACCACTGTGCGCCGACGAACAGCGTCGTGAAAACCGTCGCGAGGAACAGCAGGACGTTCTTCCAGGGGATGCCGTCGATCCCGTAGGACTGCTCGGTGGCGACGAGGACGTACCGGCCGGCTTCGACGGTCAACTCGACTTCGTACCCGTGCTCGTGGAACACCTGCCAGATGTCCCTGACTACGGTCTCGGGGACGCCGAGCGGTTCGCCGTAGTACCGCACCTCGTCGTTCTCGACGCGCGTCTCGTACGTGTGGAAGTGGTCGTCGAACGCGGCGGGGTCCGGTGCGTCCGGGGGCGTCGAGGGCGGACCGGCGGGTGGCGGACTCGCCGATGGAGCGGGGGCGCCGGGCTGCATCTACGCCAGGCTAAGACGTGCCCGCGTAAAAACCCACGGCGCACTCGTGGCGACGAAGCCGGCGAGTGCGACGGGTGGGAAGGACCGATGGTGCGGAAAGGGACCGGTGGTGTGGGAAGGACCGGTGGTGTGGGGGAGGTGCGGGGACCGGCGGGGACCAGATCCGCGCAAGTGTCGATGCGTCGAGTCGCGTGGCGTCGGGTCAGGCCGGTTCGACGCGCCAGGTGGTCGCGCTCGTGTACGACCACTTCTCGATCTCGAGGTCTTCGGCGGCGTCGGTCAGCTTGACCATCAGCGCGCCGATCTCCTTGGGGGAGAGACCGACCTCGTCCGCGATGAACTTCGACTTGAAGTACATCTCGCCGTCGGCGGCCTTCTCCGCGAGGTAGTCCTTCAGGCGGGCTTCCTTGCTCGGCGCGTCGTCCGTGGAGGGTTGCGTCGTTGCGCTCATTGTGAGTTGCCTCGCTCGTCGCTATCACCGGGAGGATGTTATAAAGGGGAGTCCCTTCGGTTCGTTTAGTGTTTTTTCGGGTAATCTCGCGTTCATTTCACCTTTCGACAGGATTCACTGTCGTTTCATGGGCAGCTTAGAATGACTTAGACGTTTTACAACTGTCTCTAACACTTCGAAACTGCTCCTTACTGGACCGATCCGAACTGTCGGTCGGATCCGCGTTCGAGGGGTCGGTCCGGGCCGATCCGGCCGATCGAGTGCTCGCTCGCAGCGCTCCCGTTCCCGTCCATACTTGCCCATTCATGGTCCGCGAACGAGGCCACGCGACCACCCATGGGGGTCCGTTCGCTGGCCGCGTCGGCAGCAATCCCGATCCGGGGTCCGAGCGAGTCGACCGTCGGCCGCGAGTTGGCAACCCTTATGAACTGCAGCGGGGTATCCGGTGGTAATGAAGGTAGTCGTCTCCATCGGCGGGAGCGTCCTCGCCCCCGACCTCGACTCGCCTCGCGTGTCGGCGTACGCGGACGTCGTCGAGACGCTCGTCGACGACGGCTGTCGCGTCGCGGCAGTCGTCGGCGGCGGTGGCGTCGCGCGGGACTACATCGGCGCGGCGCGCGCCCTCGGCGCGAACGAGATCGAGCTCGACCAGCTCGGGATCGACGTCACGCGCCTGAACGCGCGCCTGCTCATCGCCGCGCTCGGCGAGGGCGTCGCGACCGCGCCAGCGACCGACTACGAGGAAGCCGGCGAGATCCTGCGGAACGACGACGTCTGCGTGATGGGGGGCGTCGCGCCCGCTCAGACGACGGACGCCGTCTCCGCGGCCGTCGCGGAGTACGTCGGCGCGGACCTCCTCGTGTACGCCACCTCCGTCCCCGGCGTGTACTCCGACGACCCGAACGAGGTCGCGGACGCCGAACAGTACCCCCAGCTCTCCGCGGCCGAACTCGTCGACGTCATCGCGGGCCTCGAGATGAACGCCGGGTCGTCCGCGCCCGTCGACCTCCTCGCGGCGAAGATCATCCAGCGTGCTGGCACGCGCTCGATCGTCCTCGACGGGACGAAGCCGGAGCGCGTCCTCGACGCGGTCCGCTACGGCGACCACGACGGCACCGACATCGTCCCCGAGGCCGCCGGCGACGACCTGACGTACTGGGCGGAGTGACGCGCCGACGCTCCGGCGGGGCGATGCGACGACGCGCAGATGACGTGATGCGTCGACGCTGCGGTGGGTGACGCGTCGCCGTTCGGGCAGACGGACGCGGCTCGGAGGCAGCCGCTTGCTCGCGTTCTCCGCAGTTGACAACCCTTAAGAACGGCTCGCTCGGACGTTCTCGTATGATTCGACCTCTCGTAGCGGCCGGTGGTGCGTCGTGAGCGACGACGCGATCAGTCCGTACACGTTGAGCGACGACGCCGGCGACGCCGACGACGTGGACGCGGAGGACGGGCGGGGCGGTCGGCGGCGCGCGTTCTGGGCGGACCGCGTCGCGGACGTCGTCGAGGCGCGGAACCCGTCGGAACCCATCGTGATCAAGGGCGGCATCAGTCCGTCGGGCGTCCCGCACCTCGGGAACATGAACGAGGTGATGCGCGGGTACTTCGTCGCCGAGGTGCTGCGCGAACGCGGCCACGAGGTCCGGCAGGTGTTCACGAGCGACGACCGCGACCCCCTGCGGAAGCTCCCGCGGAAGCTCGCGGACCTCGAGGGCGACCTCGTCGACCTCGGGGACGTGGACGCGGGCGCGCTCGGTCGGAACCTCGGGCATCCCTACACGGCGATCCCGGATCCGTTCGGGTGCTGTGACTCGTACGGCGCGCACTTCTCGAACCTCATTCAGTCCGGCGCGGACGCGCTCGGTGTCCCGATCGACCTCGTCTCGAACACGGAACTCTACGAGTCCGGCGAGTTCGAGGACGTCACACGATACGTCCTGGAGCACGTCGACGAGGCGCGCGACGTCTTGCGCGAGTACCAGGACAAGGTCGACGACGACTACGTGCCGTTCAATCCGATCTGTGCCGAGTGCGGAAAGGTCACGGAGACCGTGACGGCCATCCGCGCGAGCGAGGGCGAGGTCGACTACGAGTGCACGGACATGGAGGCCGGCGACCAGGTCATCTCGGGCTGCGGGCACGAGGGCACCGCGTCGCTCCGCCAAGGGAAGCTCCCGTGGCGCCTGGAGTGGCCCGCGCAGTGGCAGGTGCTGGGCGTGGACTTCGAGCCGTTCGGGAAGGACCACGCGGAGGGGTCGTGGCCGAGCGGCGAGGACGTCGCCCGGAACCTCCTCGGGAACGAGCCGCCGGTCCCGATGGTGTACGAGTGGTTCACGCTCGACGGCGAACCCTTCTCGTCGAGCGAGGGCCACGTCGTCCTCGTCGACGACGTCCTCGACCTGCTCGAACCCGAGGTGCTCCGATTCTTCTTCGCGAAGAATCCGAAGAAGGCGCGAGACTTCCCGCTCTCCAGGCTCGACCAGCTCGTCGACGAGTTCGACCGGTTCGAGCGCATCTACTACGGCGACGTCGAGGGGACCGAGGAGGAGCGCGAGCGCGCCGAGCGCGTCTACCCGTTCCTCGTCGACCACGTCGAGCCCGGAACGCGCCCCGAGGACGTCGATTCCGACGGGGAAGAACGGCCGGTTCGGATCCCGTACACGTTCGCGGCGGTGCTCGGGATGTTCCCGGACCACGACGTGCGCGTCGAGCACGCCGTCAAGCAAGGGCACCTCCCCGAGGACCCGAGCGACGCGGTCGTCGACCGGGCGTTCGAGCGCGTCGAGCGCGCCCGGAACTGGGCGGGCCGCATGGACAACGAGTACAACTACACCGTCCTCGAGGACCTCCCCGAGGTCGCGTTCGACGCCGAGACGGAGGCCGCGCTCGACGAACTCGCCGCGTTCGTCGAGGCGGGCCACGACGGCGAGGCCATCCAGGGCGAGATCTACGAGACGGCGAAGGACAATGGAATACCGATCGGCGAGTTCTTCGCGGCGGGCTACGAGCTGTTCTTCGGCGAGGACGAGGGCCCGCAGCTCGGGCAGTTCCTCGGGAAGCTCGAGACCGAGTTCGTCGTGCAGCGGCTGCGTCGCGAGGCCTGAGCGGTCGGAGTTGCGTCGCGAGGTCCGAGCGGTCGGGGTCCGATTATTCTGCGGCGTCGGGTTCGTCGACGAGGTAGTCGTCCTGGACGGCGACGACGTCCGAGGAGTCCTCGCAGTCGGCGTAGCGCGCGAGCGGCTCGGCGTTGAGTTCGAGGAACGTCTCGCCCCACGTGAACTTCGCAAGGATCGCCTCGGCGTGCTCGCGGTCGCCGAGGATGACGAGCGCCGCAGCGAGTGCTTCGACGGTCGTGAGCTGGAAGGCGTTCCCGTAGTTCACGGGGTTCGCGGCGACGAGGAACGGGAGCGCGCGGTGCTCGCCCGCGATGGAGAACATCGCCTCGCCGGCGGTCTCCCACGAGCAGTCCAGCGCGACGAGCCGGGACGCGTCCGCGTCCGCGGGCGAGAGCGCGACGTCGGCGTGGGGATTCAGGACGACGCCGTACGGCGTCGCGCGGTCCGAGCGATGGAGCTCGGCGAGCGAGAAGCGCTCGAGCTTGCGCACCGTGCACTTGTCGGGGTCGTCGTCGCCCTCGTACCGCACGTGCAGGTCCACGGTCGAGTCGACGTTCGCGGCGGGCGGGGAAAAGCGACGCGCTCCGCCGGCTGTCGGCTGCCTCTGGCTGCTCGCCGGCTAGTTCCCGGCGAGGTCGTCGTAGAGTGCGTGGACGTCGACGAGCGCGACGTCGTGGTCGGCGATCGTGTCGAGGTGCTCGTCGCGCGTGCCGTGACTCGGGTGGTCGTCGAGCGCGTCGAAGACGTCCGCGAGGAAGCCCTCGAGTGCGTCGTGGAGGTCGTCGTAGGTCGTCTCGACGTGGCCGCCGTGGAGGTCGAGGTGGACGCGGTCGCCGCGCCGGGCGAGGTCGTACCCCAGGTACTGCGGGTGCGTGGTGCGCTGGAAGCTCGCGCAGTCGTAGAGTCGGAGCAGTTGATGCATGGAGCCGTACGTGTGGACGACGGCGTCGTCGTCGTCGTAGACGGCGAACTCGACGTGGTCCGACGGGCCGAGGGCGGCGGTGTCCCAGCCGCCCGCGACGTCTCGGAGTTCGAACGCGACCATTGTGGGTGCGTTCGACGTGGCAGACAAGAACGGTTGTGGTTCCGGTCGAGCGCGACGGTCGGTCTTCGAAACAGCTCGCTACTGGAAGGCGTCGAGGCCGCTCTGGCGGGTCCGGCGGCCGTCCGGGTCCCGGCGCCACGCGCTGTTGGCGTCGCGTTCGGCGTCGAGGTCGACGTCGAATGCGTCCCCGGGGTCGTGGCCGGGGCAGTCGGCGCCGCAGTCTCGCGCCGGGTCGACGACGCGGTCGTGGTACGTGCAGTGGGGGAGCGTCGCGTGGTCGGCGACGGCGGGGGCGTCGGGCGCGACGCGCTCGCAGTCGGGGAGCGAGTAGGTCCGCCAACCCTTGCCGTACGCGCGTTCGGCGAGGCGGCGGCGGGCGTCGCGCTTGGCGTCGGCGTCGACGACGGCGACGTCGGTCCGCGCCGGCCTCGCGTCGAGCAGTTCGACGCCGGGTTCGTCGACGGGCAACCGCGTGGGTTCCCGGAGGACGTCGAGGGCGTCCGCGTCTGGGTCGTCCGCGCTGGGGTCGTAGCGCCAGACGCCGACGGCGTCGGGGATGCGGTTCAGGTGCGCGCCCGTGACGTGGCTCGCGGTGGCGAGCACGACGCGGTCGGCGAGCGCGAGACTGACGTCCTGGCGGAGCTGGCGTTCGAGCGCGCCGGGCGTCCCGAGGTCGGGCTTGTTCTCGACGGCGAGCACGTCCCCGAACCAGTCGTCGGGATATCTGGCGGTCTGCCGGAGGTACTCGCGGCCGCCGCGGCGCTCGCGCTCGAAGAACCCGCGGTCGACGCAGGCGTCCGCGATCCGTCGCGCGGACTCCTCGCCGAGGTCGTCGGGGAGGGCGTCGCGCCACGGGCGGGCGCGGCCGGGGCCGGCGGGCCCGCGGATCGCGGGGTCGGGGATGCGATCGGGCGTGATGGCAGCCCGCTCCTCGAACGACGGGCCGCGCTCGACGTGCACGACGTCGAGCACGCGGTTCCCGGGAGCGTGCACGCCGCCGCCGAGCTGGCGTGCGAGGACGCCGTCGCGCTCGCGCTCGAGGTGGGCGCACAGCGCGAGTTCGAACCCGTACTCGGACACGACTGGTGGCTAGGCGTCGAGGACGAAAAGCGTCGCGCTCGACGCGGTCGACGATCGAGAAATAGGAAGCGGCGCTTTCGAGCTCGTCAGAGGCTCTCGCCGACGGCGTGCACGAGGGCGACGGGGAGTGCGACCGCGCCGACGACGAGTGCGGCGGCGGCGAGCATGCCGAGTGCGACGGCGACGGCGGGGACGTTCGCTGCGGCGACGACGACGGCCGCCAGCACGGCGAGGACTGCGGCGACGAGCGCGAGTGCGCGTGCGGCGACCTGCAGCGACGACGGTGCGACCGGGCTCGGAACGTCGAGGACGTTCCGGCGTTCGTGGGAGTTGAGTTGGGGGTTCATCTACAGTCGTACAGACGGCCGCAGACGCCTTAAGGGTAATCTGAATTACATTTCTGTAGGGCGTCCTACTGAAATCTCGTTCAGTACCAACGGCGGAAGGATAGGCAAGCCCGCGTTCGAAGGGGCAAGCGCGTCAGTCGCGGGCGACGTCGACGACCCGGAGGTCCTCGTCGAGCGCGACGGCCATCCGCTCGTCGTCGAGCGGGATGTCGACGCGCACCCGGAACGGGTCCTCGCGCTCAACGGTCGTGTGGTGGTCCGAGACGCACCACGGGAGCTGCCAGTACGGCGTTCCGTTCAGGTCGACGCCGTGCTTGCGGTGGAACGTCACGACGTCGGACTGGTCGAGGAGGACGAGCCCGACCGCCGAGCACAGCGAGTGCCCGCACTGCGCGCACTCGTGCTCGACGCGGAGGTCCGCACCGAGACAGCACTCGCCGCCGCGCTCGACGTGGCTCTCCATCCGTCCGTTGCACTCCGGGCAGACGCCGTCGGCCGCGAGACAGTGCAGGTGCCGGACGCGCTGGTCGAACGCCGCCATCACCTCCTCGCGCGACCGGTCCGTGAGGCCGCCCGGCGGGAACGGGTACTCGCCGTGCGCGTGCTCGCACTCCGGGCAGTAGACGGTGATCGTCTCGTCTTCGTACTCGGCGACGAGCGTCGCCGAGCACGCGACGCACTCGCCGTCGATCTCGAACGGCTCCCAGCGCGGATCGTGCGTGAACTCGCCCGCGAGCACGGCGCGGACGACCTTCTTCCCGGCGTGCTTCAGCGCGTAACCGTCCTCCCCGTTCGAGACGAACTGGCCGACGAGCTCCTGGAGGTGGTAGTTGAACTGCGCGCTGTCCCGGACGCCGACCGCCTCCCGCAGGCGCGAGAACCGGACGACGTCAGCGTCGGCCTGCCAGAGCGCTTCGAGGATGGCGAGGCGCGTCTCGTTCCCGACCACCGAGAACGCCTCGGCGGGCTCGACGCAGTCCTCGCAGTCGGTGATGCTGGCACGACTCATGTCAATACGAGGGACCGCGACGCTACTAAACGTTCCCCAAAACCAGCTTTTGTAAACGTGGTGTCATAAATCTCGGCCGAAGACGGGTCGCGACCCCAGTAACGCGACGCCCGTAATGCGACGCTACCGGCGCCGCGACGCCTCGCGCTGGAAGGCAGGAACGGTGGGTTTATCAAGCGCACAGGGGTATTCGTATCCAAGATTCCTCTTTGAAGATGTCAGGAACACACCGACAACCGGAGGTGAACATCGGACTCGTCGGCCACGTCGACCACGGCAAGACGACGCTCGTGCAGGCGCTGAGTGGCGAGTGGACCGACCAGCACTCCGAGGAGATGAAGCGCGGCATCTCCATCCGACTGGGTTACGCGGACGCGACGTTCCGCAAGTGCCCGGAGTGCGACGACACCGAAGCGTTCACCGTCGAGGAGACCTGCCCCGAGCACGACGTCGACACCGAGGTCCTGCGGACGGTCTCGTTCGTCGACGCCCCCGGTCACGAGACGCTGATGGCGACGATGCTCTCCGGCGCCGCGATCATGGACGGCGCCGTCCTCGTCGTCTCCGCGACCGAGGACGTCCCGCAGGCACAGACCGAAGAACACCTGATGGCGCTCGACATCATCGGCATCGAGAACATCGTCATCGCCCAGAACAAGGTCGACCTCGTCGACGCCGACCGGGCGCGCGAGAACTACGAGCAGATCCAGGAGTTCGTCGAGGGAACCGTCGCCGAGGGCGCACCGGTCGTCCCGATCAGCGCCCAGCAGGACGTCAACACGGACGTCCTCATCGAGACGATCGAACGCGAGATCCCGACGCCCGAGCGCGACCCGGACGCGGACCCGCTCCTGCACTGCGCGCGGAGCTTCGACATCAACCGGCCCGGTACCACGTGGGAGGACCTCCTGGGTGGCGTCGTCGGCGGGTCGCTCGTCCGCGGCCGCCTCGACCCCGACGAGGAGATCGAGATCAAGCCCGGGCGCGAGGTCGAGGAGGGCGGCCAGACCGAGTACCGACCGATCGAGACGAGCATCCGGTCGCTGCAGGCCGGCGGCACGTCGGTCGACGAGGTCTCTCCGGGCGGTCTGCTCGGCGTCGGCACCGGCCTCGATCCGGCGCTCACGAAGGGCGACGCGCTCGCCGGCCAGCTCGCTGGGCGACCCGGGACGCTCCCGCCGGTCTGGGACTCGTTCACGATGAGCGTCGACCTGCTCGATCGCGTCGTCGGGGACGAGATGACGGAAGTGGAACCGATCAACACCGGGGAGCCGCTGATGCTCACCGTCGGCACCGCGACGACCGTCGGCGCCGTCACGTCCGCTCGCGACGGCGAGTGCGAGGTGAACCTCAAGCGCCCGGTGTGCTCGGAGACGGGCGCGAAGATCGCGATCAACCGCCGCGTCGGCGCCCGCTGGCGGCTGATCGGCGTCGGGACGCTCGACGAATAGATGCGCGTGGCGCTCGACACCAGTGCACTCATGATGCCGGTCGAACTCGACGTCCGACTGTTCGACGAACTCGCTCGAGTCGCGGAGGACTACGACGCGGTCGTCCCGGAAGCGGTCGTCGAGGAACTCAGAGAGCTGTCCGCGGGCGGTGGCGGCATCGAGGGCACCGCGGCGTCGGTCGGCTACGACCTCGCGGTCGAGCGTTGCGAGCGCGTTGACACGACTGAATCGTATGCGGACGACGCACTCGTCGAACTCGCCACCGAGGAGCGAGTGGACGCCGTCGTCACGAACGACCGGCCGCTGCGCGACCGCGTTCTGGACGCGAGCGTTCCGGTAATAGCATTACGCGGCACGAACAAACTGGATATAACTCGACCATAGCGATGTACAAGAAGGTCAGGCTCAAGGATACGGTAGAGGTCCCCCCGAAGGAGCTCGCGGACGTCAGTCCCGAGCTCGTCAAGCGACTGCTGCAGGACAAACTCGAGGGGCGAATGGACGAAGACGTCGGGAGCGTCGTCTCCGTCGTGAACGTACACGACATCGGGACGGGCGCGGTGCTGCCGAATCGACCGGGCGTGTACTACGAGGCGGAGTTCGACGCGGTGACGTTCGACCCGCAGATGCAGGAGGTCGTCGACGGGACGGTCGTCGAGGTCGTGGAGTTCGGGGCGTTCGTCGGCATCGGGCCGGTCGACGGCCTGCTGCACGTCTCCCAGATCAGCGACGAGTACCTCGCGTACGACGGCCAGAACCAGCAGCTGGCGTCGAGCGAGTCCGATCGGACGCTCGCCGTCGACGACGCGATCCGGGCGCGGATCGTCACGAAGAGCATCGACGAGCGGAACCCGCGTGACTCGAAGATCGGGTTGACGGCGAAGCAGCCGGGACTGGGCAAGCACGGCTGGCTCCAGGAGGACCGGCAGGGCCGCGAAGCGGAGGCTGGTGATTAGATGGCCCAAGATCGCCTCGTCTGTCGCGAGTGCCATCGCGTCGTGGAACCGGACGCGAACCAGTGTCCGTCCTGTGGGTCGACGTCGCTCTCGGAGGACTGGGCGGGATACGTCGTGATCGCACACCCGGAGACCTCGATGATTGCGGAGGAGATGGAGGTCACCGAGGCGGGTTCGTACGCGCTGAAGGTCCGGTAGCGTGACGGCGGCGCCGGACGACGACGTTGGCGACCACGGCGTCGACAGCGGTGACGGCGACCACGGCGTCGACAGCGGTGACGGCGACGGCGACGGTGGCCGTGGCGGCGACGGCGGCCGTAGCGGCGACGCCGACGCTTCCGGTGGTGACGACGTGCTGTTGACGCTTCCGGAGTCGCTTCGGTCGGCGTTCAAGGAGCCGTTCGGGCCCGTGGAGACGGACGCGGACGTGCTCCTGGCGGACGTCGACGGGCCGCTGATCGCGGTCGGTGACATCGTCACGTATCACTTCTTGCAGGCTGGCCGCGAGCCGGACGTCGCGGTCGTCGACGAGCGCACGAAGCGCGAGGTCGTCGACGACGCGGTTCGGGACGCGGTCGCGACGCCGGACGTCACGGTTTCGAATCCGGCGGGTGCGCTCTCGGAAGCACTCGTTCGCGCGCTCGGGGACGCCCTGCGGCGCGCGGACGCGACGACGGTGTTCGTCGAGGGCGAGGAGGACCTCGCGGTGCTCCCGGCGGTGATGGTCGCGCCGGTCGGTGCGAGCGTCGTGTACGGTCAGCCCGACGCGGGCATGGTGCACGTGCGCGTCTCTGAGGGAACGAAGGCGGAGTTCCGCGAGCTCCTCGAGGAGTTCGACGGCGACCTCGACGCGTTCTGGGCGGTCGTCGACGACGCCTGACCGGAGGACTCTGCGGCGGGTCGGCGGGACGCCTTCCCGCACGATTGGTACGCGAGGTGACTGTTCGTCGCCAGTTCGACACTTCGAAATCCTTTTAGGCGTTTCGAGGGGTAGTTACGGTAACTGAGATACCATGGACGTCGAAATCCTCTCCGAAGAGGAGAACCCGATGTTGCACCGCACGGACGTCACGTTCGAGGTCGTTCACGACGAAGCGACGCCCTCGCGCCTGTCCGTCCGAGACAGTCTGGCCGCGAAGCTCAACAAGGACGCCGACGAGGTCGTCGTCCGCGAGCTCGACACGAAGTTCGGGATGCGCAAGACCGTCGGCTACGCGAAGGTCTACGACACGGCGGAGGCCGCTCGCGACGTCGAACAGGACCACATGCTCGACCGGAACGCCATCACGGACGGCGCCGAGGGTGGCGAGGAAGCGGAGGAGGCCTGAACGGATGCCCGCACACGAGTTCTACACGGACGACGGCGAGCACGACCGCGAACAGTGCCCGCGCTGCGGCGACACGTTCCTCGGCGACTACGGCGACCGACTGCACTGCGGGAAGTGCAGTTACACCGAGTGGAAGTAACGTAACCGCCACTGGCGGTCCGTTCTTTCGACGCTGCATCGACCAGCGGCTGCTGTGGAATGACGGGCAGGAACGACGGCCACGAGCGACGATCGCGAGCGACTGCCACAGTCCGAAACTCCGCCGTTGCTCGCGAGCGCGTCGGTATCGAAGTGGTCTTCTCCGTGCACGAACGATTCGGGGGCAAGTAGATGGCGGACGCCTCCACTGACGCGGCCGGTCGTGGCGTGACGCGCGAGGGCGAGCCGGTGCGCGTGCTCGGCATCGAGGGGACGGCGTGGTGCGCGAGCGCGGCCGTGTACGACGGCGAGCGCGACGACTTCCGGATCGAGTCGGACGCGTACGAGCCAGAGAGCGGCGGCATCCATCCGCGTGAGGCCGCCGAGCACATGCACGACGCGATTCCGCGAGTCGTCGAGACTGCGCTCGACTGGGCGCGCGAGCGTCACGACGGCGACGGGCCGCCGGTTGACGCGGTCGCGTTCTCGCGGGGCCCCGGACTCGGGCCGTGCCTGCGGATCGTCGGCACCGCCGCGCGTGCGCTCGCGCGGTCGCTTGCCGTGCCGCTCGTCGGCGCGAACCACATGGTCGCGCACCTCGAGATCGGTCGGCACCAGTCCGGGTTCGCGTCGCCGGTGTGCCTGAACGCGAGCGGCGCGAACGCGCACCTCCTGGGGTACCGCGACGGCCGCTACCGCGTGCTCGGCGAGACGATGGACACCGGCGTCGGGAACGCGATCGACAAGTTCACGCGCCACGTCGGCTGGACGCACCCCGGCGGGCCGAAGGTCGAGGAACGCGCCCGAGACGGCGAGTACGTCGAGTTGCCGTACGTCGTGAAGGGCATGGACTTCTCGTTCTCGGGGATCATGAGCGCCGCCAAGCAGGCGTACGACGACGGTGTGCCGGTCGAGGACGTCTGTCGCGGACTGGAGGAGACGATATTCGCGATGCTCGCGGAGGTCACCGAGCGTGCCTTGAGCCTGACGGGGAGCGACGAACTCGTCCTCGGCGGCGGCGTCGCGCAGAACGCGCGCCTGACGCGGATGCTCCGCGAGATGTGCGACGCCCGCGGCGCGGAGTTCTACGCGCCCGAACCGCGATTCCTGCGGGACAACGCCGGCATGATCGCGCTGTTGGGCGCGAAGATGTACGCCGCTGGCGACACGCTCCCGATCGAGGACTCGTCCGTGGACGCGAACTTCCGGCCGGACGAGGTCCCCGTCACGTGGCGCGACGGCGAGGACGTCACTATCGCGCCCGAGTCCGGCGCCGAGATCCGGGGCGCGGAGGCGGTGGTCGACGTCGGCGACGTGGTGACGAAGCGCCGCGTCCCGAAGCTCTACCGGCATCCCGAACTCGACGAGCGCCTGCGCGCGACGCGAACGCGGAGCGAGGCGCGCCTCACGCACGCTGCACGCGCCGAGGGCGTCCCGACGCCGGTCGTCCGCGAGATCGACGACGACGAGGGGACGCTCGTGTTCGAGCGCGTCGGCGACTGCGACCTCGCGCACGCGCTCACCCCCGAGCGCGTCCGCGCCGTCGGCGAGCACCTCGCCGCCATCCACGCCGCCGGGTTCGTGCACGGCGATCCGACCACGCGGAACGTCCGCGTCGCCCCCGATGCCCGCGACACCGACACCGGGGACGGGAGCGACGGCGACGACGCCGGTGGCGAGCGCGCGTTCCTCATCGACTTCGGGCTCGGGTACCACAGCGAGCAGGTCGAGGACTACGCGATGGACCTCCACGTGTTCGACCAGAGCCTCGTCGGGACCGCGACCGACCCAGACCCCCTCCGGGCGGCCGTCCGCGACGGCTACCGCGACGCCGGCGACGACCGCGTCCTCGACCAGCTCGCCGCCATCGAAGGTCGTGGCCGCTATCAGTAACGCCGCCATCGAAGGTCGTGGCCGCTATCAGTAACGCCGCCATCGAGGGCCGTGGCCGCTATCAGTAACGCCGCCATCGAGGGCCGTGGCCGCTATCAGTGACGACGACAACCTTCTTATGCCGAACGCGCGTATCCTTTCGTATGCCCGACAAGCCCACCGACGGGGAGATCTTCGGTATTCCGTACAACTTCGAACGGCCGAGCATCAGCCGCATGCTGAAGGCCTACTGGCAGCCCGGCGACGGGATGCTCGTCGAGAAGCCGTTCGGTATCGGGTACACGCTCAACCTCGCGAACTGGCGGTCCTGGGTCGCGCTCGCGGTCGTCGGCGGCCTCCTCTGGAACGAGCGCAGCGGGAGCGGCGACGGCGGTATCGAGGACGAGGAACCGGTCGAGGTCGTCGTCGAGGACTGACCGACCCGGCTCGCGTCGGGGACTCCTTCTCAGTTGCGTTTCAGTGGTCGACAGCCCGCCCCAGCCGACGGTTCAGCGGTCGACTTCGCCCATGATGGTGTCGAGACTGCCGAGGGTCGCGACGAGGTCGGGGACGTACTCGCCCTCGGCCATCTCGGGGAGCGCCTGGAGGTTCGAGAAGCACGGGCTCCGGATCTTGAAGCGCGCGGGCGAGTCGGTGCCGTCGCTCCGGAGGTAGATGCCGAGTTCGCCTTTCGCGCCCTCGACCGCGCGGTACGTCTCGGCGTCCGCGGGCGGCTTCAGGGTCCGGGGGACGTTCGACTGGATGGTGCGGTCGTCCTCTGGCCAGGACTCGAGGACGTCGACGCACTGTCGGACGATTCGTGCCGACTGTTCGACCTCCTGCATGCGGACGAGGACGCGCGCCAGGTTGTCACCGTCGTCCTCGGTGACGACGTCCCAGTCGAGTTCGTCGTAGTAGCCGTAGGGGTCGTCGCGGCGGAGGTCGTAGTCGATACCGGAGCCGCGCGCGACCGGACCAGTGACGCCGTGGGACTTCGCGGTGTCGACGTCGAGGCGCCCGGTCCCCATCGTGCGCGTCTGGAACACCTCGTTGGCGGCGAGGAGGTCGTAGTACTCCGACATCGCCGCCGGGAGCGTGTCGAGTTCGTCCCGTACCTGCTCGAAGAACGCCTCCCGGGGCTGCGGGAGGTCCCACGCGACGCCGCCCACGCGGAAGTAGTTGAACATCATCCGCTGGCCCGTGAGTTCCTCCAACAAACCGAGCGCCTTCTCGCGGTCGCGGATGCCGTACTGGAAGACCGCCGTGAACTCGCCGAAGACGTCGAGCGCGTACGTCGCGACGGCGAGCATGTGCGAGGCGATTCGGCAGAGCTCCGCGCCCATCGTCCGGATCACTTGCGCGTACTCGGGCACGTCGACGTCAGCGAGGTCCTCGACGGCGCGAGCGTACGCCCACTCGTTGAGCAGGCCCGCGGACGCCCAGTCCCACCGGTCCGGGTACGGCATGATCTGGTGGCGGTACGTCCCGGACTCGCACATCTGCTCCTCGCACCGGTGGATGTACCCGATGTCGGGGTCGACGTCGACGACGGTCTCGCCGTCGAGGACGGTCTCGACGTGGAGGACGCCGTGCGTCGAGGGATGGTGCGGGCCGATGTTGAGGAACATCGTCTCCCGCCCGGCCTCGCCGTCGGAGGCGGTCCCGTCGCGCTGGTCGCCGGCGAGCGGGTTCGCGTGCTCCTCGAGGGTCACGACCTGCGGGCGGTCCTGGTCGAAGTCCTCGCGCAGCGGGTGGCCCTGCCAGGTCTCGGGGAGGAGGATGCGTCGCAGATCCGGGTGGTCGTCGTACGCGACGCCCAACAGGTCGTACGCCTCGCGCTCGTGCCAGTCGCACGTCCGGTAGACGCTCGCCGCACTCTCGCTCCGCGGGCTCTCGTGCGTGGTCGGGACGACGACGCTCGCCTCCCGCGTCGGGTCGTCGTAGTCCTTCAGGTGGTAGATCGTCTCGAAACGGTCGGCGTACTCCTGGGCGGTCACGCACGAACAGTGGTCCAGGTCGAGGGTGTCCCTGATGTCTGCAAGGGCGTCGGCGACGGCGTCTGGCCGGACGACGACCGCCGGCGCGTTCCGGTGGTCGTCCCGGCGAACAACTCGGTCGCCGAGAACGCCCTCCAGGTCCGCGACGGTCGGCGACGCACCCCCCTCGCGCTCCCGCTCGCTGACGACGGCTTCGCTCACGACGACGCACCCCCCGTATCGATCCGGTTGCACATGCTCGCATCGACGACCGCACGCCAGTCGACGTTTCCGTCTCACTCCCTAGGCGATTTAAGTGCAATCGGGTCGACGCGTCTTGCGTGAAGTACCTGCGGGTGACGCTTCGGCACGACCGGGACGCCCTCCACCCGATGCATCGGTTCGTCTGCGACCACGGCGGGTACGGCGACTATCGGCTCATCCACTGGAACCGGGACGCGGACGGGACGAACGCGCTCCTCTTCCACGTCCACGGCCCGCGCGAGCCTTACGAGGCCCGCCTCGCCGACCTGCGCCGCGTCCGGTCGTTCGACCTCGCGCCAGTCGACGACGACGCCTTCTACGTCCACGTCCACGAGGAGCCGTCGGAGACCGACGCCTCCCTCCTGGACGCGTTCTCTCGCGGCGGCCTGGTCGCCGTTCCACCCATCGAGTACCGGACCGACCGGACGATGACGATGGGCGTCGTCGGCGACCCAGCCGTCCTCCAGGCGACGTTCGACGCCGTGCCCGAGGGCATCGACGTAGCGGTGGACCGCGTGAGCGAAGCCCCGTCGACGAGCGTCCCGGCCGGCCGCGACCTCACCACGCGACAGCGCGAGGTCGTCCGCGCCGCCAAGCGCCTCGGGTACTACGAGGTGCCGCGGGCGGCGTCCGTCGAGGACGTCGCAGACGCCGTCGACTGCGCGCCCGGGACCGCCGCCGAACACCTCCGGAAGGCCGAATCGCGCGTGTTCGCCGACCTCGACGTCTGAAGTCCCGAAAACGCTGTCGAGCCGACCCGCTGCCGTCGAGTGCGGACCGACGATTCCTTACCCCCCGCGCTCCCTTCCCTCCGTATGCCCATCCGATTCGTCACGAGCAACGAGGGGAAAGCGGAGGAGGCCCGCGAGTACCTCGACGACGTCGAACGCGTCGACTTCGACTACACCGAGATCCAGGGCGACCTCGAGTCCGTCGCCGCCGCTGGCGCACGCGAAGCGTTCGTGGAACTCGGCGGCACCGACCCCGTGCTGGTCGACGACGCCGGCCTCTTCGTCCGTGCCCTCGTGGGGTTCCCCGGCCCGTACTCGTCGTACGTCGAGGACACCCTCGGCGTCGAACGCGTCTGGCGGCTCTGCGAGCGCGAGGACGACCGCCGCGCGCACTTCCGGACCGTCCTCGCGTACGCGCACCGCCCCGAGGACGCCCTCGACGTCAAGGTGGAGACGTTCACCGGGAGCGTCCCCGGCACCATCGTCGAACCGCGCGGCGACGGCGGGTTCGGCTACGACCCGATCTTCGAGCACGACGGCACCACGATGGCCGAGATGAGTACCGCCGAGAAGAACGCCGTCAGTCACCGCGGTCGTGCCCTGGCGAAGTTCGCGGACTACCTCGCCGGCGAACCCGCCCAGACCAAGGGCGCGGAGTGACGCCGGACCCGACACCCGGCACTCGGGACCCGAGGACTCTTGTCGGATGCCGCGGCGACGACCGGCGTGCCCTGACCAGTCGCCGCGCGCCGGCCTCGCCGTAACTCGACGCCTAGCCCGCGCGCGAGCACCACGAACGACTCCAGCCAGCCGTCGCCTCAACGGCAAGGAGCCACCCGGGTCGTCGTTGTTCGCCACTGCCACGTCCGGCCATCGCGATGCAGCCAGCGACAGAGACGCTCGACCGGATAGCGGAACCGTTACCCGCGCCGCGGCCACCGGTTCGACCGTGAAGCAGACCGCCCTCGTCACCGGTGCCTCCGCCGGCATCGGTCGCGCACTCGCCCGCCAGTTCGCTCGCCACGGTCACGACGTCGTCCTCGTCGCTCGACGTGAGGAAGCGCTCGAGGACGCCGCCAGCGAGTTCGAGGACCGCTACGGCGTCACCGCCACCGCGATCGTCCACGACCTCGACGCCGACGGCGCCGCACAGGCGCTCTACGACGACGTCCAGGACCGCGACCTCGACGTCGGCATCCTCGTGAACAACGTCGGCGTCGCCACGTACGGCGAGTTCCACGAGACCGACCTCGACGCCGAACGCACCCAGCTCCGCCTGAACGTCGAGACGCTCGTCGTCCTCACCCGATCGTTCCTCGCCGACTTCCGCGACCGCGGTCGCGGGAAGGTCCTGAACGTCGGGAGTACCGCCGGGTTCGTTCCCGGCCCGAAGATGGCGGGCTACTACGCGTCGAAGGCGTACGTGAACTCGTTCAGCGAAGCGCTCGCCGTCGAGAACCGGACCACGGACGTCGACGTCAGCGTCCTCTGTCCCGGCCCGGTCGAGACGGAGTTCCAGGAGCGTGCGGGGATGACGGACTCCCTCGTCGGGTCGGTGTTCACGAACGACGCCGAGTCAGTCGCGGCCGCCGGCTACCGCGGCCTCCTCGCCGGGGACACCGTGATCCTCCCGAGCCTCCTCAGCAAGGCGACGTACTACGGCGAACGAATCACGCCCCGGCCGATCCTCCGGCGGATCGTCGAGCGCGTGAACGGCGACCGCTAGCGAGCGGAGGAGCGGGTGAACGGCGACCGGTAGCGACTGCGACGGCTGCGTGAACTGGGTTCCGTAGCGAGCGCTACGCTCGCGGGTCGCGGTCGGGACCGGGGTAGTCGTCGTCGAACGTCGCTTCGTAGAGGCTCGCGGCGTCGAACAGGCGAGCGAACGCGTCCGGTGGCCGCACGGAGAGGTTCGCGTGCGGTTGGACGCTCATTCCGGCCTGCACGCTCCCGAGGTCGTCGTCGAACGAGAGCAGGTGTGCGGCGTCGCCGTGGACGGCCGAGGCGAGCCCGGGGTGGTCGCCGGGCGGGTGTTCGACGCGCTCGGTCGCTTCCGCCGCTCGCGCTCGCCACGCGTCCGCGAGGTCGTCGTCGGCGAGGATGGCGACGACGGCGCGAGCGTCGTCCAGGAGGTCGTCGCTCGCGACGAGCGTCAGCCACGAGTGCTCACGGACGTGGTCGAGAGCGTCACGGCTCGCGCCGCCGACGAGGACGTCCGCGGCGAGGACGTCCGCGTCCGCGACGATCCGCGTCGGCGCTGCGTCAGGCATCGTCCCCCTCGCGGTGCTCGCGGAGCGTCTCGCGGACGTCGTCGACGGTCACGTCCAGGTCGCTGGTCGCGTCGAAGAGGTCGGCCCAGGTCATGTCCGCGAGTTCG
This sequence comes from Halorubellus sp. JP-L1, assembly GCF_011440375.1. NCBI lineage: Archaea > Methanobacteriati > Methanobacteriota > Halobacteria > Halobacteriales > Halorubellaceae > Halorubellus > Halorubellus sp. JP-L1. The sequence continues at coordinate 417,850 of NZ_JAAOIR010000002.1, forward strand.
CGGCCGCGGCCAAAGAGCGCGGTGGTCGTGCTACGCGGCGTCGCCCTCGAGTGCGTCCTCGACGAGCGTGGCCAGTTCTGCGTGGACGTCGGCTGAGACGGGCTGGAACGGTCGGCGTGCCTGGCCGGCGGGGTAGTCCCGCGAGCGCATCGCGGCCTTCAGGCCGGGGACGCCGTACTCGGCGGTGACGGCGCGGTTCAACTCGACGAGGTCTCGGTTCAGTTCGCGTGCGCCCTCGTCGTCGCCGTCGACGTGGCGGTCGTAGATCTCGGCGGCGAGCCCGGGGACGACGTTCGCGAGTGCGAGCACGCCGCCGGTCGCGCCGGCGTCGAGAGCGGCGGCGTACACGCTCCCGGAGCCGACGAGGACGTCGAAGTCGGCGTCGGCGGTCAGGGCGACGTACCGCTGGAGGGTCTCCAGGTCGCCACTGGAGTCCTTGATCCCGTGGACGTTCTCGTGAGTGGCGAGCGACTGTACCGTCCGCGGGTCGAGCGCGTGGTCGGTGAACTTCGGGACGCTGTAGAGGTAGATCGGGATCGGGCTGGCGTCGGCGACGCGCTCGTAGTGCTCGGCGACCGCGGCGTCGTCGTGGCGGTGGTAGAACGGCGTCACGACGAGTGCGGCGTCCGCGCCCGCGTCCGCCGCCGTGGTCGTCTGCGTCGTCGTCACGCGCTCGCTCGGATGGCCGGTGCCGGCGACGACCGGGCCGTCCGTAGCTTCGGCGACGACCTCGGTCACGCGCGTGCGCTCGTCGACGTCCATGTGGACGGCTTCGCCGTTCGACCCACAGGGTACCACGAAGTCGACGCCGGCGGCCTCGACCGTCTCGACGAGCGCGCGGAGCGCGGTCTCGTCGACGTCCCCGTCGTCGTCGAACGGCGTCGCGATCGGCAGTCCGGTCCCCGAGACGTACATGCGCGACGCTGGGGCGGCCACGGCAAAAAACCCCGCCGTCACGCATCCGTCCGTCGACCGTCTGACGGGTCTTTATTGAATCCGAGTCCCGTTCGCTACCTGGGCGCGCAAGACGGCCTCAGTTCCCATCCGAATCCATCGCGCGCCCCACGCTGTCTCTCTATTCGGTACCAGCGCAGGGTCACACGGCGACCGCTCCCCGGCGGTCAACTTTCGAGCGTGCGAGGTGGAGTTCGACGGTTCGCGTTCGTGTCTCAATCGGCGAGCGACGCGTTCGTCCTGCGTCGTCGCGGACCGTTCCGCGTCGTCGCGGACCGGTTCGCGTCGTTCAGGCTTCGGCCCGGAACGTCTCGCGGACCGCGTCGACGGCGTCCTGGTCGACGACGACGGCGACGCGGTCGCCGGCGGCGAGTTCGACCGTCGGGAGCGGGATCGTGAGCGGGTCGTCGGCCGCGCCGTGGGCGTACACGCGTGCGTCCTCCGGGAGGTCGACGTTGACGAGTCGTTCGCCGACGAGCGACGAGTTCGCGTCGACGGTGAACACGGAGAACCGGAGTGCCTCCGTGATGTCCGCGAGGACGTTGAAGTCGCCGCCGAGCATCGCGGTCTTCGCACCGGCGGCGCCGAGGCGCTCGGGGTAGACGACCTCGTCGACGTCGCTGGCGTACTTCTCGTAGATGTCCTCGCGGTAGTCCTCGTCGATGCGGAGGACGGTCCTGGCACCGTGGTGCTTCCCGACCATGCACGCGGCGAAGTTCACGTTCAGGTCCGGAGTGAGTGCGCCGATGGCGTCGGCGGAGTCGATCCCGGCATCCTCGAGCACGCCCTCGTCCTGGCCGTCGCCCTCGACGACGTCGTACCCGTCGTCGCGCGCTCGCTTCGCGCGGTCGTGGTCGTTGTCCACGACGACGACGTCGTGGTCTTCCTCGCGGAGGATGCGGGAGGTGCGCTTGCCGACGCGACCGTACCCCACGATAACGAACTTCATGGACTGCGATACGCAGTCATCGCGTAAAAAGCCCTATCCTGCATCGGGGCCGGGGGTCGTCGATGCACGGATCGGTCGTGTTCGGCCGACTGCGCTGGTTCCGTGGGCGTCCGACGGTGGGCGTGCGCTAACCCAAAGGTCCTTTTACGACCGTCGCATACGACCGACAACGAATGTCCCGGAGTCCCTCATTGCCCGACCGTCCCCGGCTCGACCTAGACCAGGACATGTCGGACGAGGAGCGTCTCGAGGCGCTTCGAGAGCACTTCATGGAGATCGTCGACGTCCACGAGGAGCTCTCGGGTCAGCTCGAGACGGCAGACCAGCGCCGCGACGAACTCAAAGAAGAGGTCGATCAGACCGAGCGCGAGAACGAGGCACTGAAGACCTCTTCGCTGTACATCGCGACGGTCGAAGAGGTTGCCCAAGACGAACAGGAGGCCGTCGTGAAGCAGCACGGCAACAACCAGGAGGTCCTCACGGACGTCTCCCGTCGGATGGCGGACGAACTACAGGCGGGCGACCGCGTCGCGGTGAACGATTCCTTCAGCGTCCAGACGGTTCTGAGCGGCGAGACGGACGCTCGCGCGCAGGCGATGGAGGTTGATGCGAGCCCGGACGTCGTCTACGAGGACATCGGCGGCATCGAGGAGCAGATCCGGGAGGTCCGCGAGGCGGTCGAGGAACCGCTGGTCAATCCCGCGCAGTTCGACACGGTCGGGATCGACCCGCCGAGCGGCGTGCTCCTGTACGGGCCGCCGGGGACGGGGAAGACGATGCTCGCGAAGGCCGTGGCGAACGAGACGGACGCGACGTTCATCAAGATGGCCGGGAGCGAGCTCGTCCGGAAGTTCATCGGCGAGGGCTCGCGGCTCGTCCGCGACCTCTTCGAACTCGCCGAGGAACGTGCGCCCGCGATCATCTTCATCGACGAGATCGACGCGATCGCCGCGAAGCGCACGGAGTCCAAGACGAGCGGTGACGCGGAGGTCCAGCGGACGATGATGCAGCTCCTGAGCGAGATGGACGGCTTCGAGTCCCGCGGGAACGTCCGCATCATCGCCGCGACGAACCGCTTCGACATGCTCGACCGTGCCATCCTCCGCCCGGGTCGCTTCGACCGCCTCATCGAGGTACCGGAGCCGGACGCGGAGGGCCGCGAGCGCATCTTCGAGATCCACACGAAGCGGATGAACGTCGCGGACGACGTGGACTTCGCGGAGCTGGCGGCGCGCACGGACGGCTACTCGGGCGCGGAGATCGAGAGCATGACGACGGAAGCCGGGATGTTCGCGATCCGCGACGAGCGCACCGAGGTTCGGATGGCGGACTTCGAGGAGGCGATCGAGAAACTCGAGGACGAGGACTCGGGGACGCCCGTACCGAGCGCGGGCTATACCGCCTACCACTACTGAGCGGGTCCGGTCGGCGCGACGCTCTCACACTGAGCGGGTCCGGTCGGCGTGATGGTCTCACTTCTGGCGGTACGCGTGAGACCGGCGACACTTGTGTGTGGCTGAAGGCTTATACGACAGAACGCGATGGGTCAGTACATGGACGACCGACGGAGTCGCGGCGGAGGTGACCGGGGTGGCTGCTGACGTGAACGGGTCGGTTCGCGCGTACACGGTTCGCCTGGAGCTCGTCGACGAGCCCGGCGAGTTGCTGCGAGCGCTCGAGCCGATCTCGGAGCACGGCGGGAATCTGCTGTCGATCTACCACGAGCGTGGGAACCTCACACCGCGCGGGAACATTCCCGTCGAGGTCGACCTCGAGTGTCGCCCGGATCGCTTTTCGGTGATCGTCGACGCGCTCCGGGACGCGGGCGTCACGGTCATCCAGGCCGGCGAGGACGCGTACACCGAGCAGGTGACGGTCCTGCTCGTCGGGCACCTGGTCGACACCGACCTCTCGGATACGCTCTCGCGGCTCGAGGCGTGTTCGTCGGCGTCGGTCGCGGACCTGTCGCTCGACGCGCCGGAGGGCACCGACGACGTGTCGAGTGCGCGCGTCCACCTCGCGGTCGAACCCGACGGGGTGACGGCGGCGCTGGAGACCGTCCGGGGGGTCGCCGCGGAGAAGGAGTTGCAGGTCGTCGAGCCGCTCGTGGAGGGATCGGCGTGAGGCTCGCGGTCGTCGGTGCGGGTGCGGTCGGGCGATCGGTCGTCGACCTCGCGGGCTCGCACGGGCACGACGTCGTCGCGATTGCGGACTCGCAGACGGCCGTCGTCGACGAGGCAGGGCTGGACGCGGCGTCGGTCCTGGAACGGAAGTCCGAACGCGGTAGCGTCGGCGACGCGGACCCGCGTGCGGTACTGGACGCGGACTACGACGTGCTCGTGGAGGCGACGCCGACGACGCTCGACGACGCCGAACCCGGGTTCTCGCACGTCGCGCACGCGCTCGACCGCGACCGGGACGTCGTCCTCGCGAACAAGGGCCCGGTCGCCGAACGCTACGCCGACCTCCGGGCGCGCGAACGCGAGAGCGACGGTCGGGTGCGGTTCGAGGCGACGGTCGCGGGCGCCATCCCCGTCCTCGGCACCATCGCGGACTACGGCCCGGCGCACGTCTCGGCGGCGCGAGGCATCCTGAACGGGACCGCGAACTTCGTGCTGTCGCGGATGGCCGCCGAGGGATTGTCCTACGAGCACGTGCTCGCGGAAGCACAGGATCTCGGCGTCGCCGAAGCGGACCCGACGTTCGACGTCGACGGCACCGACGCCGCGCTCAAGTGCGTCATCCTCGCGAACGTCCTCTCGGAGGGCGCGACCGCCGACGGCGTCGTCGAGGACGCGTTCACGCTCGACGACGCCGACGTCGAGGGCATCCGGTCGATCCCGCCGAGCGCGCTCGACCTCGCTGGCGAGGACGGCCGGACGGTCAGGCTCGTCGGCGAAGCGACCGCCGAGGGCGCCCGCGTCGGCCCGCGGCTCGTCCCGGACGACGGCCCGCTCGCCGTCCAGGGCACGCGGAACGTCGTCCAACTGGAGACCGACGCCGCCGGGTCGCTCGAGCTCGGCGGGCGCGGCGCCGGCGGCGACGAGACCGCGAGCGCCGTGCTCGCCGACGTCAACCGGCTCGCGGACTGAGAGCCCGACCGTGGACCGAGCGTCGCCACTCCCCGACTCGGCGGCGATCCGACCCGCGGCAATCACCGGCTAGCGGCGAGTACGTCGTTCCTTCGCGGCTCCCCGCCGACCGAACCATGCGTGACATTGACAACATCAAACCGCCGGAGGGCTTCGGGGTCTCGGGTAGCACGTATCGAAATCGTTTTAACCGTTTCTGCCGAAAGGATTCCACACAGCGCCTCTGCGCGTGAGACAACAAATGAGCGACCAACACCAGAACTTGGCCATCATCGGCCACGTCGACCACGGAAAGAGCACACTGGTCGGGCGACTCCTCTTCGAGACGGGGAGCGTGCCCGAGCACGTCATCGAGCAGTACCGCGAGGAAGCCGAGGAGAAGGGCAAAGGCGGCTTCGAGTTCGCCTACGTCATGGACAACCTCGCCGAGGAGCGCGAGCGCGGCGTCACCATCGACATCGCCCACCAGGAGTTCAGTACCGACGAGTACGACTTCACAATCGTCGACTGTCCTGGCCACCGCGACTTCGTCAAGAACATGATCACGGGCGCCTCCCAGGCGGACAACGCCGTCCTCGTCGTCGCCGCAGACGACGGCGTCGCGCCCCAGACCCAGGAGCACGTCTTCCTGGCTCGCACCCTCGGCATCGGCGAACTCATCGTCGGTGTCAACAAGATGGACCTCGTCGACTACGGCGAGACCAAGTACAACGAGGTCAAGAGCGAAGTCACCGACCTCCTCAAGCAGGTCCAGTTCAACCCCGACGACGCGGAGTTCATCCCGATCTCCGCGTTCGAGGGCGACAACATCGCCGAGCGCTCCGACAACACGGAGTGGTACGACGGCGAGATCCTCCTGGAGGCACTCAACAACCTGCCGGAGCCGGAGCCGCCGACGGACGCCCCGCTCCGCCTCCCCATCCAGGACGTCTACACCATCTCCGGTATCGGTACCGTCCCCGTCGGGCGCATCGAGACCGGTGTCATGAACATCGGCGACAACGTGAGCTTCCAGCCCAGCGACGTCGGTGGCGAGGTCAAGACCATCGAGATGCACCACGAGGAAGTCCCCAAAGCCGAGCCCGGTGACAACGTCGGGTTCAACGTTCGCGGCATCGGCAAGGACGACATCCGCCGCGGTGACGTCTGTGGTCCCGCCGACGACCCGCCGAGCGTCGCCGAGACGTTCCAGGCCCAGATCGTCGTGATGCAGCACCCCAGCGTCATCACGGCCGGGTACACGCCGGTCTTCCACGCCCACACGGCGCAGGTCGCGTGTACCATCGAGAGCCTCGACAAGAAGATGGACCCCAAGTCCGGCGAAGTCGCCGAAGAGAACCCGGACTTCATCCAGACCGGCGACGCAGCGGTCGTCACCGTACGCCCGCAGAAGCCCCTCAGCATCGAGCCGTCCTCGGAGATTCCCGAGCTCGGCTCGTTCGCGGTCCGCGACATGGGTCAGACCATCGCGGCCGGGAAGGTCCTGTCCGTCGAGAACCGCGAGTAATCCATGCAGCAGGCTCGCGTACGACTTGCCGGGACGAGTCCCGAGGACCTCGACGACATCTGCGACGACGTTCGCGACATCGCGGAAAAGACGGGTGTCTCGCTCTCGGGACCGATTCCGTTGCCGACGAAGACGCTGGAAGTGCCGTCGCGCAAGTCCCCGGACGGCGAGGGGACGGCGACGTGGGAGCACTGGGAGATGCGCGTCCACAAGCGTCTCATCGACCTGGACGCGGACGAGCGTGCGCTCCGCCAGCTGATGCGGATCCAGGTGCCTAACGACGTCAGCATCGAGATCGTCCTCGAGGACTAGACGTCGCTCTCGCGCACGGCTTTCTCCTGTACTTCTATTAGCCGTCGGCTCGTTAGCGACGCGTAATGGGTTTCCGTGGCAGTCCGACGCTGGATACGCTCGTGGCGTTCGCCGTCGTGTTCGCGGTCCAGCAACTGACGGTGGTGTTCGAGCTCGCGCTCGGGCTCGGCCAGCTCTGGCAGACGCTGTTCGTGCTCGGGTCGCCGGTGACGGTGCGGCCGTGGACGCTCTTCACGAGCGTGTACGCGCACGCTGGCGTCGGGCACTTGCTCTCGAACGCGGTCGCGCTCGTCCTCGTCGGATTCGTCCTCGAACGGTATACGACGCGAGCGCGCTTTCACGCGTTCTTCGTCGCCACGGGCGCGCTCGCTGGCCTGAGCCAGGTCTGGCTCGGCGGGTTCCTCAACGGCCTCACCGGCGGCCCCGCGGTCGGGAGTGCCGTCCTCGGCGCCAGCGGCGCCGTCCTCGCGCTCTACGGGTACGTCCTCGGCGGCAACCGCCTCACCACCGCCGTCGCCGACCGCCTCGACGCCGGCGCCAGCGTCGAATGGGCGCTCGCACTCCTCGTCGCCGCCGTCCTCACGTGGATGACCGCCAGCCCCGGCGTCGCCATCATCGCGCACTTCACCGGCGTCCTCCTCGGGCTCGCCGCCGGCCGCCTCGACCTCCTCGCCACCCCACCCAGCACGAAGGCCGACGGCCGAAACGCAACTTACAAATAAGCACCACCGGGTACGATAAGACGCGCACGAGGGCTCGTAGATCAGAGGTAGATCGCTTCCTTCGCAAGGAAGAGGCCCTGGGTTCAAATCCCAGCGAGTCCATTCCTGCCGCTCGTTTCACTCGCGTCAGTCATGGGCTCGCTGTAGTCCCCCTCGCTCCCTGCGGTCGCTCGCGAGACTCCCAGCGAGTCAATCTTGGTGTGTCTCCCTGTTACTGGCACGACGTGACGTTCCCAACCGGGACGCGTGTCGTGTCGTCTAGCGCATGTCTTCGCCGCCGTTGACGTTCAGGGTTTCTCCGGTGACGAAGGTGGCGTCGCGGAGGTACGCTGCTGCGTCGGCGATGTCGGCGGGTTCGCCGTATTCGCCGACCGGTATCGCTTCGAGTTCCTCGGCTTTCTCCTCGGGCGAGCGGTCGCTCGTCATGTCGGTCTCTATGTGGCCCGGTGCGATGGCGTTCACGCGGACGTCTGGCGCGAAGTCCCTAGCGTGGCTCCGCGTCAGCGAGAGCAGGGCGCCCTTCGAGCTCGCGTAGTGCACTTCGATCGGTGCGCCGACGTGCGCGAGGATCGACGAGACGTTCGTGATCGACGGCTCGTCCGCGGACGCTTCGAGGTGCTGGAGCGCGGCCTTGGTGACGTTGAACGCCGAGTTCACGTTCACGTCCATGACGCGATCGAAGTCCGCGGGGTCTAGGTCGGCGGTGTAGACGTGCTGGTCGATGCCGGCGTTGTTCACGACGTGGTCGACGCCCCCGAACTCTGCTGCGGCAGTGTCGACCAGCCGCTGCGCTGCTGCCGGGTCGGAGACGTCTGCTCCGACGACGACCGCGGACTGCCCCGCGTCCCGTACTTCGTCCGCCACCTCGTTGGCGGCGGCCTCGCTCGTGTGGTAGTTCACCGCGACGTCGTACCCGTCTGCGGCGAACCGGAGCGCGATTGCGCGCCCGAGTCCCCGCGACGACCCCGTGACAACTGCCGATGGCATACTCCTGTCAACGACCGGCGAGCCCTTGGGTCTGACCCACGTCGAGAACTCGGTAGAGGACGACGGTTCCATCTCCTGGCGTGAGAGGTGGTCGGTGTCACAGAGGCTACGAGTGACTCCGCCGTTCAGTAACATCTGGTCCCTTCCAACAGTCTGCCGACGACGTGGGCGTCGCGAAACCCACCCACCAGCCTCCCGCTCGGTGGTCCTCAGGCGTAGTGCTCTTCGAGGTAGTCGACGATGTCGTCGCTCTCGTGCATGGTGACGCGGCGGTCGGTGTCGACGAGGTACGGGATCTGGTCGTCGCCGAGTGCGGTGAGTTCGTCGTGCGTGAGTTCGTTGGTGACGTCGCCGCCTTCGTCGCCGGGGAGTCGCGGGTTGTGTGCGACGTACGAGAGGCCGAGTTCGGAGAGTTTCTCGCGGACTTTCTTGCTGTGCGGGCAGCCCTCGGACTGGTAGAGCTCGAACATGAGTCGTCCGAATAGACGATGCGAGTGGACTAAACGATTGTCCCAGCCCCACGTCTCTGGGCGGTCGCGATGGTCGTGGCGAACCCGGCGACTGTGGGGACCCATACTTTTTCGAGCGCGCCCGGCGACGCCTCGGGCATGCAATCGGAGACACAGCCGGAGCCGGCGCCGATGGACGCGGAGGCGGTCGTTCGCGAGTTCCTGGCGGGGATCGTGGAGGCGATCCCGCACGTGCTGCTCGGCGTCCTGTTCCTGGCGGTCGCGTACGTGGTGATCAGGGTGGTGCTGGCGGTGGTGCGTCGCGTGTTCGAGGGCGTCTACCCGGCGGACCAGCAACTGATAGTGGACCTGTGGGTTGCGATCGTCGGCGTGTTCCTCTGGTTCGGGGCGGCGCTCGCGCTGTTCAACATCGTCGGCCTGGGGGAGGTCGCGGCGAGTCTCGGGACGGCGAGCGGGTTCGTCGGCCTGGGGGTGGCGTTCGCGCTGAAGGAGATGATCGCGGACACGGTCGCGGGCGTGTATCTCCTCCGGGACCCGGACTTCAACGAGGGGGACGTCGTGGAGTCCGCGAGCGTCACCGGCGAGATCGTGGACATCGACCTGCGGAAGACGCGGCTGCGCGAGGAGGACGGCGATCTGGTGGTGCTCGCGAACCGCGACGTGGAGAAGAAGTGGCGGCAGGAGGTGGTCGGGCCGGAGAGCGCGAAGAGCGAGCACGTTACTGGCAACTGACGAAGCGTCGGTCGTGCGGTCGGCGACTGAGCGGTCGGCCTCGCCGTGGGCGACTGAACAGGCGGCAACTGAGCGGTCGGCGATCGACCGTGGGCCGTCACCGGGCGACGCGTGCGATGACGCGACTTGGGAGAAGGTTCACGTCGGTCGGGACGTAACGGTGGGTAACTGATGGTCGGTGACCAGACCCTGGTGTCGCTGGACCTGCACGTGCACTCGTCGCTGTCGTACGACGGCCACGAGCCGGTGTCGTTGCTCTTAGAGCACGCACGGGACATCGGACTGGACGGGCTGGTGGTGACGGACCACGACCGCATCGCGGCGAGCCTGGAGGCGGCCGACCTCGCGTCGGAGTACGGGCTGGTCGGGATTCCCGGCGTGGAGGTGTCGACGGCGGAGGGCCACTTGCTCGCGATCGGCGTGGACGAGCGGCCGGCGCGCGGGATGTCCTACGCGGAGACGGTGACGCGCGTGCACGAACTCGGCGGGGCGGCGGTGGTACCGCATCCGTTCCAGCGGACGCGTCACGGCGTCCGACGGCGCGTGCTCGACGAGACGGTCGTGGACGCGGTGGAGGTGTACAACTCGATGCTGTTCACTGGATTCCGGAATCGTCGCGCGCGCCGGTACGCGACGTCGTACGGGTACGGGAGCGTCGCGGGCAGCGACGCGCACTACCTGGGGAACGTCGGGCGAGCGTACACGGAGGTCGCTGTTGACGCGCCGAGCGTCGCGGACGTATCCGTCGAGCAGGTCGTGGAGGCGTTGAGCAACGGCGACACGAGCGTCGTCGGTCGGCGAACGCCGATCGGGAAGTCCGCGGTCCAGTACGGGAAGGGGTCGCTCCGGAAGGCACTCTACGAGTTCACGTCGCGCGCGCCGCTCGTGCCGGCAGTTCCGCGGTCGATCGCGGAGTACCGGACCGACGGGTGACCCGAGGCCTGATTGGGATCGAGCGCCGATTTCGTCTATGACTGCGTGCACGTACTGCGGTTGCGACGTGGAGGCTCACGACCCCGTGGTCGTCTACGAGCGCGAACCGGACGCCGTCGAGGAGAGCGCGTCGGTAGCACTCGAGGGGGACGAGTCGCCAGCGGGGACGTTCTGTAACTGGGGCTGCGTGTCTGCGTACGCGAGGCAGTCCGACGTGGCGACGGAGACGACGTGTAACTGGCCGCCCGAGGAGTGAGCGCGTCGACCGGTAGCGAGGAACTGGACTCGAGCGGGCTGCTGGATCGGTCCACGGCACCGAGCCGGTGTCGACCCCTCAGTACGGGCGCTCGGACTCCGGATTGAACATCTGTGCCGACGTGGGGCGCGGGTCGCCCTCGGTGAGGTCGTCTCGCTGTTTTCCTCGACGCCTGGGTCGGCGAGCACGCGCGAGAACTGCTTTCCGGTTCCGTGCGTCGTCGCCGTCACTAACGCGGTGGCGTCGTACCGTTCTCGCTGTCGACGGTCGTCGTGTGCGACGATCCGTTCGTTCGCGGTGACCGGCTGCGTACTGACGGGCCCTCGGGTGGTCGACGCGGTCAGCGGGAGGTGTCGTCGTCGAGCGAGCTGGACGTGGCTCGCGGCGCGGTCCACTCGGGGACTGCGTGGACGGTCTGCGCCACGGTCGGCGGTCGACGTCGATGAGCCATCCGGGGACGCCTCGCGCGGTCGGCGTCCGCCGCGGGGGGCTGCCGGTGCCAGCGAGCCAGCCGGTGGTGGTCGCGAGGCAGCCGAGCGCGAACAGCGCGAGGTTCGCGGTCGGGTCGGCGGCGTTCACGATCGCGAGCGAGTAGTGCGCGTCGACGACGGGTGCGAGCGGCGCGACACCCATCGGCGTGACGACGTCGCCCACGAGGTGCGTCGCGACCGCGTACGAGCCAGTGAGGCCGCTCGCGATGGCACCCGTCGAGCGGGCGGGGCCGAGCGCGGTCGGTCGATGATGCGTTCGGAGGATGGCGAACGTGGCGAGCACGCTGCCGACGGCGAGCGCGAACCAGATGGTGTGCGTGATGCCGCGATGCGAGACGCCGGCGAGGAGGAGGTCGACGTCCGGGATCGTCGACAATGCGACGACCTGTACGGTCCCGACGGCGGCCAGCGGCGTCCGGTTCGTGCGGCGGAGGTAGAGGGCGACCGGGGCGAACGCAAGGAGGCCTATGCCCAGATGCCCGAGCGCGTACACGTCACCCTCACCCCTACGGTCGCCTGTCGTTCGGTATCGATGCGTCTGTCGTTTGGCCGCAGTTCCCACGTCACACCCTCCTTTACACGTTCTGTAGTAAAACACAATTGGCCGTCCCATCTAGACGTTCAATCTCTCTAAATGAACGAGTAAACGGCCAGTACCGTCCGTGAAACGGAACGTCTCGTACTCCAACTAGAACGCAAAAATCACGTCGACAGGGCTCGGGACGAGTTCGAGGGGTAGTCGAGTCGGGTTCGAGTGATGGTCGAGTCGGGTTCGAGTAATGGTCGAGTCGGGTTCGAGTGATGGTCGAGTCGTCGGGTCGTGCGGGTTCACCTAGACGGTGTGTTCTGCGTCGTCCTCGTCGTCGACGACTTCGAGCCCGCGGTTGTTGACGGCGTTGGCGTCCAGGCCGACCTCGGAGAGGAACTTCTTGTACTCGCGCTCGCAGGTCTCGGCGTCCTTCTGCTTGTCGCTCGCACGCTTGCAGAGCGCCTGCAGGTCCTCGGGGACGTCGTTCGTGTACACGATCCAGTGATTGATGAGGTCACTGAGTCGCCGGATGGGGCTCGTGAAGTGCCCGTAGATGTCGAAGTTCAGCGCGTGATGGCCGCCGAAGGGGTCACTCATGTACTTCGCGCGCGGCATCACCTTCATCACGGCCCACTGGATGGAGTCCAGCTGGCGCGCGGGTGCGTTCTCGAGGGTGGCGTTCACGGCCTTCCGCGGGTCGTCCCAGCTCCCGCCCGGGATCGAGACGCCGTCGAGGTCCTGGATCTCGACGAGGGCCTTGTCCCACTCGTCGGGCGTCGGCTGCGGGTGCACGCGGTACATCGCTTCCACGCCGCGATTCCACATGAGTTCGTGCGTGACGGCCTTGTTCGCCTTCAGCATGCACTCCTCGATGATGGTGTGTGCGCGGTCCCGGCGCGGGTTGAGGACGAGCGACCCGTCCTCCTTGCGTTGCTCGTGCATCTGGTCCGCGACCTCGAACACCATCTGGTTCTCCTCGTGGAGCGCGGCGTCGGGGTCGTCGAGGCGCTGTTCGGCCTCGCCGTACGTGAGGCGCTCGTCGCTCTCGATGACGGACTTGTAGATGTCTATCTCCTCGTACCCGAGGTTCTCCTTGTCGAGCTCCATCTCGACGGTGTGCGCCAGTCGGTCCTCGTTCGGGACGAGCGAGCACACGGTCTCGGCGAGCGTCGGCGGGAGCATGTGCATCGTGTACGCGGGGAGGTACACGGTGTTCGCGCGCTCGACTGCCTCGTCCCACATCGCGGAGTCGGGGTGGACGTAGTGCGTGACGTCCGCGATGTGCACCCAGAGCGTGTACGTGTCCTCGTTCTCGCGAATCGAGATGGCGTCGTCGAAGTCCTGTGCGTCGATCGGGTCGGTCGTCCACGTCGTCAGGTCACGGAGGTCCCGACGCTCGTCGAGTTCGTCCTGGATCTCCTGCTGGACGCCCTCCGTACGCGCTTCGGCCTCCTCGATGACCTCGGGGGGGAACGCGTCGCGGATCTCGAACTTCTCGAACAGCTCCTCGCGCTTGTTCTCCAGGTGTCGCGCGAGTTCCTCGTCGATCGTGACCGGGCCCTGGCCCTCGGCGGTCCCGGCCTCGGCCTGCGCGTTGTCGCTCATGCTACTCCGCTACGAGGGTGGGGCAGGAAAACGTGTCGACAGGCGTCGCGAAGCCGCGAAGCGGCGAGCGACGTTGCCCGCGGTCGATGGCGCACTCCGCGGTGCTGTGCGGGGCGGTTGTGAAGCGTCGCGACGCGCCGGTCTGTGCGTCGTGCCATCGTTGGACGCGGGGTTTCTTAACGGTCTCCCGTGAATCCGCTGCCGTGAGTCCCTCCGCGCCATCGCTAACGGATCGACTCGAAGCCGCCGGCGTCGACGGGTACCTCGTCGACGCGGACGGTGAGGACAGCAACCAGTACTATCTCTCGGGGTATCACGCGCCCGACGACTTCGTGACGCTGTACGCGGACGGGCGCGTCTCGCTCCTCGTCTCGCCACTCGAATATTCGCGGGCGAGGACCGAGAGCGATGGCGACGACGTCTACGACACCACGGCGTACGGCGACGACGAGGAGACCGACGACGATCCCCGCGTCGCGTCCAAGCAAGTGACGGCCGCGTTCGTCGCAGCGGCGGGCGTCGATTCCGTCCTCGTTCCGGCGTCGTTCCCCGTTAGTACCGCGGACGTGCTCCGCGAGGCAGGCGTCGGGGTCGCGTGGGACGACGCGTACGCGCTCGAGGACATCCGCGCGGTCAAGTCCGACGCGGAAGTCGAGCACGTCGCGGCCGCGCAGGACGCGAACGAGGCCGCGATGGCGCTCGTCGAGGACCTCCTCGCCCGTGCGGTCGTCGAGGACGACGTCCTGGTCCTCGACGGCGACGTCCTGACGAGCGAGCGCGTTCGCGAGCGCGTCGAGATCGCGCTCCTCGAGCGGGGGTGTCGATTGGACGACTGCATCGTCGCGGCTGGTCCAGCGGCCGCACGCGGCCACGACTCGGGGTCGGGGCCGCTCGAGGCGAACGAGCCGATCGTCGTCGACATCTTCCCGCGTGACATCGAGACCCGGTACTTCGCGGACATGACGCGGACGTTCGTGAAGGGCGAGCCAGACGCACGCACCCGTGAGTGGTACGAGCTGACGGTCGAGGCGTTCGAGGCGGCGCTCGACGCCATCGCGCCGGGAGTCTCCGGCGAGGCCGTCCACGACGCGGTCTGCGACGTCTACGAGGACGCGGGGTATCCGACGCTACGATCGGACGACGGGACCCAGGACGGGTTCACGCACGCCACGGGTCACGGCGTCGGCCTCGACGTCCACGAGGCGCCGTACCTCGCGCCGGAGGGTGGCGAACTCGCGGCCGGGAACGTCGTAACCGTCGAACCCGGTCTCTACGAGCAGGGCGTCGGCGGCGTCCGCCTGGAGGACCTCGTCGTCGTCACCGACGACGGCTACGAGAACCTCACCGAGTACCCGCGTGACCTCCGCGTCCTCTAGGCACCGAGACGCGAACCACCCAGTCGACGTTACTCGGTCACGTCACGCCGCCGGTTTGGGGCTCGTACTCCTCGTATTCGCGGGTTTCGAGGATTTCTTCGATGATGGCGACGACGTCGTGGACGTCCTCGAAGCGCGTGTAGAGGGGGGCGGGGGCAACGCGGACGACGTCGGGTTTCCGGAAGTCGGTGACGACGCCGTGGTCGCGGAGCGCTTCGCTGATGCGGTAGGCTTCGTCGTGTTCGAGAGCGACGTGGCCGCCGCGGCGGGCGGGCTCTCTGGGGGTGCCGACGTCGACGCCGTACTCGGCGAGGCGGTCGTCGGCGAGGTCGATCAGGGTCTCGGTCAGTTGGATGCTCTTCTCGCGGATGCGGTCGATGCCGGCGTCGTGGACGACGTCGAGCGCGCCGTGGAGCGGCGCGGCCGAGAGGACGGGGACGGTCCCGACCTGGAA
Organism: Halorubellus sp. JP-L1; assembly: GCF_011440375.1. Classification (NCBI taxonomy): domain Archaea; kingdom Methanobacteriati; phylum Methanobacteriota; class Halobacteria; order Halobacteriales; family Halorubellaceae; genus Halorubellus; species Halorubellus sp. JP-L1. The sequence goes on from NZ_JAAOIR010000002.1 coordinate 433,219, forward strand.
CCGGCCGGCGGCGTCGGCCGGGTCGAACTCCAGGGCCATGTCGAACTGCGTCGCCTTGTCGTTGCCCCACCAGCCCGCGAGGTTCGGGTGGACGTCGTGGTGGTCCTCGTGGACGTAGAGGCCGGCGATGGCGCCGGGGCCGGCGTTCAGGTACTTGTAGCTGCACCAGACGGCGAAGTCGACGCCGAGGTCGTGGAGTTCGTGCGGGACGGCACCGATGGAGTGCGCGAGGTCGAACCCCGCGAACGCGCCGTGGTCGTGCGCGAGTTCGGCGATGCGTTCGACGTCCAATAGCTGGCCGCTCCGGTAGAGGACGCTCGGCATGAACACGATGCCGACGTCGTGCTCGTCGAGCGCGCGCTCGACGGCTTCGGCGGGTACCGTTCGGCCGTCCGGGGACTCGACCCGGTGGAGGTGCTCGTCGGGGTCGAGGCCGCGCTGGCGGAGCTGGGCGGCGATCGCGTAGTGGTCGGTCGGGAAGTCGAGGTCGTTCACGAGGACGCCCGGCGGCCGGTCGCCGCGCGCGTCGAGGAACGACCCGACGAGTTTGTGGATGTTGAGCGTCGTCGAGTCGGCGACGACGACCTCGCTCTCGCGCGCGCCGACGAGCGGCGCGAGCTCGTCGCCGAGGCGTTCGCCGTAGTGGAACCACTCGGGGTCCGAATCGGTCCATCCGCGGATGGCGAGGTCGCGCCACTCGTCGACCGCGTTCTGGAGGCTCGCCTCGGCGTCCGCGGAGATGGGTCCGAGAGAGTTCCCGTCCATGTAGTAATCGTCGGGGATCTCGAAGCGCTCGCGGAACGCCGAGAGCGGGTCGGATTCGTCTCGTTCGCGAGCGCGAGCGAGCGCGTCGCCCTGTTCGGTGTCGTCCATGCGGGATGCGTCGGCGGCGGGCCACGTACCGGTTTCGGTGCCGGAAGCGACGCGTGGCGTGGAAGCGCTCGCGGTGCAGTTCGCTGGGGGTCGCGCCGTCGGCGGCGGGGGACGTCGACGGTGGGATTATGTCGCGGCCGGGCGACGGCACGCGTATGACCGACGCAGCAAGCGGCGAGTTGGACGCGGAGTTCGCGGCGCTCGTGGACGCGTTCGCCGAGCGCGGCCTGCCGCCGTGGCACTCGCTGTCCGTGACCGCGGCGCGGACGCTCGAGGACGACGTCTTCGGGGACGGCGGCGGGCCGGAGATGGCGGCCGTCCGCGAGTTCGCGATCGACGGCCCCGGCGGCGACGTGCCCGTGCGGGCGTACCGACCGCCGGCCGAGACCAGCACCGGCGACGGCTCGCCGGGTGCGCTCGTGTTCACGCACGGTGGGGTGTTCGTGCTCGGGACGCTCGACTCCGCGGACGACGTCTGCCGCGAACTCGCCGCCCGCACCGGCCGCGTCGTGTTCTCCGTGGACTACCGGCTCGCGCCCGAGCACCCGTTCCCGGCGGCGGTCGACGACGCGTATGCGGTCGTCGAGTGGGCTCGCGAGTACGCGGACGCGTTCGGCGCGGACCCAGGGTGCGTGGGCGTCGCCGGGACGAGCGCCGGTGGTGGGATTGCGGCCGCGACCGCGCTCCGCGCCGGCCACGAGGGCGTCCCGCTCGACGTGCAGGTGCTGCTGTACCCGATGCTCTCCGCGGAGAGCGCGTTCGGCGCGGGCGGAGGCCTCCGCGAGTCGTACGCGGAGCACGGCGACGCCGCGCTCCTGTCGACCGCGGACGTCGCGTGGGGCTGGGAGCACTACCTCCGCAGTCCCGTCGACGCCCACAATCCGTTCGCCGTCCCGCTGCGGGCCGACGACGGCCTCCTCGCGGCGGCGCCGCCCGCGGTCGTCGCGACCGCCGGCGTCGACGTCCTCCGCGACGAGGCGGTCGCGTACGCGGACGCGCTCGCCGACGCCGGCGTCCCCGTCACGCACGCCCACTACCCGACGCTCGCGCACGGCTTCTGCTCGGTCACCGACGACGTCACGCTCGCCGACGACGCGTTCGACGACGTCGCCGGTTCGGTCGCAGACGTCGCCGGTGTGGTCGGCGACGTCGACAGCGCGGTCGGCGACGTCGACGAGTAGCGACCGTTCGGGCCGTCCGCGAGCGCGCCGAACGACCACTGTACAGGTTCGAGCGTGGACGGACGACTCTGTAGTCTGAGCCCCGATAGCGCCGGATGACGAACGGTACCCGCCGGGAACTTTGTTGGCCCCGTACGTCCTACGTGTCCCGCATGGACCAGCAGTCAGGGTCGCTCCCGGACCCGCGCGCTCGCGGCGTCAGCGCCGCGCGCGGGTTCCTCCCCGACGCCGACCCCCTCGTCTCGTTCCGCGACGACCCCGTGCCACCGGGCGCGGGCGACCGCCTCGACGCGCTCGACGCGCTCGCCGACGGCCTCCCCGACCACGTCGCCGACGGCGACCTCCGCGAGCGAACGCGCGCCCTCGACCCCATCGGTGCCGACGTCTGCGACGCCCTCACCGACCGCCAGCTCGTCCGCCTCCGGCAAGTCAGCGGGTTCCTCGCGAGCGCGCACGTCCACCTCGTCGACGCCGACCCCGTGGACGCGATCCCCGCGGGCGTCGCCGTCCCGCTCTACGAATCATCGAATCGCCTCGATCGGAAGCCGATGCTCGCGTACGACACGCAAGCGCTCCACAACTGGCGCCTGTGCGACCCCGACGAGGGGTTCACCGTGGAGAACGTCGACCCGCTCCTCTCGTTCACCGCCCTCGGCGACGAGGACTGGTTCTACGCCGTCCACGTCGCCATCGAGGCCGCCGCCGGGCGCGCGCTCGTCGCCGGCGCCGAAGCCTACCGGGGCGTCGCCGACGACGACCCGGCGCTCCTCGAGGCCGCGTGCCGCGAGATCGCGGAAGCGCTCGGCGACTGCACGCGCGTCATGCAGCGCATGACCGAGGGGAACGACCCCGACGTGTTCGCGACCGCGTACCGCCCGTACTTCGACGGGTTCGACGACGTCGTCTACGAGGGCGTCGACGCCCTCTCCGGCCCGCAGTCGTTCCGCGGCGGCTCGGGCGCACAGAGCTCCGTGATGCCCGCGCTCGACGGCGCGCTCGACGTCGAGCACGCCGCGACGAACCTGATCGACCATCTGCGAGACATGCGCGCGTACATGCCGCCGCCCCACCGCGAGGTCGTCGCCGAGTTCGAGGCCGCCGACGGCCTCCGCGCGTTCGTCGCCGACGGCGATCCCGCGGTCGTCGACGCGTACAACGACGCCATCGACGCGCTCCACGACTTCCGGAAGGTCCACCTCACGCAGGTCGTCCAGTACATCGTCGCCGCGACCGGCGACGCCACCGGCACCGGCGGCACCGACTTCATGCAGTTCCTCGGCACGATGCGCGACGAGACCGCAGACACCGGGCTCTAGCCCGATACCGGGCATCGGACCGCGGCGCTACTCCTCGATCTGGCCGTATCGCTCGTCGACCGCCTCGACGTACGCGGCGAGGAACGCCTCGGTACTCGAGCCGTCGCCGGCGTCCAGTTCCACGAGCAGCGACTCCAGTTCGTCCCGGGGCTGATGGCACTCCCGGCGGAAGCACGGCTTGCAGAGGTACTCGAACTCCTTCCCGGTGCGCTCCCACCGGTCGCCGTGCTTGTCGTACTCGCGTGCCTCGTCCCGGTCGACCTCCGCACCGCAGGCGACGCACGCCACCGGTTCGCCTCCGGAACCGTTCCGTGACCGCCACATGCGTGGACCGACGAAGCGATGGAACTTGTAGTTTCGCCCGCGGCCCGAAATCACCGTACGCGACGACGCTTCCGGCCCCGGAATCGCCCGCGACCGCCCGAGAGCACGCCTTTTAAGCCGGTCGCTGTCGGTACTCACGGGTATGGAAGTCAAGTCCCGGCATCACCTCCGGAGCGACGACGTACGCGAGGTCACCGACGCCGTCGCGGACGCGCTCGGCGTCGACCTGGACGGCGACACGTACGAGCTCGTCGAGATCGAGGGCGGCGAGTTCGACGTCGTCCTCGTCGACGGCAGCCCGGACGTCGTCTACGTCGAGGACGAACCGTTCCTCACGGTCGCCGGCGCGAACGCGCACGAACCGCGGACGCACGTCGTCACCGTCGACGCGGGCGCGATCTCGTTCGTCTCGAACGGCGCGGACGTCATGCGGCCCGGGATCGTCGAGGCCGACGACGACATCGCCGAGAGCGACCTCGTCGCCATCGCCGAGGAGTCCCACGGGAAGGTGCTCGCGATCGGGCGCGCGCTCACGTCGGGCGACGACATGGTCGGGTCCGAGGGGAAGGTCGTCGAGAGCGTCCACCACGTCGGCGACGACCTCTACGAGTTCGACGTCTAAGGCGGCGGCTCGATTCCGCGACGCCGTCCGCTGACTACTCCTGGGCGGCGTCCACGTCGTCGTCTTCGTACGCGTCGCCGTACTTCTCGAGGGCGGCCTCGTACCCCTGCTTCGCGAGTTCGTACGTCTCCCGGAGGTCCGCGAGCGGCGTCTCGGTCGCGTCCACGCGGAGGTCGTCGTAGTACGGCTCCGGGTCGCGGTCCTCGGTCGTCTCGACTTTGACGGCGGCGGACTGGACGGTGAGGTCCTCGCGCTTGTCGCCGCCCTCGTCGTGGCCGGCCTCGAGCGCGTCGATCAGGCGGAGTGCGAGCGGGCGGTCGTCGTCGCGCGTGCCCTCGTACACCTCGCTGGTCGCGGCGAGGACCTCCTGGCCGGTGAGGAGGTTCCCGGCGACCGTGTGGTTCTCGCGGACGATGTCGTCGTAGTGGTCCATGCAGTCCTCGCCCGAGTACGCGAACTCGCCGTGGCGCCCGACGCCGTGGAGCTGGCGCGCGGCGGCGTTCTCGTCGGCGTTCAGGAGCGACTGGAGGGCGTCCTCGACGCGGAGGCCGTCGTCGAGGTACTCGACGCCCTTCCGGCCGAGGCGTTCGTTCACGAGGCTCTGGGTCGCGATCGCGCCGTGCTCGGAGACGAACGGGCACATCGTCCCGACGCCCGGCAGTCGCGTCGTCACCGCGACGCCGAAGCGCGTCTGCTCGGCGCCGTCGTCGTCCTCGTACGTCTCGCGAACGCAGATACTGAACGTCATGCCACCCGGTAGCGACTCGGTCGGCAAAAGTCCGTCCTCCGGCAGCCTCCGGACAGAGCTGCTCGAGTGTGGACTCAGAGGGCGAAGACGCGGTCGACGTCCGCGGTGATCTCGAAGTGCCGACCGTCGCGCGCGATTTCGACGGCGAAGAAGACGAGACAGCACGCGGTCACGACGGTCGCACCGAACAGGACGTGCTGTCCCGTGGACGTGGCTCCTGCGAGCGTTCGCGGTGCCTGCTGGAGCGGGAACGAGATCGCCGCGAGGACGTACGCCGTCGCGAGCAGGTGCCGCCACGAGAGGCGGACGCCGCCGAGTTCAACTGCGGCGACGCGCCCCGCGAGAATCGCGAGGAGTGCCGTGAGAAACATCAACGGCATCGTCGACTGTTCGAGGGCCGTCCGCCACCCGAATATCGCCGCGAAACCGAGTGGGACGACGAGCAGGAGGGCGCCGAGCAGCGAGAACCGCGACTGTCGCACACACCGAAGTTATTTGAGAACAGATAAGACTCTTTCGAGAACTGCACTCGGTGGCGGTTCGCAGTCGCAACCGAGTTGACGGGTTCGTGCGATCGTCCCGTCGTCGTCGCCGAGGTTCGACGCGGACTGACGCAAGAATTATACGGTTGCCGTCGGACCTACTCCGGTATGGGCTTCATGAGCAAGATTCTCGGTGGGCGCGACTCTCGCAGCACCGAGGACTACGTGCAACTCGACGTCGACGACTTCGACGCCGCGGCCTCGGGCGACGCGGCGATGCAGGTACACATCGCGGAGGTCGACGGGCAGGCCGACGCGATCGACATCAAGGACGCCGTCTACGACGGCGACCTCGTCATCGCCGACATCACGCGCCTGCGCACCGAGGACCGCACCGTCGAGCACATCGTCGACGAACTCCGGCAGGTCGCCGACGAAGTGGGCGGAGACATCGTCCAGAAGGGCGACGACCAGCTCATCGTCACGCCGACGGGCGTGAAGATCAGCCGCGAGAAGCTCGGCCGGGACTGACGACGACCGGATTCTCGAACTCTCCTCCGCGAGCGTTCTCGCCGTACGGTTCGCGAACGCGTCCCCGTCGACCACGACCGGAGGCGCTCGTCGCTCCTCGGGAGCGTCCGACGTCGCCGTGCGAGCGAGCGGCCACGCCCGTCCCTGGAACGCTTCAAACGCAAGCAGGCGACCGAAGGACCTGCCGCCGAAAGCACGAACCGTCATGAGCGATAGCAACGCGACGGACGAGGGTCACGAGAGCGACCGTAACGCACCGGACGAGGGTCACGAGCGCGACCGTAACGCACCGGACGAGGGTCACGAGCGCGACCGTAACGCACCGGACGAGGGGGTCGACGAGGACCTCGGGCAGGCGACGATCGTCTACGAGGGCCCCGACGAGGACCCCGTCGAGAAGCGAGTCGAGAACGAGCAGGTGGCGTACTTCCAGGACCACTGGATGGTCAAGACCGGCGAGACTGACGAGGGGAAGGACCGCGTGCTGCGGATTCCGAGCCAGCGCGTCTACCACGTCGAGCGCGACGTCGAGGCGTTCGAGGCGGAGGTCGCGTCGCTCCGGGATCAGGTGCAGTCGATCGCGAACGAACTCCGGGAGAAGGTCTCCTCGGTCGGGAACAGCGGCGAGAGCCGACAGGAGCGACCGCCGGCTGGTGGTCGGCGATAGGGTATTGCGGTCGTTCGAGGACTCCTTAGCGCCGCGGTTCCAGGCCGACGCCGTCGGCGAGTAGTTCGTGCGAGCGGAGGGCGTCGTCGTGGTCGGCGACGACGTGCTGGATCATCACCTCGTCGACGCCGACGCGGTCGGCGAGCTGCGAGAGCAGGCCGTCGAGCGTCTCGGGGCTGCCGGAGATGGCGCGCGGCCATTCGTCGTCGTCGAGCGTCGCCGGCGTCGGCTCCGGGACGCCGCCGAGTTCCTCGATCGCCTCCTCGACGGATGGCGTCGTCCCGATCTCGCCGCGCTGCATCCGCTTGAATGAGGCCTCGGCGACCGCACGTTGTCGGGCGGCGGCCTCGTCGGTCGGCGCGCAGACTGCGTTCACGGCGACCATCCCAGTCGGTTCGTCCACGCTCGCGGCGAGCGCCGACGAGTCGAACTCCTCGCGGTACGCCTCGAACGCGTGCGTCGCGAACGACGGGCGGATGAACGCCGCGAAGCAGAACGGGAGCCCGAGTTCCCCCGCGATGCTGGCGCTCGCAGTGCTCGAACCGAGCACCCACGGCTCCGGCGGGCCGTCGCCCGAGCGCGGGATCTCGACGTCCGCGTACTCGTGGCCGTCCGGGTAGTCGTCGTAGAGGTGGTTCACGACCGCCTCTATCTTCTGGACGTGATCGCGGTCGGGATTCTCGACGCGACGGTCGGTGCCGAGCGCGCGGTCGACGGCCGGCGACCCGTTCGCGCGCCCGAGCCCGAGGTCGACGCGCCCCGGTGCGAGTCCGTCGAGGACGCCGAATGACTCGGCGACCTTGAACGGACTGTAGTGATTCAGGAGGACCGCGCCCGACCCGATCCGGATCGCGTCGGTCTCCGCGGCGAGGTGCCCGAGGAGGACCTCCGGCGTCGTCCCCGCGAGCCGGCTCGCCATCCCGTGATGCTCGGCCACCCAGAACCGCGAGTAACCGAGGCGCTCGGCCTGCTGTGCGGCCTCGACGGTGTTCGCGTACGCGTCCGTCGCCGTCCCCGCGTCGGGAATCGGTGACAGGTCGACGATGGAATACTCCACGTCGGGCCTCGTGCCCTGCGAGAGATAACGGTTCGGCTCGCGGCGACCTCGCCAGTCACCCGGCGACCGCCGGTGGAGTCCCCTGGAATTAGAAGCTGTCCTTGCCGGGGTTCGAGGACCCCCAGTCGCCGCGGCCGCCCTCGGTTCGGTCGACGCCCATGATGGACTCGGCCTGGTCGACGCCGAGGCTCTCGCCGGCCTCGGGGACGCGCACCGTCACGTCCGAGATCTCCTCCCACGTCAGGAGCTCCGCCTCGATGTTCCCGGTGGTGATGTTCGCGACGTCGCAGCCCTTGCAGCCACCGCCCAGCTCCACGACGACCTCGCCCGTCTCGGGGTCGGCCTCGCGGACGGCGCTCGTGCCACCGTGCATCTGGATGATCGGCATCTGCTTGACGAGCCACGTCTCGACGCGCTCCTGGAGCGTCTCCCCGTCGGCGTCGCCGTCGCGGGCGTCCGTACTCATTGCGTGTAAGTTGCTCGCCGGCGAGGATAACGCTTGGGTATCGGTGGCACGACCGTCAAGAACGACCGTGACAGACCCGACGCGAGGACCCGGTCGTGGATTCGAGTTCAGGCGTCGTCCTCGTCGTCGGCGCGGAGGACGCGTGCCGCGCCGGCGCCGAGGCCACCGAGCGCCGCGAGGACGCCGAACCCGGGCACGGACTCGCCGTCGGACACCGTCGTCGCCGTCTCGGACCCGCCCGGCGGCGCCGTCCCGCCGTCCTCCGTCGGCGCGGTCGACGTCGGTTCGGTCGTGGTGGGTTCCGTGGTCGTCGGTTCGGTCGTGGTGGGTTCCGTGGTCGTCGGCTCGGTCGTGGTGGGTTCCGTGGTCGTCGGCTCGGTCGTGGTGGGTTCCGTGGTCGTCGGTTCGGTCGTGGTCGTCGCCGGCTGCGTGGTGGTCGACGCCTCGTCGGCGCTCGGGTAGGCGCCGTCGGTCTGCCAGGTCACGCTCTCGGGCGGCGACGTCATCCTGCCGCCCGCGTCGTCGGGGAGCGTCACCAGCGCGGTGGTGCCGGTGCCGTTGCTCCCGGCGGCGGACGCCACGAGGAACTCGCCCTCGACCGCGAGCTGGGCGGTCCAGAACGCCATGTCGTCTGCGTCCGCCCACCACGCGATCCGCTCGGGGTTCGCGGGGTCGCTCACGTCGTGGACGCTCACGCCGCCCTGGTACCAGGACGCGTACAGGCGGTCGCCGTGGATGTCGAAGTTGTGGCTCGTCGTCCACGTCGACCCCTCGCTGTACGTGTGGTCGTCCGTCGCCGGTGCGTCGATGTGCGCGAGTCGCTCGGGGTTGGCCTTGTCCGAGTTGTCGAACAGCGTGATTCCCGAGGGGCCGCCGGAGTCGTCGCCCTTCTCCAAGTCCCAGGACTCGCCGCCCTCCGCCAGCAGCGTCGCGTCCTCGTTCACGGCGACGTAGTGGTCGTTCCCGCCCGGTTCGACGTACTCGCTCTGCCCGAAGTCGTCGAGTTCGTCGCGCGAGTAGTCGCCGACGCGCGAGACGAACGTCGGGTTCGTGGGGTCGGAGACGTCGAGCGTGAACGTCCCCGAGTCCCAGTACGCGCAGTACGCGTAGTCGCCCTGCACGTAGAGGTCGTGGATCGCCGTACTCGGTGGGCTCGCCCACTCCTCCTTCCAGTCACCGGGCTGCCAGGTGCCGACGCGCTCGAACGGCGGTTCGGCGACGTCGATCATGTCCACCTTCGGCCCGTCGCTCGTGTTCCCCGTGAGGTACGCGATCCCGTCGTGGAGGAACGAGTTGTGGTTGCCGTGCTCGGGCGTCGGGAACCACTCCCCGACCTGCGACGGGTTCGTGGGGTCGTTCACGTCGTAGAGGAAGAACCCACGCGGCCCCTCGCCCTGGAACGCGGTCGGGACGAGGAGTCGGCCGTCGTCGTACTTCACGTCCGCGACCTGCTGCACGTCGGTTCCGTCGGGGTCCGTGAGGTGCTGGGTGGCGTTCGCGATGCTCGGATTCGTGGGGTCGGAGACGTCCACGGTGACGAATCCGGTTCCCGTGGCGACGAACGCGTACTCGCCGTCCGGCGTCGTCACGGCCTCCTTCGCGCCGTTCACGTCGACGCGCCCGAGCGGTTCGTACGTCGCCGGTGGCGACCCGACCGAGCTGCTATCGGACGACGTGGCGCTCGCTGTCTGGCCGAGGAGCGGCACGGAGAGGGCACCGGCGCTCGCGAGGAGCACCTCTCTGCGTTCGAAGTGGTTAGCGTCGTGGACCATGCCCCACACCCCAGACCGGAAACACAAAAGTGTTGTCATATCTGGAGTCGGCCGGCGACTCGCGTTCCGTCCAGCGAGCGCTCGCCGTACGTACACTAGCTCCGTGACCGAGTGCACTCCTCGAACCGCCCGAGCCGATCGAGTCGAGCGGGCCGATCGGGTCAACCGTCCCTATCGCTCGAACTCCGCGCGTTCACTCCTCGCCGATACCGCGGAGGACGCGAGCGGCGCCGACGCCGAGGCCACCGAGCGCTGCGAGGACGCCCAGGCCCGGCGACGCCCCGGACTCGGTCGTCGGCTCCGCGGTCGACTCCGGCGTCGGCGTCGCAGTCGTCGACACCGACCTCGTCGTCGTCGATGGCGCCGCCGTCGCCGTCGTCGTCGCGGCGCTCGTCGTCGCACGCGCCTCCAGTTCCGCCTCGGTCCACGCGACCGCCGACGGCAACGTCGCCATCTCGCCCGCCGCGTCCGGGAACGTCAACAGCCCGCTCGTGACGTTCCCACTCATCCCCGACTCGGCGTGACTCGACGCGACGAAGAACTCCCCGGGCTTCGCGAGTTGGGCCGTCCAGAACGCGCGCTCGCTCGGCGCCGCCCACCACGCGATCCGCTCGGGGTTCGCGGGGTCGCTCACGTCGTGGACGCTCACCCCACCCTGGTACCAGGACGCGTACAGTCGGCCGTTCCGGAGGTCGAAGTTGTGGCTCGTCGTCCACGTCCCGCCGCGGTACGCGTTGCTCCGCGACACCGGCGGGTCGACGTGCCCGACCTCGGTCGGGTTCGCCTTCTCCGAGACGTCGAACAAGGTGATTCCGGAGGGCCCGCCGCTGTCGTCGCCGGCCTCGAGGTCCCAGGACTCGCCGCCCTCCGCCAGCAGCGTCGCGTCCTCGTTCACGGTCACGTAGTGCGCGTTCCCGCCAGGCTCGAGGTACGCCTGCTGGGAGAGGTCCCGTATCTCTTCGAGCGTGTATTCGCCGACGCGCGACACGAACGACGGATTCGCCGGATCCGAGACGTCGAGGACGAACACGCCCGCGTCCCAGTACGCACAGTACGCGTACCCGTCCCGCACGTAGAGGTCGTGCAGGGTCGTGTTCGGGAGTCGACTCCAGTCCTCGTTCCAGTCTCCGGGCTGCCACGTCGCCAGCCGCTCGAAGGACTCTCCGGAGACGTCGACGATATCGACCAGGAGGCCGCCCGTGAGGTACGCGACGCCGTCGACGAGGAACGCGTTGTGGTTGCCGTGATTCGGCGTCGGGAACCACTCCCCGACCTGCGTCGGGTTCGCGGGATCAGAGGCGTCGTAGACGTAGAACCCACGCGGCCCACCGCCCTGTGCGGCCGTCGGCACCAGCACCCGCCCGTCGTCGTACTTCACGTCCAGGACCTCGCGGACGGGCTCGCCCTCGGGACTCTGGAGGTCCGCGGCCTCGCCGACGACCGCTGGCGCGGTCGGGTCCGAGACGTCGACGCTCACGAATCCGGTGCCGACTGCGACGAACGCCGTCTCACCAGCCGGGTCGACGACTACCTCCGCGGCATCGTCGACGTCCACCTCGCCGCGAGGGGCGTACGCCGCGGCGGCGGCCCCTGCACTCGCGGTCGTCCCGGCACTCGAAGTCGTCCCTGCACTCGCGGTCGTCCAGGCACTCGCAGTCGTTCCGAGCGCCGAGAGGGCGACGGCGCTCGCACCGGCACGGAGGACGCGACGACGCCGCGGGGACCACAGATCCTCGTCCATGCAACGAACCACCCAAGGAACCCGGATAAGACTGTCTACCGAACTGACTCGAACGAAGAGGCGCCCGAACGCCGGGGCGTCGTCCGCGCCTGCTCGCGGACGACTCGCCGTCGCGGAGCGTTACTCCTCGCTCGCGTCGTCGTCGTCCGCGAGCAGGCGCGCCGCACCGAGTCCGATGCCGCCCGCGGCCGCGAGCGCACCGAACCCGGGCGACCCACTGGATTCGGTCGTCGTATCGTCGCCCGCGGTCGTCTGCCCGTCGCCGCCACTCGCCGTCGTCGGCTCCGTGGTCGGCTCGGTCGTCGTCGGCTCCGTGGTCGGCTCGGTCGTCGTCGGCTCCGTCGTGGTCGGGTCCGCCGTCGTCGTCGTCGTCGTCTCGCTGGCCGTGTACTTCGACCAGTCGATGTCCGTGACGATGCTCGTCTCCTCCGGCGGCGTGAACGCGCCCGGCGGGTCCGACATCTCGCCGGCCGACGTCGGGAACGTCATCACGCTCCCCTGCATGTTGCCGGCGACGAAGAAGTCGCGATCGCCCGCGACCTTCGCTCCCCAGAACATCGTCTCGCTGGGCTTGCGCCACCACGACAACCGCTCGGGGTTCGCGGGGTCGCTGACGTCGTGGACCATCACGCCACCGTAGTACCACGAAGAGAACAGGCGGTCGCCCCGGATCGAGAAGTTGTGACTCGTCGTGAACTGTCCGCCCCGACCCTCGTCCTCGGAACCGGGCGGGTGGATCCGCGCGACCTCCTCGGGGTTCGCCGTGTCCGAGATGTCGTACACCGTGATGCCGCTCGCACCGCGCTTGTCGTCGTCCGGGTTCCCGTCCCAGGACTCGGCGCCCTTGTAGAGGTAGTTCGCGTCCTCGTCCGGCCGGACGTAGTGCGAGTTACCCGGCGGCTGGAGGCCGACGAGGCCGAGGTTCTGTCGAGTGACCTGCGAGAGCTCGTCCGCCGGTAGGCCGCCCGCGCGACCGATAACCGACGGGTTCTGCGGGTCGCTGACGTCGACCATGAACGTGCCGGCGTCCCACTGCGCGAGGTACGCGACGTCGTCCTGCACGTAGAGGTCGTGACACGACCGGAGGAAGCCGTGGACGTCCTCCCACTTGTCGTCGTGGTCGACGATGGAGAACTCCGAGACGACCTCGAGTTCGTCGCCACTCGTGTCGACCATCTTGAAGCCCTCGTAGTCGAAGTCCGAGATGGTGAGGTACGCGTAGCCGTCCCCGTAGAAGCTGTTGTGGATGGGGTGGTCGACTGTCAGCGAATCCAGTTGCGTGGGGTTCGCGGGGTCGCTGATGTCGTAGAGCAGCGCGGCCTTCACGAGTTCGCCCTGCTGCGGTGCGTTGTTCGGGCCGGTGACGAGGAGACGGTCGCCGTCGATCTTGACGTCCGCGATCATCTGCATCGGGCCGGCGTCGTGGTCGCTCAAGAGGTCGCCGTGCTCGGACGCGATCGACGGGTTCGCGGGGTCGTTCACGTCGATCATCGCGAAGCCGTCGCCGGCGGCGACGGCGGCGAACGTCCCGTCGGTCGTCGTCTCGACTTCCTGTGCGCCCTCGACTGCCACTTCGCCTCGTGGCGCGTACGATGCCTCGGCTGCGCTCGCGACCCCGCCGAGTCCGGCGAGCGCGAGCGCGCCAGCGCTCGATCTGAGTACGTCTCTTCGTCGCATACCACCACTGGCTGTCCCCGGATGGTTAAAACATATTGAATGTACGACGTTGATTTTACCTACCATGACAGACAGTGCCTCGCGCGGACTGTTCCGGGCGAGTACGGCCGCGACAGCCGGGTCGCGCCGGAACCAGTCGCGAGTGCCAGCAGTCGGTGCGGCAGTCGACGACACCTAGCGCTGGTAGTCGGCTCGGTCTCCGGTCCCGCCCGTCATCGCGCTGGCGAGCGCACCCTTGACGACGACGTCGTCGCCGAGCGTCGTCAGCTGGATGTCGGGGACGTTCGTCATCACCATCTCGGAGACGCGCTCGCGGATCGGGTCGAGGACGCGCGCCTCGTTGTGGAGCGCGACCGCACCGCCGACGAACACGACGATGGGCGCGAACGAGTGCACGAGGTTCGTGACGCCCATTGCGTTCCAGTGCGCGAGCTGGTCGACGACGTGCGCGGCGAACGCGTCGTCGTCGGCGTGCTCGAACACGTCCACCGCCGAGAAGTCGGGATCGTCGATGGGGAGTGCGGTGTCGACGCCGGGGTCGTCCTCCGCGAGCAGGCGCGCGTACGCCGGGATGTTCTCGCCCGAGCAGTACGCCTCCCAGTGGCCGTCCTTCCCGCACCCGCAGGTCATGCGGCCGCGGGGGTCGACGACGTAGTGCCCGACCTCGCCGGCGTTGCCGTCCCAGCCGGCGACGACGCGGCCGTCGACGCAGACGCCCGCGCCGATCCCAGAGGAGATCGTGAGGTACGCCATGTCGTCGGGGTTCCGGCTCGAGTGAAAGCGCTCGCCGATGACGCCCGCGGCGGTGTCGTTGTGGAGGTAGACGCGCTCGCTGTCGACGAGCTGCCCGATGGGGCCCGCCAGTGGGATGCGGTCGACGGTGTCGGGGAGGTTCGCGGGATCCTCGACGCTCCCCTCTGCGAGGTCGAGCGGGCCGATGGAGCCGATGCCGCACGCGACGACGTCCGTCGGGTCGACGCCGGCGTCCCCGCACGCGGCGCGGAGCGCGTCGAGGACGGCCTCGGTGACGGCGATGCCCGTCGGGCCGTGCGGTGTTCCGCGACGGTTCGAGCCGACGACGCGTCCCTCGGCGTCGCCGACGACGGCCCGGATGTTCGTGGCGCCCAGGTCGACGCCCGCGTACGTGGCCATTCTATGTCGGGCAAGCGTCGCGCTCGCACTTAACGCTGTAGCATTAACTCGAACCCGAGTATCGGGGGAGTCGTCGGATCGGTTGCTGCCGTCGGGCGAACGGGCCGCCTCGCGTGGCGACCGAGAGCCGTCGACGACCTAGACGTTCCCGCCGCGACCGCCACCGCCGCCGAAGTTGTTGCCGCCCATCTCGAAGCTCACGCCGCCGTTCCCCGTCTCGCGCGTCGGGAGGTGCGGGACGAGCCAGGAGACGAACGCGTCCGGGCTCCGGCTCTGGACCCACACCGTCCCCGGCCCCTCCATGTCGCAGACGAGGCCTTCGCCGGAGAACAGCGTGGACTTCAGGCCGCCGACCTTCCGGACGTCCCACGTCACGCCGTCCTCGAACGCGACGATGTGGCCGGTATCGACCGTGAACCGCTCGCCCGCACGTAGTTCCTTCTTCTCGACCGCGCCGTAGCTCGACATGAACACCGGCCCCCTGCCGGAGCACTTCAGGAGGAACAGGCCTTCGCCGCCGAAGAACGTCCGGCCGCCGCCGAACTTCGTGTCGACGTCCACCTCGGGCGACGCCGCGAGGTACGACCCGCTCTGGAGGTAGACGGTCCCGTCGAGGTCGTACTGGACGACGTCACCGGGGAGCGGCGGCGCGAACGTCACGGTCCCCGGCCGGTCGGCGGTGAACGTGTTCCGGAAGAACGACTCCCCGCCGAGGATGGACCGCTTCAGGTTCTGCAGCAACCCGCCGCCGCCGCGGTCCGTTCGGATGTCGATGCCGTCGGTGTGGGAGACCATCGCGCCCGCCTCCGCCATGATGCTCTCGCCCTGGTTCAGTTCGATGTCGACGGCGGCGAACGCGGGCCGGTTCCGTATCTCGTGGTCCATACCCCCATATACGGGAGCTGACATCTTAAAACGAAGGTGAGGCGTGCTGGCAGTGCCGCCAGTGCGCGCTCGCGGACGCCGGCAGCGACGCGAGCACCGCTTCCGACCGCGGTCAGCTAGAGCCGTCGCGGACGACCGTCAGCGGTCAGCGAGAGCCGTCGCGGACGAACGTCACCGGGCACGGCGCGGTCAGCATCACCGACTGCGCGGTCGACCCGAACACCGCCTTCCCCGCCGGCGACCGTGCGCGGCCGGCGACGAACACGCGGTCGGCGTCCACGTCCTCCGCGACGGCGACGATCGCGTCGCTCTTCTCGCCGACGCGACCCTGGACCTCGTAGGAGACGTCCGCGTCGTCGAAGGCCGCCGTCAGCTCGCGGACGGTCTTCTGTCGACGCGCCGCCGCCGTCGGACTGGCGTCGGACCTGTCCAGCTGGTCGCGGACGTCCGCGAAGCTTTCGTCGGCGAACACGTGCAGGAGCACGACGTTCGCGCCGGTCGGTTCCGCCACCTCCGTGACCGCCGTCGAGAGCGAGTCGACCCGGTCCGCGTCGCTCGGACCGACCGCCACCAGCAGCGTCGAAAGCGTCATGAATCGTAGATGCACCGGCACGGCCTTAATCGTAGGGGGATTCACTCGAATCCGAAAGAACGCCGCTACTGGCGAGCGAGGAGTGGACTGATCGGGCGTCGACCGTCTGCCCGGGTCGGAGTCGGCAACGGCAGACAGTTTCATGGTCACCCCCCCGCCTAGAGTCGGCCGACGCGGATGAGCGCGCAGACACCAGTCCTCTACGTCCAGGGGGCCGACGACGCCACGCGACGGGCACTCGCCGAACGCGACGACCTCCTGGTGTACACCGTCGCCACCCAGTCCGAGGCCAGCGACGTCCTCGGGTCCACGCGCGTCGACTGCATCGTCTGCCCGCACGAACGCACGGACGGCCCCACCGGCCGCCGCCTCCTCGAACGCCTCACCACCAGTCACCCCG
The DNA here is from genome assembly GCF_011440375.1 of Halorubellus sp. JP-L1. Taxonomy (NCBI): domain Archaea; kingdom Methanobacteriati; phylum Methanobacteriota; class Halobacteria; order Halobacteriales; family Halorubellaceae; genus Halorubellus; species Halorubellus sp. JP-L1. The sequence goes on from NZ_JAAOIR010000002.1 coordinate 449,705, forward strand.
GCGTCCCCGCGATCCTCACGAGCCGCGACCCCGACGACGACCTCGCCGCCGCCGTCTCCGGCGGCGCCGCCACCGAGTACCTCCCGCTGTCGGTCTGGACGGACCCGACCGCGCGCCTCGGCGAACGCATCACCCACCACGCCGACGGCCGCATCGCGACACCCGACGACCAGACGCTCGGCGGCCTGCTCGCCACCGCTCGTGAACTCATGACGACGCGCAAACCCGACGCCATCGCGAGCGTCGTCACGGACGCCGCCGTCGACATCCTCGCGTTCGAACGCGCGAGCGTCTGGCTCGTCGACGACGTCGCCACGCTCGACGCCGTCGCCGACGGCAACGACGGCAACGGCGGCAACGGCGCGCTCGTCCTCGCCGCCGCCCGCCCCACCGACCACGACTGGCAGCGAACGTACGACCCCGGCGACGAACCCGTCGGGCGCGTCTTCGAGAGCGGCGAACCGACCGTCATCGAGCACGACGACGCCGCACTCATGTTCTTCCCGCTCGGCGACCACGGCGTCCTCGCCGTCGGCGCCGACGGCGTCGACGCCATCACCGACGCCGACGTCCAGTTCGCCGAGATCCTCGCCGCGAACGCCGCCGCCGGCGTCGAGCGCGCCCGCCGCGAACAGACGCTCTCGCTCTACCGGACCGTCGTCGACAACGTCAGCGAGATGATGTACGTCCTCGACGACACCGGGCACGTCGTCCTCGCCAGCGACGAGATCGTCGACGCCTCCGGCTACGACCGCTCCGCGGTCCTCGGCGCGCACGTCTCCACGTTCTTCCCGCCCGAGGACGTCGACCGCGGCACCGAACTCGTCGCCGAACTCGTCGCCGACGGCGACCCCGACGCCACCCGGACGTACCGCGCCGACGCCATCACGAAGGACGGCGACGCCGTCCCCACCGAGGTCGAACTCTCGCTGCTCACCGACGACGACGGCACTTACCGGGGCACCATCGGCGCACTCCGAGACATCAGCGACCTCCTCGCCGCCGAAGCCGAACGCGACCGCTTCCGATCGCTGTTCGAGCACCTCCCCGACCCCGTCGTCGACTCGAGCTTCCGGGACGGCGAACCCGTCATCGACTCCGTCAACCCCGCGTTCGAGCGCGTGTTCGGGCACGAAGAGGCCGACGTCGTCGGCACCCCAGTCAACGACGTGCTCGTCCCGAACCGGGACGACGTCGCCGACGAACTCGACGCGCACGCGCTCGCCGACGAGACCGTCAGCGCCGAACTCACGCGGGAGACCGCCGACGGCGACCGGCACTTCCTCTTCCGGGGCATCCCCTACCACGTCGACGGCGACGACGTCCGCGCGTTCGGCATCTACACGGACATCACCGACCAGTACGACCGCGAACAGCACCTCCAGGTCCTGCACCGCGTCCTCCGACACAACCTCCGCACCGACATGGGCGTCGTCACCGGCTACCTCGACCAGCTCGCCGAGGACCTCGACGACCCGGACGCCATCGCGATCGTCGAGCACGTCACGGGCCGCGCCGAGGACGCCGCCGCGCTCGCCGACAAGGTCCACCAGCTAGAGCAAGTGATCCGAAAGGACTCCGCGTTCACGACGGAACCGACGGACGTCGCCGCACACGTCCGGTCGCTCGCCGACCGCCTCGGCGACGCGTACCCCAACGCGACGATCACCACGAACGCGCCCGACGAACTCGTCGCGAACGCCGACGAACGCCTCGGCCTCGCCGTCGAGAACCTCGTCGAGAACGCCGTCGAGCACGCCCAGCGACCCGACCCCGTGGTCGAGTTGACGGTCGAAGCCGTCGACGACGCCGTCCGGATCCGCGTCGCCGACAACGGCCCCGGCATCCCCGACCACGAACGCGACCTCCTCACGGGCGACCGCGACGTCTCCCGCGTCGAACACGGCGACGGCCTCGGCCTCCGGGTCGTCTCGTGGGTGGCGCGGTCGCTCGGCGGCGACGTGTCGTTCGGCGACCCCGAAGCGGGGAGCGAGGTCGTCCTCGAACTCCGCACCCCGTGACGAGCCCCGAAATCTGGGGTGCTCTCTCGCGACGTGGCGACGCCGTCGCGCGACGGCGGGACGCTAGTTCCCCTGGATGGCGTCGATGACCATCGCCGCCGCGATGATCGGCTCCTTGGGCACCGTACTCGCGTCGTCGATCGTGATCTCGTAGCGGTCCTTCAGCGAGAACTGGCCGTCGATGTTCCCGACGTGGTTCCCGTCCAGGTCCGTGATCTCGTACTTGTGCGGGATCCAGCCGCCGAACGGCACGATGTTCCGCGCGAGCGTGACGAGTGCGCCCCGCGAGTTGATCTCCGCGATCTTCGCTTCCGTCCGCGCGTCGCGGATCTTCCACGTGTCCTGGAGGATCGAGTAGTCGTTGTCGAGGATGACGAGGTCCTCGCCGGTCTGGGAGTCCGTCAGGACGTAGTTCCCGGCGACGTCGATGATGCCGCCGGCCTTCACTTCGAACACCTCGTTCCCGTCCGCGTCGACGAACGGGAACTCCTCCTTCATCTTCAGCATCTTCTGCTTCCCGCGAATGACGACGTTCCCTGCCGCGTCCATCGCCTTGTACTTGTTCCGAACGAGCGCCTGCTCGACCGTGTACGTGTCGTCGGTCAGGTCCAATCCCTTGATGTCGTAGTTTCGATCCGTCTGCGCCATACGGTACGCTCAGCGCTCTCCGAAATAAAACCACCTGCTCTCGAATCCCCCGTACCGAGTGGACGAGTTACTCGCTCTCGCCGCCATCACCTCCAGTACCGCCGCCGTTTCCGTTGCCGTCACCGTTCCCGTTGGCGCCGTTTCCGTTGCCGTCACCGTTCCCGTTGGGGCCGTTTCCGTTCCCGCCGCCGTTCCCGTCACCGCTCCCGCCGTCGTCGTCGTGCATGAGGACGGTGAGGGTGTCGAGGGCGGGCATCACCTCGCTCCGGTAGAACCGGAGGGTCTTGTACTCGAAGTCGACGAAGTCCTCGAGCTGGTCGGCGTAGTGTTCGTCGCGGGTGCCGTCGGGAGCGACGTACCCGGAGTTCCCCGGCGGGAGCACGTTCTCCGCTCGGAACTTGCCCGACCCGCCGCTGCCGCCGTCGCCGCCGCAGCGCACGAAGTGGTTCTCGGTCCCGCGGTTCAGGAACGGCATGTCGCCCGCGTCGCCGACGCCGATCGGGACGCCGAACAGCGAGAGGTTGTTCAGCGGTTCGACCTGCGCGGACGCTCGCCACTGCGAGACGTCCGACGTCTCGTACTCGGACTCCAGCTCCGACACCGCCTCCGAGAACGCCGCGCGGAACACGGCGTCGCGGCCGGCCGGCGAGTCGTCTGTCTCCATCGCGAAGTAATCCCGCGCGGGTGGCAACGCGACCTCGTCCGCGTGCAGCGCCCGCATGAACAGCGGCCGCCCATAGCGGTAGTCGAAGAAGGTGCCCCGGGCCGGGTCGAACACCGGCCCGAACGCCGGCCGGAACGTCTTCTCCAGCACCTTCGGCCACACCGCGTCGAACACCGTGTACCCGACCGGGTAGTCGCCGAGGTGGTCCTCGCCGTCGCCCTGCCGGAAGTCGTTCCACGACGCGAGCGCGTCCGCCGCCGCCTGCTCCGTGTCCGAGAGGTCCGCGTCCGAGAGCGCGTCCACGAGCGGTTCCTTGTACCGGATCGCTCGCAGGTCGACGAACGCGATGTCGTACACGACGTCCTTCAGGAAGTCGTACGAGACCGCACCGTCCGCGTCCAGGCGATGCTCGACGAGGTTGATGATCCGCTGGACGCGGTGGTCGGTCCCCCACGCGTAACTCAGGTCGCCGTTGTCCCACGCCGGCGCGGGCTTGTTGTTCCACTGCGCGACGTACCCCGTCGAGGGATTGACGACGAACGGAACCTCGCCGTCGACCGCCCGCAGGTAGTCGTCCTCGGTCAACTCGTACTGGGTGCCGTCCGCTGGCAGCCGCGTGTCCCACGACACCGACTCGTTGTCCGGGTATCGACCGCCGTGGACGTACGCGACGTCGCCGTCGGCGCCCGCCCACATGAAGTTCAGCGAGTAGTCGCAGACCTGCGCTCGCTCGACGAACTCCTCGGCGTCGCTCGCGAACTGGGACCCGTAGAACGCCTTGAACGAGTTCATGTCGAGGCCCTCGTAGCTCCGCGTGACCGCCACCGCCTCCCCCGTCTCGGCGTCCGCCGACGGGGGTTGCCAGTCCGCGACGTACCCGTGGCGCGTCCGCCGGATCGTCTGCTCGACGTCCTCGCCGCCCTTCACGGAGATCGTCTCCGTCGTCGACTCCACGGGCAGCCACTCGCCCTGGAAGTCGTACTCCCAGTCGTGGTCGGCCCCGTCCGGGGCCGCCCGGATCGTCTCGACGAACGTCTGCAGGCTGTTGTCGATCCCGGCGGTGCTCGTGAGCGCGCCGTCGCCGTTGTGCCCGAACATCACGAACGGGTAGCCCGCGACCGTGATGCCCGTGACGTCGAAGTCCGCGCCGTGCAGGCCGACCTCGTGCATCACGGACGGCGACGAGAACCCCATCTGCGGGCCGCCCATGAGGAGCGCGTCGCCGCTCTCGGTCTGCTCGCCCTGGACGGCGAGCGCGTTGCTCCCGAGCTTGATCGGGAGCCCGAGTTGGTCCAGTCCGCTCGCGAGCGTCCGCCAGTGCTCGAGCTGGCTCTCGTGCGCGCTCGCGGCGTCCGCGGGCAGCCGGTGCTCGCCGCCCGTCATCCGGTTCGAGGGAGCGTGGCGGACGCCCGGCGTCGACCGCGCCGTCGCACCCGCGGTCGTGGCGTCGTCGTCCCCGCCGTCGTCGCTCCCGCCGGCGTCCGAGTCGCCCGCGGGCGTGAACGGCGGCACGTACCCCTCGGTCTGTGGTTCGCCCGACGTCGGCGCGCCAGGGTCCTCGCCCCACTGGATGTCCTCGAACAGCTCCATCGCAGTCTCGTCGTCGTTCGACGACCGAAGCGACTCGAGGAGCGACGCACCGAACGTCTCCAGCTGGAACCCGCTGAAGTACGCCATCGACGCGACGAACACGCCCGCGACGTCCTCGCGGTCCCACGGCTCGGGCTCGAAGTCGTTCTCGATGAATCCGCGGTGGAACTCCCGCTCGCCGCCCCGTACGGTCTGCACGTACTGATTGATGCCGTCCGCGAACGCCTCCAGGACCGCGCGGTGCTCGTCGTCCAACTGGGTCTCGATCTGCTCGGAGACGTCGGTCCCCGACCGGTTCAGGCGCGCCGCGCGGTCAAACGCGACCCAGTTCGGTCCGTCTTCGTCCTCGGCCGTCGCACCGGGCCCGAGCACCTCCGAGACCGTGCCGTGGTAGAACCGCCGGTACATCTCGAGCTGGAACAGTCGGTCCTCGGCGGCCGCGTACCCGTACCCGTAGAACACGGGCGGTCTCGAGTCCGCTCCTGGTGCGTACACGTGCGGGACGCCGTTCTCGTCCCGGCGGACCTGGACGGTCGTGCGGTGGCCGTCGCGTTCGTACGCGAGCGTCACCTCGGCGGTCGTCGCGACGCCGACGGCGCCAGCACTCGCTTTGAGGAAGCTACGTCGCGTCGTCCCGTTGTCTTGGTATGTCATAGCACAACGTCACCGGCTTCGGCCACAAGGTATTAATACCTAATCGAACCGGAATCGATCCGATCGGGTCGGCGACGGACTCTCCCACGGATTCTGCCGCACCGCAGAGGCGTCTCGCGACCCACTCGAACCAGGCGGTCGGAAGTCCATCAGACCGTCCTGTCGACCGGGTGAGAGGCCCACCGACCGTCCGCAACCGACAACCCTTCACGGGTCGGGCCACTGGCTACGTGCAATGACAAAGGAGTACATCGAGGTCCGCGGCGCGGAAGAACACAACCTCAAGGACATCGATGTGGAGATCCCCCGCGAGAAGTTCAACGTCGTCACCGGCCTCTCCGGGTCCGGGAAGTCCTCCCTCGCGTTCGAGACCGTCTACGCCGAGGGCCAGCGACGCTACATCGAGTCGCTGTCCGCGTACGCGCGGAACTTCCTCGGCCAGATGGACAAACCCCAGGTCGAGACCGTCGAAGGACTCTCCCCCGCCATCAGCATCGACCAGAAAGCCGCCGCGAACAACCCGCGGTCGACCGTCGGAACCGTCACCGAACTCCACGACTACCTCCGCCTGCTGTACGCTCGCGTCGGCACCCCGCACTGTCCCGAGTGCGGGCGCGAGGTCGGCGAACAGTCCGCCCAGCAGATGGTCTCGCGCATCATGGAACTCCCCGAAGGCACGAAAGCCAAACTGTGTGCCCCCGTCGTCCGCGACCAGAAGGGCGCGTTCGAGGACGAGTTCGACCGCCTCGTCGCCGACGGCTACGCCAGGGTCGAGGTCGACGGCGAGTCCTACGACCTGACGACCGAGCGCCCGGAGCTCGACGAGAACTACGACCACACGATCGACGTCGTCGTCGACCGCATCAAGGTCAGCGCGGAGACGCGAGCGCGCATCACGGACTCCGTCGAGACCGTCCTCGAGGAGGCCGACGGCGTCGTGAAGGTCGTCGTCCCCGACCCGCCCGAAGGCGCCGCTGAAGCCCTGGGCGGGTCCGCCGCCCGATCGACGGGCGCACTCGGCGACGCAGACGCGGATGCGGACGCGGACGCCGAGGACACCACCGACGACCGCCTCGTCGTCGAACTCAGCGAAGCGCTCGCGTGCACGCACTGCGGGATCGACATCCCCGAGATCGAGACGCGGTCGTTCTCGTTCAACTCCCCGCACGGCGCGTGCCCCGAGTGCGAGGGCATCGGCGAGACGAAGGAGGTCAGCGAGGCCCTCGTCGTCGTCGACGAGAGCAAACCCCTGAAGCACGTGTTCGAGGCGTGGAGTTACAACCGGTCGTACTACCAGACGCGTCTGGACGCCGTCGCCGCGCACTTCGACGTCTCCCTCGACACGCCGTTCGAGGACCTCAGCGAGCACGTCCAGCAGGCGTTCCTCTACGGGACGACCGAAGAGGTCGTGTTCAAGCGTCAGACGAAGAACGGCACTCGTCGGAAGGAGAAGCGCTTCGAGGGCGTCATCCCGAACCTCCAGCGTCGACACGTCGAGACGGACTCCGAGTCCACTCGCGACCACATCGAGAAGTACATGAGCGTCACCGAGTGCCCGGCGTGCGACGGCACGCGCCTGAAGCCCGCGAGCCGAGCCGTCCTCGTCGACGGTACCAGCATCACCGCGGTGAATCGACTGAGCATCGGCGACGCGCTCGCGCACTTCGAGGGCGTCGAAGCCAACCTGGACGAACGCGAGACGAAGATCGCCGAGGAGATCCTCAAGGAGATCCGCGCGCGCCTCGGGTTCATGACCGAAGTCGGTCTGGAGTACCTCACGCTCGACAGGGAGGCCGCGACGCTCTCCGGCGGGGAGTCCCAGCGCATCCGGCTCGCGACCCAGATCGGGAGCGGTCTCGTCGGCGTGCTGTACGTGCTCGACGAACCGAGCATCGGCCTCCACCAGCGCGACAACGACCGCCTCCTGAACACGCTCGAGGAACTCCGGGACCTCGGGAACACGCTCATCGTCGTCGAGCACGACGAGGAGACGATGCGGCGCGCGGACGAAGTCATCGACATGGGGCCCGGCCCCGGCAAGCGCGGCGGCGAAGTCGTCGCGCAGGGCGACGTCGACGACCTCGTCGCGACCGACGGATCGGTCACGGGCGAGTTCCTCTCCGGCGCGAAGCAGATCCCGGTCCCCGCGCAGCGACGGACCGCGGAGTCGCTACTCACTATCGAGGGCGCACGCCAACACAACCTCAAAGACCTGGACGTCGACATCCCGCTCGGGTCCTTTTCCGCCATCACGGGCGTCTCCGGGTCCGGGAAGTCGACGCTCATGCACGACGTCCTCTACAAGGGCCTGGCACGGCGGATGAACGACAACACGTCCGTGAACCCCGGCGAGCACGACGACATCACCGGCATCGAGGACGTCGAGACCGTGCGCCTCATCGACCAGAGCCCGATCGGGCGAACGCCCCGGTCGAACCCGGCGACGTACACGGGCGTGTTCGACTACATCCGCGAGCTGTTCGCGGAGACGAGCCTCTCCAAGCAACGCGGCTACGAGAAGGGTCGGTTCTCGTTCAACGTCAAGGGCGGTCGCTGCGAGGAGTGCGGCGGCCAGGGCACCGTGAAGATCGAGATGAACTTCCTGAGCGACGTCTACGTGCCCTGCGAGGACTGCGACGGCGCGCGGTACAACGACGCGACGCTCGACGTGACGTACAAGGACGCGACGATCGCAGACGTCCTCGACATGAGCGTCGACGAGGCCCACGACTTCTTCGAGTCGTCCTCGCGCCTCCGTCGTCGCCTGAAGCTCCTCAAGGACGTCGGCCTCGGCTACATGCGTCTCGGGCAGCCGTCGACGACGCTCTCGGGCGGGGAAGCCCAGCGCATCAAGCTCGCGGAGGAACTCGGGAAGAAGGACTCCGGGAACACCCTCTACCTGCTCGACGAGCCGACGACTGGCCTGCACTCGGCGGACGAGAAGAAGCTGATCGACGTCCTGCATCGGCTCGTCGACAACGACAACACGGTCGTCGTGATCGAGCACGAGCTCGACCTGGTGAAGAACGCGGACCACGTGATCGACTTGGGTCCGGAGGGCGGCGAGAACGGCGGCGACCTCGTCGCCGAGGGCACGCCGGAGGAGCTGGCGCGCACCGACGAGTCCCACACCGGCCGGTACCTCCGGGATCTCCTGCCGGCGGTCGACGAGGAGGGGCCGCGCGGCGAACGCGTGGAACCGGAGACGCGCGACATGGAGCACGCCGACGAGGAGGTCGAGGCGGCGCCGGCGACCGACGACTGAGTCGCTCGCGAGCGGGTCGCTTTTGGGAGTCCTGGGTGGCGAGCAGGCGACGCTGTGGGGTCCCGGCGGGTGCGTCGCGCTCCCGTCTTGGCCACGCCGGGGTGGGTGGTCAGTACACGGCGGTCGTGGCCGCGGCTTCCGGCTTGAATGAATGGGTCGCCTATGGGGTGTCGTGGGCGCCGTCGGCTGGTTTGGTTGTCGGGCCTGTCCTCTCTCGTCGTCTTCTGCCATCGACTGGCCCTCCTCGGAAATTTTAATTCCAAAGATTCTGGGACTATATCAAGTTGGTGTGCGTCTGATCGAACGTACGGGGGGATTCGATCGCCCGGAGAACGGATCATGCAACTCTGGAACCTGCTCGCGGACGACGACGCGGTATCGCCGGTCATCGGCGTGGTACTGATGGTAGGAATTACCGTGGCGCTCGCGGCCGTCATCGGCATCTTCGTTCTGGGGGTGGACACGACGACGTCGCCGCCGGACGCCGAACTCCGGTACGTCGCCGACGAGGGCAGCGCGGACGGCTGGGGTAACGACGCGGACGAACGGTTCGTCATCCAGCACGACGGCGGCGAGGACATCGACACGGATCGCGTGACCGTCCAGTACGCGGGCAGTCCGCCGTCTGGGTACGGGTGGATGACGTCGAACCCTCCCGGCGACGTCTGGCAGCCCGGCGAGAAGTGGGTGCTCGGGGTCGCCACCGGTGAGAGCAGCAACTTCGATGACAACGAGCAGGTGCTCGTGCTGTGGAACTCGCCACAGGGCTCGAGTACGCAGATACTCGCGAACGGCGACCTCCCCGAACGCTCCTGACATCGCGGAGACGGATTCGGCGCGGCGCTTATCCGGTCGCGAGGCGTGCGTCGTGGTATGCTGTATCTCGCGACCGACCGCCGCGTGGCGGTCGTCGACCCGACGGTGTCGGCGGTCGAGGAGGCGTTCGTTCCCGGGGTGGACGCGGGGGAGGGCGTCGCGGCCGACGGAGTTCGCGTGGAGTGCGTGGCGGCGTCACCGGCGCGACCGGAGCGTGCGTTCGCCGGGACGGCTGGCGCGGGGTTGTTCCGGACGACGGACGGCGGGGAGTCGTGGTCGGGCGTCGCGCTCGGGCCGGCCGCGGACGACGTCGACGCGTCCCACGTGACGGCGGTGGCGGTGGCGCCGTGGGATCCGGACGTGGTGTTCGCGGGGACGGAGCCGTCGCGCGTCTATCGGTCGACGGACGGCGGCGAGTCCTTCCACCACCTGCCGGGGCTCGTCGAGTTGCCGTCGAGCGACGAGTGGGCGTTCCCGCCGCGGCCGCACACGCACCACGTCCGGTGGCTGGAGCCGGATCCGGCGCGCGAGGGACGCGTGCTGGTGGCGGTGGAGGCGGGCGCGCTCGTCGTGCTGGACGTCGGCGATGGAACGGCGTCGTTCCGGGAGCGGCCGCCGGGGGCGCGCCGGGACACGCACTCGATGGCGACGCATCCGGACGCGCCGGGTCGAGCGTACGCGGCGGCGGGCGACGGGTACGCGGAGAGTCGTCGACACGGCGACGACTGGGACCACCCGCAGGCGGGACTCGATCACCGGTACTGCTGGAGCGTCGCGGTCGACCCGGCTGACCCCGACGTCCGCCTGGTGAGTGCGGCGTCGGGCGTGCGAACCGCGCACTCGCCGGGACGCGCGGAGACGTACGTGTACCGCAAGCGTGGCGACGAGCCGTGGACGCTCGCGACGGACGGCCTCGGCGACCCCGAGGGGCGGACGCGGGCGGTGCTTGCGGCGGGCGACGACGCCGGCGAGTTCTACGCGGTCTCGAACCGCGGCCTCTATCGGACGACGGACGCGGGCGCGTCCTGGCGTGCGCTCTCAGTCGACGTCCCGTTCGGTGAAGGCGGTGGAACGGCGAGCGGGCTCGTCCACGTCTGAACCCGGCCGATTCACGGGGTCCGGTCGATTCGTCGGGGGTCTGACCGTCGCGATCAGACCGATCGGACGTCGCCGCCGCGAGCACGGGGTTCAATCGGGAAGAATTTACTCCTCGCCGTGCTGTCTCCGGGCATGTACGACTTCGTCGTCGTCGGCGTCGGGCCGGCGGGTGCGCGGTTCTCGCGGCGGGCGGCCGAGCGCGGGTTCGACGTGCTCGCGCTCGAGCAGGGTCGACTCGGCGAGCCGCTGGCGTGCTCGGGGCACGTCTCAGGGGACGTGTGGGAGTACACGGGACCGGACGGTCGCGAGGAGCTGCTCCAGAACGAGGTTTTCGGTGCGCGCTTCCACGTCGGGGGGCCGGGAAGCACGTTCGAGGACTTCTACAAGACGGAGGTGGTGTCGAACGTGATCGACCGCGTGGGCCTGGACCGACACTTGGCGGAGTTGGCGCGCGACGCGGGGGCGGACGTTCGCGAGGAGCACACGGTCACGTCGGTCGACGAGCGCTCTGACGCGGTCGAAGTCGAGGCGCGCGGGCCGGGCGGCGTGGAGTCCTTCGAGGCGCGGATGGTCGCCGGCTGCGACGGCCCGACGTCGCGCGTGCGCCGAGATCTCGGCTTGCCCGACCCCGGCGAACTCCTGCACGGCGTGCTCGGGTTCAGCGACGAGGTCGACCACGGCGACCGCGTGGACGTCCACCTGACGATGCCGGAGTTCTTCGCGTGGCGCATCCCGCGCGGCGACGCGGGCGTCGAGTACGGATTGGCGGCGAGTCCCGGACCGGACGTGAACGACCTGTTCGACGACCTCGTCGGACCGTCGGGGTACGACGTCGACGTGACGAAGCGTTGTTCGGGCCTCATCCCGGTCGGGCCACCGGACACGGTGACGAGTCATCGCGGGTTCCTCCTCGGGGACGCGGCCGGCCAGACGAAGCCGTTCACGGGCGGCGGCATCCTGTACGGGATGCGGTCCGCGGACCACGCCGCTCGCGAGATCGAACCGGACCGGCCGGGGACCCTCGGCGCGTACGAGGCGGCGTGGCGCGAGGACCTGGCGACCGAGATCCGACTCGGGCACTGGATACGGCGAGCGTACTCGCTCCCCGAACCGATCCAGCGCGTCGGCCTGAAGGCGCTCTCGGGCGAGATCGGCGTCCACATGGATCGCCCGACGAGCGCGTTCTCGCGCGAGCACCTCGCGCGCTGGCTCCGGCCCTGACCCACGCCGGCCGCCGCGTCCACTCCGGTCCTCTCGCGTCCGCGCCCTGCTTCTCGCATCCGCTCCAGTTCACCCCGCGTCCGCGCCGGTCAGTCGACGATCGGGAATTCGAGCGTGACGACGTTCCCGTCCGGCGTCGAGTCGAAACTGAGGGACCCGCCGAACGACGTCGCCGTCCATCGGACGAGCCACAGGCCGAGGCCGCTCGCGTGCTCCAGGGGCGTCTCGACGTCCGCGCTCAGCGCCTCGATCTCGGTTCCGGGAATCGTGGGTGCGTGGTCGGCGACCGCGACCGTCACCGCGTCGCCAGCCCGCGCGACGTGCACCTCGACGGACGGCGTCTCGCTGGGGTCGTGGACGACTGCGTTCTCGACGAGTTCCGCGACGGCGAGCGCTATCGACTCGTTCCCGCGGACGTAGAGCGGGGCGTCGACGGCGACGTCGAACGTGATCGACGCGGTCTCGTGTGCCGCGCGAACGCACGCCACGGCGTCGCGGACGGCCTCGCAGACGTCGACGTTCGATGCCGTGCCCCCGTCTCCGTCGAGCGCTCGCTGAAACGCTCGCGCCTTGTTCGCCATCGCCAGGACGTCGTCGGCGGCGTCCCCGACGACCTCGGCGGCCGCGACGACCGCGTCGTCGTCGTGGTCGAGTAACTCGGCGGTGCGGCCCGCGACGACGTTCATGTTGTTCCGGAGGTTGTGCCGGAGGACGCGGTCGAGGACCGCGAGCCGTTGCTCGTTGTCCTTCAGTTCGGTGAGGTCCCGGAGCACGCCGACGGTGCCCGCGTACTCCTCGCCGGGGAGCAGCGCGATGGCGGCCTCGCAGACGCGCTGGTCGCCGTGGCGCGTCCGCACCCGGAGTTCGACCGTCTCCCGGTCCGGCCCCGACGTGGCGACGAGACTCTCGGTCACGCGCTCGCAGGTCTCGACGTCCGTCTCCGGGAACACCAGTCGGGCGGGCTCGCCGACGATCTCAGCGCGCCCGTAGCCCGTCACGTCGACGAACGCGTCGTTCACGCTCGCGAAGCACCCGTCCTCGTCGAGCGTGTAGATGGGGTCGCTCGCGGTCTGCACGATCGTCTCGTACCGTTCGAGCTCCTGCTCGCGTTCCCGTCGCCCCGTCACGTCGCGGAGGTAGATCGTCAAGCCGTCCGCGCTCGGGTACGCCGTCACCTCGAACCAGGTGCCGATGGCCTCGGAGTGGGATTCGAACGTCTGCGCGTCGTTCGTCTCCTTCGCCGCCTGGCAACCCTGCCAGAACCGACCGCCGACTTCCTCGGGGAACAACTCCCAGAGGTTCTCGCCGACGAGCTCCGTCTCGCGGAACGGCAACAGGTGTTCGGCTTCGGCGTTGACGTACGTGACGACGTCGTTCTCGTCGAGCGACACGAACCCGTCCTTGATGCGTTCGAGCGTGTTCTCGAGGTCCGCGCTCGTCGCCGCCAGTTCGGCCTCCCGGACCGCGCGGTCGAGCGCGACCGTGACGTGGTCGGCGAACGCGTGCCCGGCGTCCCGGACGGCTCGCGTGTACTCGCGGTCCGGGTCGGCGACGCCGAGCAGGCCGTGCTCGCCCAGGGAGAACAGGAGCCCCGTCTCCGCGTCGGTCTCGTGCTCGGTGACGGCGACTTCCGTGACGCCGACGCGGTCGGCGAACGCCGCCCAGTCCGGCGACTCCGGGTCGAGCGAGTGCCCGTCGTCGACGCCGGCGACGACGACGGGATCCAGGCGCGTGCCGTCCGCGTTCGGGAACCAACACACCACCACGTCCAGTTCGAGGATCTCCTGGATGGACTCGACGGCGGAGGTCGCGACCTCCGCGGGCGTGCGAGCGCGCTGGAGGCGCTCGGTCGCCTCGTGCAGGTGCTCGAACAACCGCATGCGTTCCCGGCGTTCGGTGACGTCCCGCTGGAACCCCAGGAAGTGCGTGACGGTGCCGTCGTCGGCGCGGACGGGCGTGACGTCGAGCCGATTCCAGAACGGCGTGCCGTCCGCGCGATAGTTCTGCAACGTGACAGATACCGGCTCTCCGGCGTCGATGGCGGCTCGGACGCGGGCGACGGGCTCGGGGTCGGTGTCTGCGCCCTGGAGGAATCGACAGTTCCGGCCGAGGACCGCGTCCCGGTCGTACCCCGTTACGTCGAGGAACGCGTCGTTCACGTACACGAGAGGCGTGTCCTCGACGCGCGCGTCGGCGATCGACAGACCGAGGCTCGCCTCTGCGGCGGCGCGCTCGAACACGCGGAGGCGTTCGACGCGACGCTCGCGGCCGGTGACGTCGCGTGCGAGCACCTGCCGGCTGCCGTCGTCGGCCGGGGCGACCGACAGCTCCACGGTTCGTGCCGCGTTCGCGTCGTCCGTCAGCGTCGACGCGGCGACGGGCGTCGCCGCATCCGTCCGGAACCGGACCTCCGCGCTGGCGGTTCCGTCGGACGACAGCAACGACTGGACCGCGTCGCGGTCCGCGGGACGCACCAGGTCGACGAACGCCGTCCCTTGGAGCGACGACGCGTCCACGTCGGCGAGCGTTCCTGCGCGCTCGTTCCCGTACGTCACCGTTCCGGAGTCGTCGACGGCGAACAATCCCGCCGGCAGCAACTCGACCAGTCGGTGGTACTGCGTCGACCGGTCGTGGAGTTCCGCGGCGAGCGCTCGCGTCTGCAGGAGCCCGTCGACGCGTCGTCGGAGCGCGGACGTCCGCACCGGCGTCTCCAGCACGTCGTCGACGACGTCGAGGACGGCGTTCGTACTCGACCCGACCGGGTCCGCGTGCGACCGGTCGACGACGAGCAAGCACGGCAGGAACCCCGACGTCGCCGCCTTCAGTTCCTCGACGCGGCCCGCGGCCGCCCCGAGCGACTCCTCGTCGAGCACGTACAGGTCGCCGTCGCCCGGTAGGTCGCCGTCGCCCGGCAGGTCGCCGTCGCCCGGTAGGTCGCCGGGTGCGGCGACGACGACGTCGTAGGCCGCGTCGTCGAACCAGTCCTCGAGCGACGCCCGAACTCCCGCGTCCGTGACGCCCAGGACGACCGTCGACCGGCGCGAGGTCGGGGACGCCGCGACCCGCCAGATCGGCGGGTGACCGTCGTCGGCGCGGTCACTCATCCTGCTCCGGCCACTCGTTCGTCCCGGGACGGAACCACCGGAGACCACGCAACGGGTCGCCGACCCGGCCGCAGCCGGCGGTGTTCGAGAACTCGTCCGGCAGCCGATGGACGTCGCTCGCCGTCGGCTCACCGGCGAGGACGCGATCCGGGGTCGAGACTCCCGGCGAACCGCATTCCGGAGTCGAGACTCCCGGCGAAACGCGTTCCGGGAGCGTCGTTGACATGGACTGGAGTCCGCTCCAGGGGGAGATAAACCTGTCCACCGTTCGAGTCGTTCACTCGACCCGCACATCGTTCACCTCTAGCGATTCCTCCCTCGAGGGAGCGCCTCGACGTGATCGATCGAGGTGATCGGTCGACGCAGCTTCTCGACGCAGTCGAGGGATTGCCGGGGCGACCGAGCGTCGGCGGCTACTCGTAGGTGGGGATGCGCGCCGACCGCTGGCCGCCGTCGACGAACGGCAGCGAGACCACGTCGCCCTCTCCGACTGCCTCAGCGCTGTCGCCCTCGACGCGCTCGCCCTCGACGCCCGCGCCCTCGTCGACCGCGCCCTCGTCGACCGCGACGTGGACGCTCTCCGCGTCGAACGCGTACGGCACGAGCGCGAACGCGATACCGACTTCGCGGTGTGGACTCCACGCCGTCCGCGTCAGTTCGCCGACGACCTCGCCGTCGACGACGACGTCCGCGCCCGCCGCCGGCAGCGCGTCCCCCTCCTCGACGCCGGGGAGCGCGACGCCGACGAGTCGGCGCGACGGCCGACCGACGTTCTCCACGCGCGCCACCGTCTCCTGCCCGACGAAACACCCCTTCTCGTAGTCGACGGCGTTCCGGACGCCGGAGACGTTCGGCACGCGCCCGTCGAGTTCCGTCGCGAACAGCGGCGACCCGGCCTCGAGCGTCAGCGTCTCCCACGTCGCGTACCCGAACGGCGCCGCGTTGTTCCCGTGATTCAGGAGGACGTCCCAGACGAGGTCCGCGTCGTCGGCCCCGCACACGACCTCGAATCCCTCCTCGCCCGCGAGGTCGTCCGTCCGCACGACCGTGACGCCCGCGTCGCCCATCGTCCCGCGAACGAACGAGAGCGGTGCATCTGGCGTCCCCGACTGGTTCAGGACGCTCGCGACCTTCTCCGTCGCCTTCGGACCGTGTACGCCGAACACCGCGAACGCGTCGCTCGCCCGCGAGACGTCGACGTCCTGCACGAACGTCCGCGAATCCCACTCCTCGGCGAGCCACCCCGCCTGCCCCGGCGGCGTGAAACACAGCAGCTGGCCGTCGGCCTCGTAGACGTACATGTCCGTCCGTACGCGGCCCTCCGGCGACAACAGGAGCGCGTACGTTCCCTCGCCGTCCTCGCGCGGCACGACGTTCGTCACCGCGTCGTCCACGAAGTCGTGCCGGTCCGACCCCGCGACCGTCACGACGCCGTACGCCGCCTCGAACGCTCCGACGACTCGCCGGACGGCCTTCGCCGTCCGCGCCGGCCGCCCGTAGTCCCGCACGACGCGCCGTCCACCGCGCTCGACGAACGTCGCCCCGTGGGCGTCGTGCACGTCATCGATGATGGCCATGTGGAGGCGGAGACGCGCGAACGGCAAAACGAGTACGGTCTCCGGACCGACGCCTCGGCGTCCGCGAGCACACGATGCCCCGGGCGCGCGATGTGCCGCGACGGCGCGACGCTGCGAGGGCACGATACCGCGACGCCGCGTCAGAACGGGAGTCGATCGCGGAGCGCGTCGAACAGCGACGGATCGTCGTCCTCGGGGTCCTCCGGGACCACGCGCGCGTCCGGCTTCAGGAGCGTCTTGCCGCCAGTGCGGTCGACCTCGATGAGGTCGTCCTCCTTCAATTCCGTCAAAGCCGGCTCGATCTCGTCGATGCCGGCGTCGACGTGCGACCGCAACTCGAAGACGGTCATCCCCTCCTCGCCGCGTTCGACCAGGGCGTCCAGCACCGACACGGACACGTCGTCGCGGTCCCGGAACTCCCGCTTCGCTCTCATCACTCGAGACTTCGACGCCGGGGACTTTGACCCTTGTCCCCGAGCGCCGCGCGTCGCCGAGTCCCGGTACGAACTCAGCGGAGCGTCCGCGCGAGCGCGGCGATGCCGGCGAGCGAACTCGCGAGCACCGCGAGCGCGAACGCCGCCTGGATCGCGGGCTCGTACTTCCGGCTCGCCCAGATGGCGATGAACCGCGTGACGTTCGTGTAGAACGAGAACAGGGTCGCGACGGCGACGAGCACGAGCACGACGAGCGCCACCCACTGCAGGCGCTCGTAGAGCCCGGCGTCGCTCCACCCGCCGCCGTTCCGGTCGCGGCGAGCGCCCCCGCGATCGTCGCGGCGGTCGCGGCGGTCGTCGCTGCGGTCGCCGCTGCGGTCGCGGCGGTCGTCTTCGTCGTCGGTCTCGTTCCACGTCGATGCGTCGGTTCCGTCGTCGGTCGCGCCGGTGGTGTCGTCGGTCATGCTCTGGTCCTCGCTACGAGTGCCGCGGCGGCGACGGCGACGAGCGCGACGACCACGCCGAACCCGGGCTGGCCACCCGAGTTCTCGTAGGTCGTCCCCTCGTCGGGCGCTCTGGTCGGCTCCTCTTGCGGCGATTCGGTCTTCTCGAACTCCTCGGCCTGGAACTCCTCGCCGCCGTCGCTCGTGTTCTCGTCGACGGAGAGCCCGGTGCCGGGCGCGAGGTTCGCGGTCGAGCGCGCGGTCGCGACGACCGTGCCGTCGCGCCAGAGGACGGCGTCCAGGTAGTAGTTGTAGTCGTCCGGGACGACGAGGTCGCCGGTCGGCGTCGCGGTCTTCCCGCTCCCGATCGCGTCGAGTTCGATCGTCGTCCGGTCGGCGACGACGTTCGAACCGTTCTGGCGCGCCGTCAGCACGAGCTCGAGCCCCTCGGCGGGCCGAGCGCCGGTGTTCGTCAGGTACGTCGACACCGCGAGCGTCGACCGGCCGTCCTCGACGGCGTCGATGCGGTACTCGATGACTGGCATCCCGGCGTCGAAGTCCTGGAACTGGACGGGGGTGTCGCGGTACGCTGGCGTGAGCGAGCCGACGCCCGAGACCTCGCGGACGCCGGTCTCTAGACGCGTGCCGTTCCGGAACACGATCGCCTGCACGTCGTAGTCTCCCTGGCGGGCGACCGTCAGCGCGCCTTCGCGACTGCGGCTGACGTCGCCGTCGAGCGTGCCGTACGCGAGGCGCTGCGTCGCCACGACGAACCCGGTGTCCTGGTCGACGGCGCGCAGGAGGACGGTGACGTTCTCCGCGGGACCGCCGCGCTGTTCGAGGTACGGGCGGACGCGGAGGGTGGCGTTCTCGCCGCCGACCTGGCCGGAGCCGATCGTCATCTCGACGAGGTCGACGCGGGAGGGCTGCTCGGGTCGCTCGGGGGTGTCCTCGGGTGGGTCGAGGGCGCCGGGGACGCCGACGGCGACGCCGACGCCGACGACGACCGCGAGCCCGACCACCCCGAGGAGGACGTACTCGGTTCGCACGTTACAGAATCCCGAGAGGTATTACAAGTGTCTTGTGTGAGAGCGCCCCGATCCGGAACCCCGACAAGGCGTCGTCGTCTCGAACTGTCAGTCGTCGCCAGCGCTCCCGCGTTCGCGGAGCATCTCGCTCGCACGAGCCGCCCAGTCGCCGCGCCAGAACCCGAGCGTGACGATGGTCGCGGCGCTCGCGTAGTGGAGGACGATGCCCGCGAGGATGCCGGGGACGCCCCAGCCGAATTCGACGCTCGCGACGTACGAGAACCCGAGGTAGAACGCGAGGAGGCTGACGACGCGCGCGACGAGTGGCGTCCGGGTGTCGCTCGCGCCCTGGAGTGCGCCGGAGACGACGACGAACGTGACGAGGAACGGTGCGGCGACGCCGAACGTCCGCGCGAACGCGATCGCGTTCGGGACCGTGCTCGCGTCGTCCGTGAAGAACCCGACGAGCGTCGGTGCGAACGCGAAGATGAGCGCGCCGGCCGCGCCGACCGTGACGAGTCCGAGCGACGCGGTCGCCCACCCGTTCTCGCGCGCCGCGGTTGCGTCCCCCTCGCCGAGGGCCTGTCCGACGACGACGCTCGCCGCGACGTTGAACCCCCTCGAGAGCGGCCCCGTGATCTGCTGGTAGATGCGGAGCCCGATCTGGTACGCGGCGTTCACGTCCGTCCCGAACGCCAGCAGGAGGGCGTTGAACGGGAAGTTCGCGAGCGTGTTCGAGAGCCCCTCGACGATCCGGGGCGCGGAGACGCCGACGAGTTGGCGGCCGACGACGGCGCTCCGCGGGCGGACGAACCCGACCTCGGTGGCCGACGAGTAGACGAGCGCGCAGAGCACGCCGGCGATGAAGACGTTCCCGGCGGCGGTGGCGACGCCGACGCCGACGACGCGATAGCTCGGCACCCCGAGGAGGCCGAGGCCGAGGACGAGCGACCCGACGATGTTGATGAGGTTCCCGGCGACGTTCACGAGCATCGGCGTCCGCGTGTCGCCGGTCCCCTGGAGCGCGCGAGCGGCGGTGAGGCCGACGATCCTCGCGGGTGCGGTGGCGAAGATGATGGCGAGGTACGTGCCGCCGACGCGCGCCACGTCGTCGGGCGCGCCGAGGAGCGAGATCGCCGGCTCGCCGAACAGCAGGCCGAACGCGACGAACGGGATGCCGGCGAGGAAGGAGAGGAGGACGGCTTGCGTGACCGCCTCGTCCCGGTTCAGGTCCGCCTGCGCAGCAGCGTCCACGGCCGGTTCCGGTGCGGAATCCGCGCCCGATGCCGAATCCGCGTCGTCGTTCGCGTCCGCGCCCCAGTCGCCGGTGTCCGCACCCCAGTCGTCGTCACTGTCGCCGGCAGGGACCCTGTCGCTGTGCCCGACCGCGTCCGGGTCTGTACCGTCGTCGCTGACCGCGTCGCCGTCTGCGTCGTCGTTCTCCGCGCCGGTGACCGCGCCCGTGTCCTGGCTGGAGAGCGCGATGGCGCCGCCGCCGAGGCCGAGACCGACGCGTAGCGGGAATCGCGCGTAGAGGTCCGCGAGCCCGATGGCGGCGACGGCGGCGGGCGAGAACGCGGCGGTGACGAACACGTCCGTCGTCCGCATCGCGGTCCGAACCGTCTGCTCGACGGAGATGGGCCACGAGAGCCTGGCGACGCGCGCCCAGACGCGCCGCGTTCGCCGCCAATCCATACCGGCTCTCGGACGGGCGGGGGTTTCAGGGTGGCGGAACCCGAAATCCGCCGCGTGCACGTCTTCGTCTACGGGACGCTCACCGATCCCGACCGCGTCGCAGCGGTGCTCGGCGACGCTGGTTCCGCGAGCGAGAGCGGCGACGCTGGTACCGCGAGCGAGAGCAGTGACGGCGACTGGTCGTTCGTCGGGGACGCGACGCTCCAGGGCCTGCACCGCGTCGACGGCGACTACCCGACGCTCGCGCCCGGCGGCAGCGTCACCGGCCGCATTCTCCGAACGGATCAGGTCGCGGCGCTGGATACGTACGAGGGCGTCGACCGCGGCCTGTACGTTCGTGTCGCCGTCCCGGCCGTCGAGCGCGAGCGCGACGCCCACGACTGGTGGCGAGGCGTCGACGAGGTAGCGGTGTACGTCGGCGACCCCGACCGACTCGGCGTCGCAGACGCGGTCTCGTGGCCGGAAGACGGCGACTTCCGGGAGCGCGTCCACCGGTGCGTCGACGCGACCGACGTCGCGGTCGGGCCGCGCTGACTCTCCTCGACACGCGGGCCGAGGGCACCGTCGAGGCGGCGGCAGACGAGCGTCGAACTCGCGTCTGACGCCGACTCGAAGGCAGCCACGTCATGCGGTTACACTTTCACTCTGGTTGGCGGGGCTTTATGTTCCTCCCTCCCCCTCGTACTGATGCATACGGGGCGCCACACGCTCCCCGATGTTTCCCCCCTCTGGACCAACGCCCGCGAGCGACGGCACCGTCGACCGCGACGGTCGACCGGCGCGTCCCCGATTGCGTCGCGACCGACCGACCGACTTTTCCCCCGCGCCCTCGTCCTTCGCGTATGACACGAGGCGACGTCACGGACGTCACGACGGGGGAGTGCACGGACCTCTACCACGTCGACACCGGCATGTACGACGTCGACGCGTACGGCGCGGTCTACCTGCTCGACGCCGAGCGGCCCGCGCTCGTCGACACCGGCATCGGCACGCACTACGAGCGCGTCCTCGACCTCCTCGAGTACGCGGCCGTCGACCCGGCTGACGTGGCGTACGTCGTCCCGACGCACGTCCACCTCGACCACGCCGGCGGCGCCGGCTTCCTCGCCGACGAGTGCGAGAACGCCACCGTCGCGGTCCACGAGAACGGCGCGCGCCACCTCGTCGACCCCACTCGCCTCTGGGAGGGCACGAAGAACGCGGTCGGCGACCAGTTCGAGTTCTACACCGAACCCGAGCCAGTCCCCGAAGACCGCATCCTGGAACTCGCGGACGGCGACGTCCTCGACCTCGGCGACCACGAACTCCGCGCGCACGACGCACCCGGACACGCCCCCCACCAGCACGTCTTCCACGACCCCGCGAACGACGCCGTGTTCACGGCCGACGCCGCCGGCATCTACGTCCCCGCGATCGACGCGGTCCGCGAGACCACGCCCCCGCCGCAGTTCGACCTCGAACAGGCACTCCGTGACGTCGAGACCATCGCCGACCTCGACCCCAGCACGCTCCTGTACGCGCACTTCGGCGCGGCACCCACCGCGGACCGCCTGGAGCGCTACGAGGCCCGCCTCACGGACTGGGTCGCCGCCGTCGAGGCCGCACGGCAGGAACTCCCCGACGACGACGCCGTCGTCGAGCACTTCGTCGAGACCACCGAGATGACCGACGTCTGGGGCGACCGCAAGGCCGCCGCCGAGACCGCGATGAACGTCCGCGGCGTCCTCGCGTACCTCGACCGGAAACGCGACGAGGTCTGACCGCGCCGGAGCAGTGGCGCTATTCACCCGAACAGCTATCGCAACCACTAGAGCACGTCGATCGACAAGCGCGCGCTCGAATCGCACGTTCAGACGATCCCTCGGTCGGCGACCGTCTCAATTTCGACTTCCGGAATCAGCGGCAGTGATTACCGGACAAACTCACTGATTTCTCCCTAACTGATTCCGATACTAGGACCTTAACCGCTAATAGTATTCGTTATAGGTCGATTTTATCTGTTCTGGTGCCCGTTCGTAATTCGGAATGAACGCGATGGACGCACGCCCGGCGACTTTTGACCCCGAGACCGCTCCGTTCGACCGCCCGTGGGACCTCGCCGCCGATGAGTGAACTGGCGACCGGCGGCGGGTCGGGCACCGAACTCGACCTCGCATCGCTCCCCAACGACTCGACCCGCGACCGCCCGACCGTGCTCCTGCCCGTCGGCGAAACCGACGCCGACCGCGTCGAGCGGCTCGCGTCCACTGCCGCCGAGGTCGCCGGGATGATGGAGACCACAGTCACCGTTCTCCACGTCTTCACGCCCTCGCGGTTCGACGCGGCCGTCGACCGCCTCGGTTACGACCCTGACGTCCCGCCCGATCCGGACGCGGTCGCCGCCCGGGTCGCGCCCGTCCGCGACGTCGTCCGCGCACTCGACGCCCCGCTCGAGATGTGGGGTATGACGATGACGCTCGCCGGCCGCGTCGGCACGGACGTCGGCGCAGCGATCGTCGACGCTGCCGACACCGTCAACGCGAAACGCGTCCTGGTCGGCGGCCGGCGACGCTCCCCGACCGGGAAGGTCGTGTTCGGCAGCACCGCTCAGCGCGTGCTTCTCGACGCGCCCTGCCCGGTGACGTTCGTGAGGGACGACTGAGATGGCGAGCAGATCCTCGACCGAGTCCCACCGCGTCCCCTGCCACGAACACGCCGCACTGGCCCCACCAAGTAGCATCGTCGATGACGACGACCGGCGCATCCGCTACCGCACCGCCGACCCCGAGGACCGCTCCTCGCTCGTCGCGATGTACGAGGACTTCGCGGCCGCCGACCGGACCCAGGGCCTCCCGCCCGTGGAGCGGAGTGGCATCGAGGCGTGGCTGGACGTCGTCCTCGACGACGCGTCGGTCCTCGCCGTCCACGACGGTCGCATCGTCGGCCACGTCATGTTCGTCGCCGACGACGCCGGCGAACACGAACTCGGCGTGTTCGTCCACCAGTACTACCAGGACGCCGGCGTCGGCACGAACCTCCTGCGCGCTGGACTCGCCCACGCAGGACGACGTGGCATCACCGACGTCTGGCTCTCCGTCGCCCCCCGGAACCGGCGAGCGCGCGCCGTCTACGAGCGTCTCGAGTTCGTCGAGGACGGCGAGTGCGACCACGGAATCCGGCTGTCCACGACCCTCTGAGTCGCGACGTCCTCGCGACCGTCGCCTCAGGGCCGTCCGCACCCCAACTTATGTCAACCCGGACCCAATCCCCGGGCATGTCGGCAGACCGTCTCTATACGCTGAACACCGGCCACTGGACGTTCGACTTCTCGATGGCGGTCCAGATGACGAACCTCGGCGAACCCTACGCCGGGACGTGCCCGGTCTACCTGATCGAGCACCCCGAGGGCACGGTCCTCTTCGACACCGGACTCTCCTACGAGATGCAGGCGAACCCGACGAACTACGGGCCCGACGGCGCGCCCCACATGGCGGAGTTCGTCGACGCCATCGACATGGACGAATCCCAGCGCGTCGAGGCGCTCCTCGACGACGTCGGCTACAGTCCCGCGGACGTGGACGTCGTCGTGATGAGTCACCTCCACACCGACCACGCCGGGAACCTCGACGCGTTCGTCGACGCCGGCTGCGAGGTCGTCGTCCAGAAGGACGAACTCCGGTACGCGTTCGCGCCCGACGGCGTCCAGCGCTGGTTCTACCTCACCGGCGACCTCCTCCCGCTCCGCAGACTCGACGCGAACGTGACGCCGATCGACGGCGAGTACGACGTCTTCGGCGACGGGACCGTCGTCGCGTTCCCCACGCCCGGACACAGCCCCGGCCATCAGAGCCTCCAGCTCGAACTCGCCGACGCCGGCACCGTCGTCCTCGCCGCCGACGCCGCGAACCACCGCCAGGGCTACGAGGAGGAACTCGCCGCGTCGTTCGCGTGGAGCCTCGAAGCGACCGTCGACTCCATCCGCGACGTCAAGCACCGCGAACGGACCCGCGACGCTGACGTCTACGTCCACCACGACCCCGACGACATCGCGCGACTCCCCGAACCCCCCGAAGCACTCGAGTAACCCCGGGAAACCGCCATATCGGTTGAATTCGACCGTGGCAGCGGACTGTCTCACCGGCCATCCCTGCGAATCGTCTCCCTGGTCGTTCCCGTGAACCGTCTCGCTGGCCGTTACGTTCAGGAACCCCCACGCGCAAGGTAAGGCACCACCACCCGCGCCGCGTGCAGTGAATCGCGAGCGGACGGCGGCACACACACTCGATGACAGAAATGCACTCGGCGGTCATCTCGACGCTCCCCGACGAACACCACCAGCGCGTCCTCGACATCTGGGCGGACCTCGCCGACGAGTTCGACCTGGATCCCGCCAGCGAACTCCCACCGCCACACATCTCGTATCACGTCGCAACGCGGTACGACTCCTCGACCGTCGAGAGCCGCCTGCACTCCGTCGCCGCCGACACCGACCCCTTCACGGTACACACGGGTGGCGTCGGCGTCTTCACCGCCGCACCCGTCGTCTACCTCCCGCTCGCGCGATCGCCCGCGCTCGCGACCCTCCACGACTCCCTCTGGAGTCGCCTCACCGAGTTCGCGGAACACGCCGACTCCTACTACCAGCCCGACCGATGGTTCCCGCACGTCACGCTCGCGTACCACAGCCTCGACCGCGACCAGCTCGGGGACGTCGTCGAGTTCCTCGGCGAACGCGAGTTCGCGTGGGAGATGGATATCACGGACGTCGCGCACCTCGAGGCGACCGACGACGAGATGCACATCCGCTCGCGCGTCGAATTCTGACGTCCTACGACCGCTCGCGCCCGCCGCAGCCACGGCTCCGGCACTTTCGTGCCCCCGGCACGATCGCAGCCCCGTCATGCCATCTCGCCCGTCGAACGCGCCGCCGTCGGTCGCTCGCCGGCGAGAACAATCACAAGTGAATTAAACCAGGTCTCCTAATCCGCCTACACATGGCAGTCAGCACTGTGGGCCTCGGAATCGGGGTGGCCCTCACGGTCCTCGCCGTCGTCCTGCACTACGCGCGCGGGACCGGCTGGACCGCGAACGAGGACATCTCCCAGGAGGTCCTCGAACACCGCGCCGAGACCGTGCCCGAGACGGACTTCCCGGAGCCGATGAACCGCTCCATCGGCGGTGGCGGCGTCGCCGCGATCGGCGGCGGCGAAGCCGGCGGGGAACTCGCGGAGGGCGAGACCGAAGAGGAGTCGTCCAGTCCCGCGGACATCCCCGAGGACGAAGTGGAGTACTTCGACATCGAGTTCGCGAAGGAAGGCGAGACCATCGAAGTCGCGAACAACGAACCGCTACTGGAAGCCGGCGAAGACGAGGGCTGGGACCTCCCCTACGCCTGCCGGCAAGGCCAGTGCGTCTCCTGTGGCGGCCACATCGCGGACGGCGACGCACGAGACTTCGTCGAGCACGACGACCAGGAGATGCTCGACGACCCCGAACTCGAGGACGGCTACGTCCTCACGTGCGTCGCGTACCCCCGCGACGACTTCACGCTCGAGACCAGCGAGACGCCCTGACCGCGGAACACCACCCAACCGCTCGCAGCTCGACTCCGTCTCTCTCCCGCACTCCGAACCCCGTAGCTTTCGGTCCGGTCGCGCTCGCAGTCCACTCGCCTACGTCGCCGGCGAGAGCAGTTCAGGCGCCGAAAGAGGACTCACGCTCGCCCCCGGCGCGAAGCCAGAGCGGAAAACGCCCCACTCGACCCGTCCTACGACCCCAGCCCCTGGTCTTTCGTTCGCGTCCCACGGAACGTATCAACAGGTTCAAGCCTCCGGTTTTCGTTTCGAAACGTAGTGAGTTCCCGCGGAGACGACTCCATCACGGAGGGTGGGCTCGTCCGGCCGATGATCCGGCTCGCGTGGCCCATCGTCACCATCCAGCTCCTCCAGGTCGCCTACAACGTCGCCGACACGTTCTGGCTCGGCCGCTTCAGCGCCGACGCCGTCGGCGCGATGAGCATCGGGTTCCCGATCATCTTCCTCCTCATCAGCGTCGCCGGCGGATTCACGGCCGCCGGCGCCATCCTCGTCGCCCAGTACACGGGCGCCGAGAGCGAAGGGTCAGCCGGCACCATCGCCGGCCAAACCCTCGGCTTCGTCACGCTCCTCGCACTCGCACTCTCCGCACTCGGCTACCTCTTCACCGACGACCTCCTCGCGCTCCTCCCCAGCCAGGCCGACACCACCGCCGACGTCATCCCGCTCGCCGCCGCCTACATGGAAGTGTTCTTCCTCGGGCTCCCCTTCCTCTTCGGTTTCTTCGTGTTCTCAGCGCTCATGCGGGGCTACGGCGACACCCAGACGCCGATGCGCGTCATGTTCCTCTCCGTCGCCCTCAACGTCGTCCTCGACCCAATCCTCATCTTCGGGTGGGACGCCGTCTTCATCCCCGGCCTCGGCATCCGCGGCGCCGCACTCGCCACCATCATCTCCCGCGGCGCCGCCAGCGCACTCGGCATTTACGTCCTCTTCTTCACGCACAAAGGCCCGACCGTCTCCGTCAGCGACCTCCGCCTCGAACTCGAGCACGTCACCGAGATCGTCCGCATCGGCGTCCCCTCCGCGCTCGAGCAGTCCGCGAGCGCCGCCGCCATGCTCACCCTCACCGCCATGGTCGTCACGTTCGCCCCCGCCGTCGTCGCCGCCTACGGCCTCGGCAACCGCCTCGTCTCCGTCATCTTCCTCCCCGCCATGGGACTCGGCAGAGCGACCAACACTATGGTCGGCCAGAACCTCGGCGCCGGCAACGACGACCGCGCCGAACGCGCCGTCTGGATCGCCGCCAAAGCCAGCGCCGGCGTCATGCTCGTCGCCGCCGCCATCGCCGCCCTCTTCCCCGAACCCATCGTCGGCGTCTTCATGGCCACCGGCACCGACAGAGCCGTCGAAACCATCCAGTACGGGAGCGAATACCTCCGCATCCGCAGCGTCGAATTCGCGTTCATCGGCGTCCTTCAGGTCCTCCTCGGCGCCTTCCGCGGCGCCGGCGACACCAAGACCGCAATGGGCTTCTCCATCGTCGCCCTCTGGATCGGCCGCGTCCCCACCGTCGCCTACCTCGCACTCGGCATCATCACGCTTGGACCCATAACCATACTCGGCCTCGACCTCGGTCCACTCGTCATCCAGGCCCTCGACATGGGCCCCCGAGGCATCTGGATCGGGATGGCCGTCGGAAACGTCATCGGCGCCATCGCCGCCGCCGCCTACTTCACCCGCGGCACCTGGAAGACCACCGTCATCGACGACGAACCAGGCACCACCACCGCTGCCGGCGACGAATAAGACGCAACGAACGCAACCGTTTCACACTCCACCACGCAACCAGAGAGCGAGGGCCCGTAGCTCAGTGGACAGAGTGCTTGGTTCCAGACCACGATGTCGCGGGTTCAAATTCTGTCAGAGCACGCTCTGACTGACTCCCATTCGCTCGCTAGCGCTCGCTCACGGGAGTCCCGTCGGGTCCGCTCCAACGACACCTGTTCGCTCGTACGTAGTCGAACTACCATCAGTTTCAGCACTGACGGATGTCACTCAATTCGATTCCCCACCGGACAGCTGGTTCACAACCGTTATAGCACCCCGAGAGCAATTCGTACCCGAGGGCCCGTAGCTCAGTGGACAGAGTGTTTGGTTCCGGACCAAGATGTCGCGGGTTCAAATCCCGTCGGGTCCGCTCGGATTCGCTTCGTTGTCCTCGCTCCCCCGACGTAGTCCCCCTCGCTCCCTGCGGTCGCTCGCGGGACTCCCGTCGGGTCCGCTTTCTCGGTGCGCAAAACGGCGAGCGTAGCGAGGAGTCGAGGAGCGGAACGATATTGGGTACTGGTGGTCGGATTATTCCTAGTTCTGGTGTGTGCGCGACCCGAGGAAGGGGACTCGTTCGAGTACGGAGTTCCCGCCGGTGAGTCGCCAGCGGATGTACTCGGGGAGGAACAGCATACCGATTCCGCACGCGAGGAACAGCGCTCCCGTTGGGTAGCTGCCTTCGATGAGGCTCTGTGCGCCGGGGACGAGGAACGGCCCCGCCATCAGGAACCCGAGCAGCCACCAGACGTCGTTGAGGATTCCCATCAGTTCGGCACCCGGAGTCGGTTCGTCGCGTGTGGTTTGCTGCCGGCTCGTGGCCGGGTCGTCGGTCGCTGTCGGTGGGGCTCGGTCACGAGCGACGCCATGCGTTCGAGGGATAAGGCCCATTCGATGCGGTGGTCGCGCAGGGCCGCTATTCACTTACGTTCGTGGGTGTTATTAGCACGATTGCATGACGGGCCTGTCGCGCGAGGAACGGTCGCGGTTGGCGGCATTGCGGGCAGTGACGTCGCTCGAGGCGCTCGTGGACGTCGTCGACGCGGCCGACGTGGACGAGGCGTACTTCGAGGCGAAGGCGGAGTGGCGGCGGCTCCGCGGGCTGGAGCTCGGCGAACCACGTCCTCCGGACGGTGGCGTTCCGGGGGCGACGGTGGTCGTCGACGGGCGGCGGTTTCACGTCAACGGCGTCACGCACGCCGACACGCGAGCGGAGCGGGCGTTCCTCCGCGAGCACGTCCGTGGGTACCTCGACGCGGGCGACGTCGTGTATTGCGAGCAGGGCGTCCGCGGGATGTACTTCCGGGACTTCGCGGGGGTCTACGGGATGGACGACTACCGGTGGGCGCTCCGGGAGTGCGAGCGGCGGGGTATCGAGTCTCACGTCGACGGTGACCCGTTCGACTCGCTCGCCGAGGACGTCGGCGATCTGGCGAGCGAGTTCCAGGAGGCGGCGTTCGCGCTCGTGGACGCGAGCGGCGACCGCTTCGGGCGGCGGTTCGAGGAGGCGCTCGGGGCGGTCGCCAGCGAGTTCTTCGGGAGTCACACCGATCGCGCGACGGCCTCGGACTTCGCGTCGTTCCGTCTCCGGGAGCGTGCGGCCGCGGACCCGTCGACGCTCTGGCGACTCCAGCGGTACTACGAGTGCGCGTTCCTCCCGCAGCCCGTCGAGCGCGAGTGGCTGCGGCGGCACGACCCGGAACTTGAACTCGTCACGCACGCCCGGAACGCGCGCATGGCGGACTACGCGATCCATCACGCGGAGGCTTCCCGGACCGTCGACGGCGAGTCCGTTCCCGGGAGGGAGTCCGCCCACGGGCGCGACGGGATCGCTGTCTCCGGTGGCGACGTCCACCTCGTCGTGGGGGCGGCGCATCAGCCGGGTGTCCGCTATTATCTGGAACGATACCGCGGTGGCGAGCGCACGCGAGGCGGGTTCGAACCGGTTCTCGAGTGAGCGCTCGTCCACGCTGTGCCGGTTCGTGTCGGGTCCAGCTTTCGCTCGTGGTTGTTGGCTCTCGGCAACCCACAATTTTGTCAGGCAACCAACTACCACTAAATAACTCGAACCTGTATATACAGGCAGCACCGATATGGAGTGGCCCGTTGGAAACGTGAACGGGTTTGAACACCTTGATTGATACGGGGGAATATAGGATGCACGTCTCAACAACATCGAGCGTTTAGGATGTTCGTACAGTTTCACCTCGACTCGACGGCTCTCCAGACCGCGATCGAGCACGCGCCGGGGACGCACGTCACGGTTCAGCACGTCGACGCGACACCGACGATACCCCTCCGTAGCGTCTTCTGGGCGTCGGATTGCGAATTCGACGCATTCGAGCGTGGTCTCGAAGCCGACGAAACGATAACGGATTCGCGACTCGTCGCCGAGAACGGCGACGAGCGACTCTATCGCGCGCACTACCACGAAGACATCCCGGACGTCGCCATCTATCGTGCCGCCATCG
Organism: Halorubellus sp. JP-L1; assembly: GCF_011440375.1. Lineage (NCBI taxonomy): Archaea > Methanobacteriati > Methanobacteriota > Halobacteria > Halobacteriales > Halorubellaceae > Halorubellus > Halorubellus sp. JP-L1. The sequence continues at coordinate 479,774 of NZ_JAAOIR010000002.1, forward strand.
AGGCCGACGGCGTGTTCCTCAAGGGGGAGTCGTCCGGCGACGGCTGGACGCTGAAGATGCTGTTCCCGACCCGGGACGCGTTCAACGAGTTCCGGGACGCGTGCGCCGCCGTCGACCTGTCGATCGACGTCGACTCGATCTACAGCAAGCCGTTCTCGGGGTCCGGCGACGAGATCGCGCTCACGGACCCGCAGCGGGATCTGTTGACGCGCGCGGTCGAGGTCGGGTACTTCGACATTCCGCGCGAGACCACGCTCCAGGAGCTCGGCCAGCAGATGAACATCTCCGGGCAGGCGGCGTCGGAGCGGCTGCGACGCGGCATGGAGACGCTCATCCGCGAGACCGTCACCGAGGAGGCGCTCGCGAAAGCGGAGAACACCGACACGTAGCACCGATACGCAAACGAGTCTGGGGGGACGACCCTGAACCGTGAGCGAGGACGACCCTGCGGCACGAACGGGCCGTGACGAGCGGGCACGAGCAGCGACGGAATCGGCCGACGTCGACGCTGAACCCGACCGCTCCTCGCGTCGGGTCAGCGTCGTCGGCGAGGAGCGCGTTCGCGGCGTCGAGGTGGACGCTGTGACGCGATGCGCGCACTACGGAACCGACCGCGACGTCGTCGCGATCCGGGTCGCGTGCTGCGAGCGATTCTATCCGTGTCACGCCTGTCACGCGGCGGTCGCCGAGCACGACGCCGAGCGCTGGCCGCGGTCGTCGTTCGACGCGCCAGCGATCCTCTGTGGCGCCTGCGGGACCGTGCTCTCCATCGAGACGTACCTCGACTGCGAGCACGCCTGTCCCGATTGCGGGCACGCGTTCAATCCGGGGTGTGCGGCGCACGCCGACCGCTACTTCGACGTATAATCAGGTGTGCGGCGCACGCGGACGGCAACGTCGAGGTATCCCACCGTGTTCGCTATCGCCCTGCGACGACGACGCGACCGTCGGTCGGCCGTCGACCGGCGACAGGTGCGGACCAAAAAGGTCGTAACCACCCCCATGCTAGCGTCGGACGACTGATGACCGGTTCCACTCACGTCCGCGTCGCCCTCGCGCTCGTTCTCGCCGTCTCCCTCGCAGGGTGCGGGGCGGCGAACCTGCCGTTCCTCGGCGACGACGACCCCGACGACGGGGAGGCCGAGCGGATCGCCGCGGACGCCGTCGGCGAGATGCAGTCCGTATCGGCGTACAACTTCTCCACGCGGCAGATCGTCTCCTTCGGACAGAACGAACTGAACGTGACCACCGAGGGGACCGTCAATCACTCGAGCGAGCGGTTGCGGATGGAGGTCGTGGAGTCCGTGGAGACGAACACGACGCGCTCGAAGCAGTTCTCGACCGTGTACGTCGTCGGCGACACCCGCTGCCGGTCGGTCTCGAACGACGAGTCCGAGTGGAACGTCACGGCGGGCGCCGACGCGTGGAACGGCGGGCTCTCCCCGGCCGCCCAGGCCGAGATCCTGAACGCGTCCGGCACCGAAGCCGCGTTGCTGGAGAACACCACCGTTCGCGGCCAGGACGCGTACGTCGTCCGGATCACGCCGGACGTCGCCGCACTCGAGCGCGTCGTCGCGAACGAGACGACCGCGGACCTCTCGCAGGTCACCGTCCGGAACGCGACCATCACGCAGTACGTCGCCCACGACGACAACCGCCTGCTGCGGTCCGAGATCGACCTCGCGTTCGTCCAGCAGGGTCGCCTGACGACGATGACGCTCGCGATGACGTACAGCGACTACGGCGACGTCCCGCCCATCACGATCCCCGAGAACGACGACGGCGAACCGGTCTGTCCGACGAACGCGTCCAGTAGCGTCACGTCCGGTAGCGTCACGTCCAGTGGCGTCGCGGCCTGAAACCGCCCGTTCCGTCGCTTCTCCTCCGGGTCAAGGTGAGAGGTTCTCGCCCTGGTAGTCGCCGTCGTACTCGCCGTCGTGTTCCGCTTCCGCGAGCACGAGCTGTGCGATGCGCGCGCCCTCGACGAGTTCGACGTCGTGATGGACCTGGAGGAGGCCCTCGCCGCGGCCCTCGTAGCCGGCGTCCCAGACCGCGGTGTTCAGCATGCACGAGTTCCGCATGAGCGACGACCGCGGGTAGACGAACCCGACGTGGCCCTCGGGGATCGAGATCGTCTCGCCGTACCGGACGACGTACGATCCCTCCTCGAGGTAGTACGTGCCGGCGTCGACGTCGCGGTCACCGCTTGCGGTGGTGTCGCCACCGACCGTTTCGGGTTCGCGCTCCTGCCGAGCACCGACTTCCTTGCCGTCGCGGCCGATGCGACCCGGTTCGCGTTGCTCGAACACGGCGTCGAGCGTCAGGTCGACGCCGTTGGGCTGGTGTTGGTCGGCGCGCGTCGGTTCCACGTGCGAAGCCACGAACGACCCAGCGCGATACATACCCGGCAGGACCCGGTCGAATGGAATGTAGCTTGCGGGTCGCGACCGCCACCTCGGATGGGGCGGTACCAGCAGACGATGCGGTCGCTGCGGAAGGCGTCGAGCGAACCGGTGATGTCGGCGGTTCCGGGAGATGTCGGCCGCTGCGGGTGATGTCGGCGGTTCCGGGAGATGTCGGCCGCTGCGGGTGATGTCGGCGGTTCCGGGAGATGTCGGCGGTTCCGGGAGATGTCGGTTACGCGGGCTGTTGGCGGTCGCCGAAGATGGTGTCGGTCGCCGGAGTTCGGTGCGCCTGACGTGGACGCTCGTCCACTTCGGTGGCAAGATTCGCACGAATCGCGAGGCGGCGGCGGTGGTTCCGCACCGTTTTCCCCCACCTAACTCGCGGGTTTTAAGGTCGGGCGGGGCGGAGCTTTGAACGCTATGGGACAGACACTTACCGAGAAAATCCTCGACGACCACCTCGTCGAGGGCGAACTCGAGACCGGCGAGGAGATCGGGATCGAGATCGACCAGGTCCTCACGCAGGACACGACGGGGACCATGGTCTGGCTCCAGTTCGAGGCGATGGGGCTGGACGAGGTCCAGACGGAGATCGCGGCGCAGTACTGCGACCACCAGACGTACCAGTTCGACTTCAAGAACACGGACGACCACCGCTTCCTCCGTTCGGCCGCGGGCACGTACGGCGCGCACTTCTCTCGCCCCGGCAACGGCATCTGCCACAACGTCCACAAGGAGAACTTCGCCGCCCCCGGCAAGACGATGCTCGGGTCGGACTCGCACACGCCGACGCCCGGCGGCCTCGGTGAGCTCGCCATCGGCGCCGGCGGTATCGACGTTACGGTCGCCATGGGTGGCGCGCCGTACTACATCGAGATGCCGGAAGTCGTGAACGTCCGCCTCGAAGGCGAACTCCCCGAGTGGGCGACCGCGAAGGACGTCATCCTCGAGATGCTCCGACGGCTCTCCGTGAAGGGCGGCGTCGGCAAGGTCCTCGAGTACACCGGTCCGGGCGTGGAGACGCTCTCCGTCCCGGAACGCACCACCATCACGAACATGGGCACCGAGCTCGGTGCGACCTCCTCGATCTTCCCGACCGACGAGAACACCCGGGACTACCTCGCGCGCCAGGACCGCGAGGAGGACTTCGTCGAGGTCGGCCCGGACGAGGACGCGGACTACGACGACGAGATCGTCGTCGACCTCTCCGACATCGAGCCGCTGATCGCGGAGCCGTCGATGCCGGACAACATCGTGCCCGTCCGCGAGGTCGAGGGCGTCGACGTCAGCCAGGTCATGATCGGGTCCTGTACGAACGGTGCGTACAGCGACATCCTGCCCTCTGCGAAGATGCTCGAGGGCCGCGAGGTCGACATGAAGACCGAGATGATCGTCGCGCCAGGGAGCAAGCAGGCGAGCGAGATGCTCGCGCGCGACGGCTGGGTCGCTGAGATGATGGCGGCCGGCGTCAACTTCTCCGAGGCGACGTGCGGTGCCTGTATCGGGATCGGGCACGTGCCCGCCTCCGACTCCGTGAGCCTCCGGACGTTCAACCGGAACTTCGAGGGTCGTTCGGGGATCGACGACGACTCCGTCTACCTGTGCTCGCCGGAGGTCGCCACCGCGGCGGCAATCAAGGGCGAGATCGTGGACCCGCGGGACCTCGCCGACGAACTCGGCGACCTCGAGGATCCCGGGTTCGAGCTCCCCGACCAGTACGACGGCTCGAAGACGGACCTCATCGCGCCCGACGAGGCCGTCGACGACGAGCTCGTGAAGGGCCCGAACATCAAGGACGTCCCGCTGAAGGACGCGCTCGACGCGGAGCTCCGCGGCGAGAACCTCCTGAAGATGGGGGACAACATCACGACCGACCACATCACGCCCGCGAACGCGGACGCCCTGATGTACCGGTCGAACATCCCCGAGTACTCGAAGTTCACGCTCACGCGGATCGACGAGACGTTCCCCGAGCGCGCCGAGGCCGCCGACGGCGGCGTCCTCGTCGCGGGCGAGAACTACGGCCAGGGGTCGAGCCGCGAGCACGCCGCGATGTGCCCGATGTACCTCGGAATCGACGCGGTGTTCGCGCAGAGCTTCGCGCGCATCCACAAGGCGAACCTCTTCAACTTCGGCATCGTGCCGTTCGCGATCGACGCCGAGGACTACGAGGAGATCGACCAGGGCGACGAGCTCGCGGTCGTCGACGACATCCGCGAGGGCGTCGAGTCCGGCCAGGAGGAGTTCACGGTCAGCGTGAACGGCGACTGGGAGTTCACGGCGACGCTGGACGCGTCCGAGCGCGAGCGCGACATGCTCGCGGTCGGCGGGAAGCTCCCGTGGACGAAGGAGCAGGCGACCGGTGACGACGGCAGCGGCGCGACGCCCGCGGACGACTGAGGACGCAGGCGGCTCTCTCCCTCTCTCTTTCCGGTCGCGTAGCGGTCGCGTCGATGGGCTCCTGGGGGCTCGGTGATGGGTTCGTTGAGACGCTGGCGGCGCGGCGGGAACCTTCAAGCCCCTAGACTGACTAGTCGGTCAGCATGAGCGAGACAGAGTCCGCGGCGGCGCGGTCGGAGGCGGTCCAGCAGATCATGCGCGGGACGTACGAGGCGCTGTGCGAGCGCGGGTACGCGGACCTGCGGATGGTCGACATCGCGGACCGCACGGACCTCTCGAAGTCGACGCTGCACTATCACTTCGACTCGAAGCACGACCTCCTCCTCGCGTTCCTCGAGTACCTCTACGAGGACTTCGAGCGCGAACTCGCAGCGATCGCCGGCGACGACCCCGGCGAGCGACTGCGCGAGCTCGTCCGGACGGCGTACCACGACGACGACGACGGCCGCGAGGAGCTCCGCGTCGCCATCCTCGAGATCGAGGCGCAGGCGCCGTACGACGACGCGTTCCGCGACCGCCTCCGGCGCTTCGACCGCCTGCTGCACGACGTCGTCCGGTCGAACGTCGAGGAGGGCAAGGAGACCGGGCGATTCCGGCGGGACGTGGACGCGGACGCGGTCGCGACGTTCGTCGCGACGGCACTGACGGGCGCACACAACCGGCGCGTCAGCCTCGGCGTCGACACGAGCGACGTCGAGACGATGTTGCTCGACTACCTCGACGAACGCCTCGTCGAGGACGGCAGCGACTGAATCCGGGCGGCCTCGGCACAACGAACCGTCGCTGGCACCACAAGACATACGTCCAGATAGTCGAACGTCCCGACAGATAGCCAATGGTACCGACGATTGCCGTCGCACACTATCCAGAAGGTGCGGGGCACGCGACCCGGATGCTCGCGATCGCCGAGGCCATCGAGGACGCGGGCGGGGCCGTGCGGATGGCCGGCGGCGGCGCCGGCGCCGAGTTCGTCGCACTGAACGGCTACGACGAGTTCGAGCCGACCGTCGTCGACTACATCGACACGTACCAGGACGGCTCGCTCTGGCAGACGGCGACCGAGAGCGTGCCCGCGACCCTCGGCCGGATTGCGGACTACGAGTCCTGGCTCGACGCCACCGACCCGGACGCGCTCGTCACGGACGACATGTTCGCCGCGATGGCCGCGAACCGCGTCGGGGTGCCGCTGTACGTCCTCAAGCACGACATGCCGGGGCTGTACGACGACGTCGTCGAGCGAACCGGTGCCGGGTTCCACACGACGTTCCAGCTGTCGGCCGCGCGCGAGTTCTACTATCCGGTCGTGTGGCCCCAGTCAGGAGCGGACCCGGGGCGAGCGACGCGGATTCCGCCGGTCGCGCTCGACGGCCACCCGCCGGTTCGGGACGAGGCGGACGTCGTCGTCGTCCCGAGTCACTACTCGTCGCTCGACCGGGTCGCCGAGCACCTCCGCCGGCAGGGCTACGACGTCCTGAACGTCGCCGACGCGGACTGGGACCCGGTGCCGTCGCTGCTGCCGTACATCCGCGGCGCAGACGCGGTCGTCTGCTCGGGGTACTCGACGATCATGGACGCCGCGGTCGCGGGGACGCCCTGCGTCGTCCATCCGGCGACCGACGAGCAGGACGCCGTGGCGGACTGGCTGGAGCGCTTCGACGTCGACGGGTTCGCGGTCGCGCCCGATCCGATCGACGTCCTCGACGCCGTCGCGGACCCACCGGAGCCCCCGGCGTTCGAGAACGGCGCGACGTACATCGCCGAGCGGGTCGTCGGGGACCTCCGCGACCCGGACCCGTACGCGAGCGAGAACGACGAAGGCGGGGAGGGGAACGTGGACGCGAGCGATGCCGGGCGTGACGGCGCGGTCGACGAGGAGATGCACGTCGTCGCGGGTCGGTCGCGCCTCGGCGCGCTCGCGACGGTCCCGACGGTCGCGGTCGCGGCCCTGGTCGCGACCGGGAGCGTGCTCTCCCCGACGCGGTTCGGGCGCGGCGTCGGGAGCCGGGGGCGGCGCGCGCTCGGCGCATTCGGTGCCGGCGTCGCTCGCGGCCTCCGTGCGGGACGCGACGGCGCCAGCGCTACCGCGAACGCCGTCGTCGAGGTCGTCGGCGGCGCCGTCGCGAGTGCGGTGGCGCGACTCTCCACGGTCGAACTCGGCGCGCCGAGCGTCGGCGTCGGACGCGGGGCTTCTCGCGTCGGCCGGGCGGCTCGCCGGGTCGGCGCGACCGCGACGCACGCGCTCTCGAGTGTCGCCGACGGCTGCCTCGACGCCCTCGGCCGGTGCCGTCGCGTGGCAGCCAGCCGCCTCGAGGGCCGCTGACCGCCCGCCACCGGGTCAGGACCGACGGCCGAGACCGAGGCCGGCGCGACTGACTCGCGGGGAACATCCCGGTCGACCAGCGCGCGCGGAGGGAACGTCATCCACTTGTCGATGCGGGCGCTCGGCTCGGGCAATGAGCGACTCGACGCCCGCCACGTTCGCCGGCGAGGTCGTGCGGAGCGCGTACGCTGGCGGGCTGCTCGTCGCGTCGACGGTCGCGGCGTGGCTGCTCGGCGTCGCGCTCGTGTTCCCGAGCCTCGGGCCGTCAGCGTACGTGCTCGCGACCGTCGACGACCCGCCGACGCGCCGGCGCGTCGTCGCCGGGCACGCGGTCGGCGTCGCCGCGGGCGCCGGCGCGTACTACGCGCTCGCGGGCGGGCTCGCGGTCACGGCCGCGCTCGAGCCCGGGTCGACGGCGACGCTCCGCCTCGGCCTCGCCGGCGTCGTCTCCGTCGCCGCGACGACGTTCGGGATGCGGTACTTCTCGGTGCCGCACGCGCCAGCGTGCGCGACGACGCTCATCGTCTCGCTCGGCCTCCTCACCGCGCCACTCGAACTCGTCGGGATCGTCGCGTCCGTCGGCGTCCTCGTCGTCGTCGACGCCGCCGTCAACCGCAGCGGGCTCGTGTGAAGACGGCGACGGGAGTGCGCGTCGACGGTGTCGGCGGCTACTCCGGTGCGGACACCGGACATTGATGGCCGAGCACGCCCAACCCCCGGGCGTGACGACGACGGCCCCCGACGACGGCGACGCGCGGTCGCGCATCCGGCAGGCCGACCGCGCGGACTTGCTCGCCATCTACCGGATCGAGAAGGCGTCGTTCCCGCAGCCGTGGCCGTACGAGGTGTTCGACCGATTCCTCGGCGAACCGGGATTCCTCGTGGCGATCGAGGGCGAAGCGGTCGTCGGGTACGTGGTCGCTGACGTCGTTCCGAACCACGGCCGGTCGTTCGGGCACGTCAAAGACCTCGCGGTCCACCCCGACCGCCGCGGCCGAGGGTACGGGCGTCGCTTGCTCGCGCACTCGCTGACGCGACTCGCGGAGGCGGACGCGACGAGCGCGAAACTCGAGGTCCGCGAGGGGAACGAACCCGCGAAGCACCTCTACCGCGACTTCGGGTTCCAGGCGCTCCGGCGCGTCGAGGGCTACTACGACGACGGCGAGAACGCGCTCGTGATGGTGCGCGAACTCGACGACTGGGGCCGACGCGACCGCGACTACGGCGGTCACTGAACGAACGACCGCGATTACACAGCGGAAGAGACGGCACTGCGAACGGATAGAAAGCCCCGGCTCGTTCGCGATTACACAGCGGAAGAGACGGCACCGCGAACGTATAGAAAGCCCCGGCGCGTTCGCCCGCCCTCGCTCGCTGTGGTCCTCGTCGCTCACTGCGTTCGCGACTGCGGTCCTTGCTTCGCGACGCCGGGCGAACGCGCCGCCCCTTTCAGTCCCACCCCGACCGGGACCGCACCGCCACCGCTTCCGCGACCGCACCGCGCCCTGCCCTCCCCCTACTCGCAGCGCGCGCCGTCGGCGCGCGCTGCTCGCGGCCCGGACGGTGGATCGAATAGGGCGTTCGACCGCCGGCTGGCGCGCGGTGTCGTAGCCGCGCGAGTGAAGACGAGCGCGGCTGCGTCGATACCGTGCGAGGTTCCCGCGAGCGAAGCGAGCGGGAGCACGTGAGAGCGTGCTCTCACGGAGGACGAGCACCGAGGCCGCAGGCCGAGGCGCGCAGTCGGCTGGGGAGGGCGAGGCTGCGGTGCCGTCGCGGTCGGGTGGGACTGAACGGGGCCGTGCGCTCGATCCGTCCCGGACGCCACAAGCACCGCAGGCGAGCGGAGCGACGCCGAGGAGCGCAGTGCGCGTCCCGGACGGTCGAGCGTGCGGGGGCGTTCGGGGCGGTATTCGATGTAGTGTGTTGTTCCTGTTCGGAGATAGAGTGACGGTCGAGCATGCGGGGGCGTTCTGTTGGGTCGTCGTGGCGTCGTTGGCCTCTGCGACCGGGAGCGGGTTCTCGGGCGAGGGTCGTGACGGAGGGCTTTTGCTCGCGGCGACGCACGTTCCCGGTAATGGCGTACCGCTGTCCGGTGTGTGACACGCCCCAGACCGACGCGGAGCATCTCGCGAACCACCTCGCGTTCACCGCGGTCATCCGCGGCGACGCGCACGAGGACTGGCTCGACGACCACGTGCCCGAGTGGGGCGAGCGGAACCCGGAGACGCTCGCGCCGACGGTCGCCGAGGCCGTCCCCGAGGTCGACGTCCCCGAGTTCGACGACGACGGTCACGACCACGGCGGTCGGCTCGAGGACGAACTCGCGCAGCAGGGCGGGCACCGCGGCCCCGGCGCGACCGGCGGTGGCGAGGCGGGCGCGAGCGCGGGCGGTCGCGGCGACCTCACCGACGAAGCGGCGGGCGTGATGGCGGAGGCCCGCCAGCTCACCGAGCAGATGTACGGGCTCGACGAGGGCGGCGACGCGAGCGAGGGCGAGGACGCGAGCGAGGGCGAGGACGCGAGCGAGGGCGAGGACGCGAGCGAGGGCGAGGATGCGAGCGAGGACGACGGGTCGGACGGGGAGTCCGCGAGCGGCGACGGGTCGGATGCAAGCGAAAGCGAGTAGTTCGGGACGCCGATAGGCTCGGGCATGGACGTCGAAGGTTCGCTGTCGCCCGAGACCGCCGCGGAAGCGCGCGAGGCGTACGACGCAGTTGGCCCGACCGCGCAGCTCGTCGTGAAGGAGGTCGCGAAGGCGATGGGGTTCGACCGCGAGGAGTACCGCGAGCGCGTCACCGGCGACGTCGTCGAGACCGCGCGCGACGTACTGTTCGCCGCGGAACTCGAAGTCCGGGTCGGGAGTCGCGACGAGTACGACGCGTGGCGCGAGGGGTTCGACGGCGACGTCGTCGAGCGCGGGAGCGAGCACGTCCACGCGGTCGCGTGGCACGTCGCGCCCTTTGCCGAACAAGCAGTAGCGGCGACGTTCCAGGACGAGCGCGACGCCGCCGTCGGCACCCTCCGCCGGCAAGCCTACGGCGAAATCTACGAAGAGCGGCTCTGACGGTCTCGGTCAGTTCTGCCTACGCGTCCGCGCAGATGTCGACGAAGTTCCGGAGGATCCGGAGCCCGGTCTCGCCGGACTTCTCGGGGTGGAACTGGGTGCCGAAGACGGTGCCGTCGTCGTTCGCGACGACGCTCGCGAAGTCCTCGCCGTAGTCCGTCGTCGCGACGACCGCGTGCTCGTCGTCCGGAACGGCGTAGTACGAGTGCACGAAGTACGCGTGCTCTCCATCGACGCCGTCGACGAGGGGGTGGTCGCGCCGGACGTCGAGTTCGTTCCACCCCATGTGGGGGACGTTCCGGTCCTCGGCGAAGCGCTCGTTCGTTCCCGGGATGAGGTCGAGGCCCGTTACGTCGCCTTGGCCCTCGCGTTCGGCCTCCTCGCTCGACGTCAGGAGCATCTGCATCCCGAGGCAGATCCCGAACAGCGGCGTCTCCGAGGCCGCGACGTCGCGGAGCGTCTCGCGGAACGGCCCCGCGTTCTCCATGCCCTCACCGAATGCGCCGACGCCCGGGAGGACGACGCCGTCCGCGTCCCGGATGCTGTCCACGTCGTCCGTGACGGTGACGCTCGCGCCGGCGCGCTCCAGGCCGCGCGTGACGCTCCGGAGGTTCCCGAGCCCGTAGTCGACCACGACGACGTCGGCGACGCCGAGGTCCTGCTCCACGATCTTCCCCGCCTGTTCGCTCATGCTAGAGCGGACGGTCGGAGAACTCAAACGCGTTTCCCATCGGGCCGCATCTGCCAGCGACTACCGACCGCCATCGCGTCCCTCGCCCACGACGACGGTCAGTCTCGCTCGCGACCCGGCGGTGGTCTCGCTCACGACCCGGCGGGAGTCCCTCCGCTTTGGTCGACGACCTCTGTCGAATTCCAGAATCACAAGTGGGCGCGGCCGCAATCCCGCACACGTTAACTTTGGCTGTGGTCATCTCAATAGGTCTCGATAGAACGATTAGGAAAACTTAAGTCCGTAATCAAGAACTATGAACTGATTCGCAATGGCAAGTCGACGCGATTTCCTCAAGGTGACAGGCGCGCTAGGCGCAGCGAGCACGTCCGGACTGGCGGGCTGTATCGGTAGCTTCGGCAGCCAGCCGTACAACGACGGGACGATCGACTTCATGATGAGTCCCACCGAGCCCCAGAACTACATGATGAAGCAGTACGGGCCGTTCGCGGACCACATCGAGGAGTCCGTCGACAACGCGGACGTCAACCTCGAGTACGCGTCGAACTACTCCGCGGTCCTCCAGGGCCTGGGCTCGGGCTCCGCCGACATCGCCGAGACCGGTCCGTTCGCGGCCGCACTCGGCGTGAAGTCCGGCGACGCCGAGATCGCGCTCCAGCGCAAGGCCTACGGCGGCTGGAAGTACACGAGCGTCATCGTCACGCGCGAGGACTCCGACATCGAGAGCCTCAGCGACCTCGAGGGCGAGACGATCGCGTTCGCCGACATCACGTCCGCGTCGGGGTCGCTCTACCCGCTCTGGATGCTGAAGGAGGAAGGCCTCAGCATCGGCGAAGCGCCGACCTCGGACAACGGCGCCGACTTCACGGCCACGTGGTCCGGGCACGCCGAGGCGTTCAAGACGCTTCAGGACGGTCAGGCGGCGGCCGCTGGCGTCGGGAAGTTCATCACGCAGGGCGACGACGGCTACGTCGACGGTATCGAGCCGGTCGCCGACTACATGGCCGACTACAACGAGAACGGTATCCCGCGCGCGCCGATGGTGACGAGCCCCGAGCTCTCCGACGACAACAAGTCCCAGCTCGTCGACGCCATCTCGAACGCGCCCGACGAGGCGTACCTCGGCGAGAACGGCAAGCCGAACTCGGAGACGGGCGACGACGAGACCGAGGACGACCTCTGGTTCTCGGGCGTCCGCCCCGCGGACCTCGAGACGTACCAGCCCGTCATCGACGTCGCTGACTCCCTCGGCCTGAGCACCGACCTCCTCGACGGATAACCCCGTCGAGTAGAGTCCGAAAGCAACTAACCGTTCTTCACGAATCAATTGTCAATGCCCGCGATTACAGTAGAGAACCTGACGAAGCGCTACGGGGACACCGTGGCGCTCGAAGACGTGTCCTTCTCGATCCCCGAAGGGGAGTTCGTCGTGCTCCTCGGGCCGTCCGGGGCGGGGAAGTCGACACTCCTTCGCATCCTCAACGGGCTGACCGAGCCCACCGAGGGCGGCGTCTACATGGGCGACACCGAGCTCAGTGGTCGTCGCAGTGACATCGGGATGGTGTTCCAGATGCACTACCTCGTCGAACAGATGTCCGCGTACAAGAACGCACTCACGGGCGCGCTCAGCCGCGAGGACCTCATCAAGAGCGTCCTCACGTGGTACGACACGCCGGAGAAGGTGTCGGCGCTGGAGGCGCTCGACACTGTCGGGCTCCTCGAGGAGGCCGAGCAGCGCGCCGGGTCGATGTCCGGCGGCCAGAAGCAGCGCGTCGGGATCGCTCGCGCGCTCGTCCAGCACCCCGACCTCATGCTCGCGGACGAACCCGTCGCGAGCCTCGACCCGAAGGCCGCCGAAGAGGTCATGGGCTACATGCGGGACGCGGCGAAGGAACGCACGCTCACGACGATCGCGAGCCTCCACCAGGTCGGACTCGCTCGCGAGTTCGGCGAGCGCTACATCGGCCTGCGCGACGGTCGCGTCGTCTTCGACGGCGGCAGGGACGACTTGACGATGGACGTCGTCGACGAGATCTACTACGAGGACGACGAGGACGCGTCCGCGGCCACGCAGGAGGCCGTCCAATGAGCGACGAAGCCGTCGACGCCGACGCCGGCGCGAGTCGAGGGCAGCCGAGTGCGCGCATCCGCGAGCGGCTCGACGAGATCGAGCGCGCCCAGCGCATCCGTCGGATCCTGATGCTCGGACTCGCCATCGGCGTGCTCGTGCTCACGGGCGCCGGATTGACGTACCTCGGGTTCACGCTGGCCGCGGTCGTCCGGCAGTTCCCGGTCTTCCTCGACAACATGCTGAACTTCGCGACGCCGGACTTCCGGTTCTTCACGCTGTACTCCTCGAGCGAATCCATGGACGGCTGGAGTGGGTTCTTCGGGAGTCTCGCGAACCCCGAGTCGCTCGTCGAGTCGATCCTCCAGCGCAACGAGGGAACGAGCATCGTCGGGGCGAGCGTCGTCACCATCATCGTCGGCCTCACCGGCACGGTCGTCGGGTTCCCACTCGCGCTGTTCTTCGGCGTGCTCGGGAGCGAGCGCGTGACGCCGTTCCCGTTCAACTTCCTGTTCCGCGGGACGATGAGCACCATCCGCGCGATTCCCGCGATCGTCTGGGTGCTGTTCTACATCCCCGTGTTCGGGCCGACGCCGCTGTCCGCGATGTTCGCGATCGCGACGGACACCATCGGGAACATGGGGCGCCTGTTCACGGACGAACTCGAGGAGGTCGAGGAGGGCCCGATCGAGGCGATCTCGTCGACGGGCGCGAACCGCTCGCAAGTCATCAGCTTCGGGATGCTCTCGCAGGTGTTCTCGTCGTTCATCGCGTGGGCGCTGTACATCACGGAGATCAACGTCCGGATCGCGATCTCGCTGGGCGTCGTCGGCGCGGGCGGCCTCGGGCAGTACATCAAGGGCCAGCTCGCGCAGCTCGCGTTCTCTCGCGCCGCCGCTGGCATCTTCATGGTGATCGTGATCGTCATCAGCGTCGAGCTGTTCTCCTCGCGGCTCCGGTCGCGACTCCGGCCGGAGGAGAACTCCGGGAAGGGGTTCTTCGAGTCCCTGCGCGGACTGGCAGACGGCGACAGCTGGCTGGGTCGCACCGAGAAGTAGTCTAGAACTCGCCGAGGCGGGACTGCCCGCCACTTCCGTTCTCTCTCTCCACGCCCGCGAGCGCTGCTGCTTCCGCGATCGTCTCCTCGAACGTCTCCTCTTGGCTGCGGTCGTACAGCGTCGCCGCCGGGTGGACGGAGAGGAGGACGCGGTACTGGTCGTCGCCGACGCGAGCGTCGTGGACGTCGCCGGCCTCGTTCGTGATGGCGACGTCGCGCTCGAGGAGGTGCTGGCTCGGGACCTTCCCGAGCGTCACGACGACCTCGGGGTCGACGATCGCGAGTTCGCGCGCGAGGTGACTCCGGCAGTTCTCGAGTTCGTCAGTCGTCGGGTCGCGGTTCTCCGGCGGCCGACAGCGCACGCAGTTCGTGATCCGGACGGCTTCGCGTTCGAGCCCGGCGGCCAGCAGCGCGTCGTCGAGGACGGACCCAGAGCGGCCGACGAACGGCTCGCCCTGCTCGTCCTCGTTCGCGCCCGGGCCCTCGCCGACGAAGCAGACGTCAGCGTCGACGGGCCCGACGCCGTTCACGATCCGCGACCGCGACTCGCACAGCGCCGGACAGCGCTCGCACTCGAGCACCACCGGGCCGTCGACCGTGGCGTCCTCCGGCGCGGCGTCCGGCGTCGCATGCTCCGACGGGGCGTCCCCCGCGGCGTCGTCGTCTTCGACCATGTCCACTCCGCGGACGGGAACCACCCTAACGGTTTCCCTCGCGACTGCCAGCCGCTGCGCTGGATGGACGTCGAATCTCGGAGCGGTCGCCCTCAGTCGTCCGTGCGGAGGGCGTCGCCAGCGCGCGCGATCTCGCGCGCGACGCGAACCGGCTCGGGCCGACCGCCTTCGTGCGTGAACCCGCGGACGAGTTCTGCGGCGTGCTCGCGACCGACGCCGAGCGCGCGAACGAACACGACGTCGTCGTCGACGTCGACCGGGCGACGGTCGGGGAGCGCCCGGTACGCGCGCAGTCGCTCCGCGAGCGCCTCGCCGTCGAACGCCTCGCGCAACGCCGGTTCGAGGCCGTCGCTGTCCTCGAACGACACCGCGAGCACCGGCCGGTCGACGCGCTCGTGGAGCGTCTGCAGGTCGAGGAGGTTGTACCACGCCGGCGCCACGCCCGCGACGAACACGTACCTGGCGTCCGGGCGCTCCAGTGACGCGACGACGTCGGCGACGCCACTCGTCGCGTCACGGCCACCGACCGTACACGTTCCGAAAGAAACCGTTTCGACCGCTCGGTCGGCCCGAACGACGACTGCGGCGAGCGTACTCGTCGAACCCCGGTAGGATTCGGCGACGCCCACCGCCCGCGCCCCGGCCTTCACGTCTCGCTCTTGATGTCCTCCAGGCGGTCGAGGAGTTCGTCGTTCGATGCCCCATTCTCGAACTCGACCTCACCCTCGTGGTCGCTCTCGCGGCCGTCAACGGTGTCCTCGTCGAGGTCTGTGTCTATCTCCTGGGTGTCCTGCTCGGACTCATCGTAGCTCCCAAAACCCATACGTGACACAGTATGACGTACAGCATCAAAAGCGTCACGGGCGATTTCTGAATCCCGACCGACCTCCACGTCAGGCTTTAGTAATCGACCGTCCGTCGGTGTATACGTGACAGTACATACGGTGACGGCCGACGCGGAGACGTTCACGTGCAACGCCTACCTCGCCACCGGCGCGGTGACGGCGCTCGTCGACGTCGGCGCGTACGACGGCGTCGTCGACGCTGTCCGCGAGCACGTCGGCGACGTGGACGCGGTCCACCTCACGCACCAGCACGGCGACCACGTCGCCGAACTGGACGCCGTCGTCGACGCGTTCGCCCCCGACGTGTACGCGTACGGCGAGCACGAGTACCGGACGCACGCCATCGAGGACGGCGACACGGTCGAGATCGGCGACGAGAGCTTCGACGTCGTGTACACGCCCGGGCACGCGAGCGACCACGTCTCGTTCGTCTCCGAGAGCACGCTGTACTCGGGGGACGTCGTCGTGCACGACGACGGTGCGTTCGACTACGGGAGCTTCGGGCGCACGGACTACGCGGGCCAGAGCCGCGAGCGCCTCGTCGAGAGCATCCGGGAACTCCTCGAGCGACTCCCCGACGGCGTCGAGCACATGTACGCCGGACACGGCAGCGAGTTCCACGGCGACGTCCGGGACGTCGTCGAGACCGCGCTCTCGCGAGCGGAGAAGCGCGAACCGAAGTACCCCGACGACGCCTGACTCGCCTCGAGTTACGCCGTCTTCGGGCGCGAGAACGACGCCGGATGCTAGTGGGGGATGGAGCGATACGGAGAACGCTGCAGCGGAAAAGTCGACCGATCAGGCGGCGCGCGCTTCCTTGGCCTTCGGGCGCAGATTCTTGTACCCGCACTTCCGACAGCGATCGGCTTCCTTCGCGTTCCGTGCGTTACATCGCATGCAGATCATCTTCTCGAGGTTCCGCGCTTCCGCTTCCTTGAAACTGGCCATACGACCCCTCACGTCCCGGTACTGTTAAACGTTTCCGAGTTCCGGCGACGCGCGCCGTCGAGAACGCGGCCGTCGACGGTCGACAGTGGAGCACGCCGTCTTCGCGCACGGACGGTCGCGTCCCGTGCAGGGGGTAACCAAAGCCATTTGCCCGCGGGTCCCGGACTGTCGAAGTGATGGTTTCCACGCTGCAGTGGGTGCTGTTCGGGCTCCTCG
Organism: Halorubellus sp. JP-L1; assembly: GCF_011440375.1. NCBI lineage: Archaea > Methanobacteriati > Methanobacteriota > Halobacteria > Halobacteriales > Halorubellaceae > Halorubellus > Halorubellus sp. JP-L1. The sequence goes on from NZ_JAAOIR010000002.1 coordinate 496,462, forward strand.
TCTACTGGCTCGCCGTCCTCTACGCCGACCGGAACGGGCTCATGCCGTCGTTCGTCGGCACGAGCGGGCCGATACTGACGCTGCACACGAAGCGCGGGCGGGCGTTCCTGAACTGGCTCGCCGGCCCGAAGCGGTTCTGGCGAGCGTGGTCGAACGTCGGCGTCGGCGTCGCGCTCGTCGTGATGCTGGGGTCGTTCCTCGCGCTGGTGTTCGCGGCGCTCCGCGTCGCGCGCGACCCCGCCCAGCAGACGGTCAGCAACCCGAAGAACTTCCTCGTCATCCCCGGCGTGAACGACTTCCTCCCGCTCTCGGCCGCGCCCGGCATCGTGTTCGGGCTCGCGGTCGGGCTCGTCGTCCACGAGGGCGGACACGGCCTGCTCTCGCGCGTCGAGGACATCGAGATCGAGTCGATGGGGCTCGCGCTCCTGGCCGTCCTCCCCATCGGTGCGTTCGTCGAACCGAACGAGGCCGAGCGTCGCGAGCGCTCTCGCGGCGCGCAGACGCGGATGTTCGCTGCGGGCGTGACGAACAACTTCGCGGTGACGCTCGTCGTGTACGCCCTCCTGTTCGGCCCGATCATCGCGTCGCTGTCGGTCGCACCGGGCGCGGCCGTCGCGGGCGCCCTCCCCGGGTCGCCCGCCGCCGACGCCGGCGTCGGCCCAGGCGACCGCATCACCGCGATCGACGGCACCGACGTAGAGACGAACGAGGACTTGGACGCCGTGCTCGACGACTCGACTGCGGAGAACGTCACCGTCGAACTCAACGACGACCGGACGGCGACGGTGTCCCGCGAGGTGATCGTCACCGAGACCGTCCGCGGCGGCCCGAGCGCCGTCGCGGTGAACGACAGCGTCGTCGCCGTCGACGGCGAGCGCGTCGACTCCCGCTCCGCGTTCCGGGCGGCGCTCGCGAACACCACCGGCCGGACGACCGTCACCGTCGAGCGCGACGGCGCACGCGAGCAGGTGGCGTTCGTCGCCGGCGCGTACCTCACCGTCCTCCCCGGCGAACCGCTCGCCGAAGCGGGCGCACCCGCCGGCGACCCCGTCGTCGTCACCGCCGTCGACGGCGAGCGCGTCCTCGACGCCACGGCCCTCATCGCGGCTCTCGACGACACCGAACCCGGCCAGGAGATCGCCGTCACCGCGTTCCACGACGGCGAACTCGCGACGTACAACGTCACCCTCGGGAACCAGGACGGCGCCGGGTTCCTCGGCGTCCAGCCCGCTCGCGGCATCGGCGGCGTCTCCGTGACGGACTTCGGCACTGAACTCTACCCGGCGGGCACGTACCTCACCGCGCTCGGCGCCGCGCCCGACGGCGGCGCTGGCGGCGTCGGCCCCATCCAGCGGTTCTTCGGCACCCTCATCGGGACGCTCGTCCTCCCGTTCGCGAGCGCCATCGGCGGCATCGGCCTCCCGTTCAACTTCGCCGGCTTCCAGGGCCCCATCACGAACTTCTACGTCGCCGACGGCGGCCCACTCTCGTTCATCGGCAAAGACGTCCTCTTCGTCCTCGCGAACCTCGCGTTCTGGACCGGCTGGATCAACGTCCAGCTCGGCTTCTTCAACTGCATCCCGGCGTTCCCGCTCGACGGCGGCCACATCCTCCGCACCAGCGCCGAAGCCGTCATCTCCCGACTCCCCATCGACCCCAAGCGCCGCCACGTCCGCTACGTCACCACGAGCGTCGGCGTCACCATGCTCGTCTGTCTCCTCGCGATGGTGCTCGTCCCCAGCCTCCTCTGACCCGACAGACGTCAGGCGGAACGCTGCTGGGAACGTGCACTTCCAGGCGCGAGAAGGGTTTTCCGAACGCGTCCTGTAAGGTCCATATGAGCCCCGAAGAGATCGACGACACGGACAAAGGGATCGTCTATCTGCTCCAGCAGGACGCTCGGAAGCGAACGGTCGCCGACATCGGCGATCAGGTCGGCGTCTCGTCTAGCACCGTCACCAACCGGATCGATCGGCTCGAAGAACGGGGCGTCATCAAGGGGTACCACACGATCGTCGACTACACGAAAGCCGGGCTCGGTCATCATCTCCTGGTCACTGCGACGGTCCCTCTATCGGAGAAGGAGGAGATGGTCGACGAGATCATGGACCTCTCCGGTGTCGTGAGCGTTCGAGAGCTGTTGACAAATAACGAGAATCTGTCCCTGGAGGTGGTTGGGCGGACGCAGGAGGACGTAGAGGCGAGCCTGGTCGCCCTGGATTCGCTGGGCGTTAATATCGAACGTATGGAGATCATGAAACAGGAACGGGCCCAGCCCTACAATCACTTTGGTCAGGAGTTCGCTGACGACGACGAGGTTGGCCGATGACCAGCCCGCTTTAAGTCACGCTGGTTAGTGTCCAATTGACGACATGTTTAAATGCGGCGAGGCTCGAATGAAGACGTGAACCAGGTACAGGCCGACGCCTCTACGAAGAGCAGCATATGTCAGAAAGTCATTGAAGCAGTCGCAGACGCGGAACGGACGGATGCGACCGACCTCGTTCCACCCCTGTACGACGCGATCGATCCCGACGCCCTGGAGAGCCTATTCGACAACGACGGAGCGCGCGGAAAGGTCGTTTTCAACTACATGACCTACGAGGTGAGCGTCTTCTCCGATGGGTACGTTTCAGTGAATTCCCTCGCTACAGTACCAACCGTGCTGAAAGAGTGACGACGGACGGAACGGAACCGTCGGCGTGGCGGTCGCTGTAGGCGTCTCGGTCGATCAGTCCTCGTCTCTCTCGACGCCGTGGTCGTCGTAGAACTCTTCCGGAGTTACCTCTACGCGGTCGAACTCGCCGAAGTAGTGGTCGTGGTGGCGGATCATCTGTTCGACGATCCACGCCGAGAAGTCCTCGTCGAAGTGCCACTCGCCGTCGAGGTCGGGGACCTCGAACCGGTCGTCGCAGGAGAACGCGACGTACACGTGGTAGAACCCGAGGATGACGTCCGCGAACTCCTTGGCCATCCGCGCGGACTCCTCGCGGCGACTCGCGAGCTCCTCGACGCCGTCGTCTGTGAGCTCGAAGTACTTCCGGTCGGGTTCGTCCTCGCGCTCGATTCGCCGCGCCCACTCTTCGTCCTCGAACTTGTACAGGATCGGGTACACGGAGCCATAGGAGGGCTCCCAGTGCCCGCCGCTTATCTCCGTGATCTCCTTGAGGATCTCGTAGCCGTACCGCGGTTTCTCCGCGAGCAGCTCCAGGACGATGTACGCGATGAGCCCCTTCGGTGGGCCGCTCTTACGCATCTTGTATTGACCTTCCGTGGCGTTCGTGAAAGGGTTTCGATACGGGTGGTCAGTTGCCGGGGCTACGGCTGCGACGTGGCGCGATACCGACACGGCCTTTTGACCCCCACCCCAAGCCGCTCGTATGACACAGCGCGAACCGCCGCTGACGGCGGAAGGGTCGTACGTACTCCACGACTTCCGGACGGTGGACTGGGACGCGTGGCGGGACGCTCCCGAGCACGAGCGCCAGCGAGCGCTCGAGGAGGGCGAGGACTTCCTCGTGCACCGCGAGCACGCCGCGCGAAGCGAGAGCGGCCAGTCCGCGCTCTACTCGATCCTCGGGCACAAGGCCGACCTGCTCTTCCTACACTTGCGACCGGAGATGGCGGACCTCGACCGCATCGAGCGGTCGTTCGAGGACACCGCGCTCGCCGCGTTCACCGAGCGCGCGACGAGTTACGTCTCCGTCACCGAAGCGTCGGGGTACGGCGAGCAGACCCGCGAGTACCTCGCCGGCGAGACCGACGAGGACGCCGCGATCGGCGACTACATCGACGACCGCCTCCACCCCGAGATTCCGGACAGCGAGTTCGTGTCGTTCTACCCGATGAGCAAGCGCCGTCAGCCCGAGCAGAACTGGTACGACACGCCGTACGACGAGCGCGCCGAGCACATCATGCGGCACGCCGACATCGGCCGCGACTACGCGGGGAAGGTCGAGCAGATGATCTGCTCGTCGGTCGGACTGGACGCCCACGAGTGGGGCATCACGCTCTGGACGGACGACCTGACGGACGTGAAGGACCTCTTGAACGAGATGCGGTTCGATCCCTCTACGTCGCAGTTCGCGGAGTTCGGCGACTTCCTCGTCGGTCGGAAGTTCCCGCCCGCGGACCTCCCCGCGTTCTTCGCCGGCGAGGACGTCCCCGCACCCGAGAGTCAGGGCGAAGGCGGCGGTCACCATCACGGCGAAGGTGAGACGCACGCCCACGGCGACGACGCGGAGCACGCGCACGGTGGGGAAGGCCACCACCACGGCGAGGAAGGCCACCACCACGGCGAGGAAGGCCACCACCACGGCGACGACGCGGAGCACGCGCACGGCCAGGACGACGACGCGGGCGGGCCGCCGCCGGGAGTCCGCGACGAGCTCGAAGCCGAGGGCGTCTACGGCGGTCAGCCCCACGGCGAGGACGTGTACGCGGTCGTCCTCTACTCGGAGGCCGACGTCGACGAGCTCTACGATGAGATGGACGGCCTGCGCGGGAACTTCGAGCACTACGACCGCCACGTGAAGACCGCCGTGTACGAGAACGCCGGGGGCCCGCACGCGGTCGCGAGCGTCTGGGAGGCCCAGGAGGCCGCCGACACCGCGAGCGGGTTCCTCACCGACCTCCCCGGGATCGTCCGGCAAGCCGGCGACGACGCCGACAGCGACACCTGGGGAACGATGGGGATGTTCTACACCACGAAGCCCGATCGCCGCGCGGAGTTCGTCGAGAAGTTCGAGACCGTCGGCGGCGTCCTCGCCGACATGGACGGCCACATCAACACGGACCTGCTCGCGAACGTCGAGGACGAGAACGACATGTTCATCGCCTCCCGCTGGCAGTCCCGCGACGACGCGATGGCGTTCTTCCGCTCCGACGCCTTCAGCGACACTGTCGACTGGGGCCGAGACGTCCTCGCCGACCGTCCACGACACGTGTTCCTGGCGTAGTCGATTCACGACACGTGTTCCTGGCGTAGTCGCGTCGCGCCATCGCTTCCCGACTCGTCGAATCGACCCTCGACCCCGACCCGTCAGATGTCGGCGAGGAAGAAGTCGAACGCGCTCGTCGGTTCCGTGCCGGTGACGAGCACGACGCGGTCGTCGACCGAGATCTCGGTGCGCTGGAAGTTCTCGAACGTCCCGCCGTCCTCGTTTGTCGCGACCCAGTCCTCGACGTCGCCCTCGTCGACGTCCGCGGCCTCGTCGAAGACGAGCGCGAACGTCGTCTCGACGCCGTCGTCGACGAGCGTCGACGTGACGCCGCGGGCGACCTCGCCCCGGAACTGGCCCTCGTCGGTGTCCGTCGAGTCTGTCTCGGCGTGCGTGCGGACCGACTGGATCGTGCCGGCGTCGAGCGCGTCCAGGAGCGTCTCGAAGTCGGCGTCGTCCTCGACGTAGCTCTCGGCGTCCCCGGCGTTCGCGTCGACGATCGCCTGGAGGATTCGTTCGGCGTCGTCCGCGCTCCCGAAGATACCCGTGGACTGGGCGACGACGACCGCGTCGTCGCCGATGCCGACGGCGGCGTCCTCGTCCGGGCCGACGTACGCGTCGAACCCCTCGTACTCGCCCTTGGCGACGAAGTCCTCGCCCTTGAGCGTCGACGCGACGTCGTCGGCGTCGAACTCGGCGGCGAGGACGCTGTTCCGACCGAACACGAGTTGGGCGTCGGTGTCAGCGAACCCGAACCCGACGAGGTCGCGCGCGTCGCTCCCGAACGCCCGCATCGCGTCGTACACGTCGGCGTCGAAGTCGCCGGCCCGGTCGGCGATGGCGGCGGGCGCGTACCGGAGCGCGAGGTAGTGGTCGACGTCCGCGATCGTCCCCGGCTCGTACAGCCAGTCGCCGGGCGCGGCCGCGGTTCCGTCGCCGAGGATGGTCGAACAGCCCGCGACTGCGACCGCACCGGAAACGGCCGTCGCTTTCAACAGTGAACGTCTCGTGCGTGTCATGGTCGCCTCGAGTGCTTTCTATCACAAAACGCCATCGCCAAAATCGTCTTGCTTCGGCCAGATTCGAGACGCACGACTCGTCGACTGGACGCCCCCGGCGGTTCGACGACGGGGGTCGGCGACGAGGGTCGGCGACGAGGATTTGGACGAGGATCGATCCGGGCGCTCCGGGGCGAGGTTGTGGAGCGACGTGCACGTTCGACCGGCGTGGCTACCCGTCGCTGTGAACTGTGCGGACGGGGCGCCGAAAGAATCCGTCCCGGGGGAGCCGCGAACGCGGCCCACCCCGGACCGTAGATGGGTGGATGGGTGGGTGGGTCCGGCCTGACGTGGGTGGGGTGGGTGGGTGGTGTCGGCCGGTGGATTCGGTGGTGCGGTTGTCGACGTCTGCACGATTGCACCCGGTACGACGGAACCGACGAGGCGTCGGTCTCCCCCCTCGTATGGAGTGCGTGTGCGGACAGGCCCAGGCAGCTCGCTGTGGGAACGAGCGCCAACGGGCGTCATCAACTACGGCGGTATCACATAAGGGTATATAGCTCCTACCGGGGCGTAAGGACTCCTTACGGTCGGACGACGGGCCGTTACTGCGACGGCCCGTTCGTCCACTCGTCGACGACGGTCGGTCAGTCGCCGGCGACGTGCTTGTCCAGGCCCGCGCGCTCGATGTCTTCCCCACCGACGGACGACCGGAGACTGTCCATGCCGTCGTCGCGCTCCAGCTCGAAGTCGTTCGCCTGGAGTTCGCGGACGCGCTCGTACTCCGCGTCCGACAGCGCTGGGACGTCGCTCGCCGCCGCCCACGCGTCGATGTCCTCGCGCGTGCGGAACGTCGGCGTGACCGTCGCCACCGCGTCGTGGTAGAGGAGGTACTGGAGGCTCGCCTGCGCCATGCTACGCTGGCCGTCGCGTTCGAGGAACCGGAGGGCGTCGACCTTCTCGAACCCTGTCTCGAACCACTCGTCGGGCCGGTACGCGCGATGATCGCCCTCGCCCGGTGGGTTCTCCGGCGTGATCTGCTCGTTCAGGAGGCCCGAGGAGTGCGGAACGCGCGGAACCAGGCTCGTCTCGCTCCCCGACTCCTCGATGACCTCCAGGAACCGGTCGCCGATCTCGGGTTCGAGCGCGTTCCAGACGAGCTGGACGGAGTCGAACTCCTCGCGGATCGCCTTCTCGCCCTCGGCGAGCCAGCCGATGCTCGGCCCGAGCGCGATCCCGACCGCGTCCGCGCGCCCGCTCTCTGTGACCTCGTCCAGCCACTCGAGGACGTCCGCGTCGATCTCGCCGACGTTCGCGTTGTGCAACTGGAGGACGTCCACGTGGTCGAAGCCGAGGCGGTCCAGGCTCTTCTCGAGGGCGTCGTCGAGGTACTCGGGGTGCATCTCCTTCGGGAGCTCCCCGTGGCCCGCCTGCGGGTTGTCGTAGAAGTCGTACCCGACCTTCGTCGCGACCGTCACCTCGTCGCGGACGTCGCCCAGCGCCTCGCCCACGAGTTCCTCGCTCTTCCCGTGACCGTACACGTCGCCGGTGTCGAAGTACGTGATCCCCTTCTCGAGCGCGTACCGGAGCATCTCCGTGGCTTCCTCGTCCGTGCGGTCGCCCCACCAGTCCGTGCCGACGGTCCACGCGCCGAACCCGATCTCGGAGACGTCGACGCCGGCGGCGCCGAGTTCGCGATGATGCATACGACCGGCTAGGGGTGCCCGCCACTTAGCGGGTGTGCTTCGTCGCCAGCCTCCGGGAACGGTCGGGAAGCCGTTCGAACGATCGTGAATGTGCTCGAACCGTCAGGAGACGTCGACGCGCGCCGGGTCGTCCGCGGTCGTCGACGTCGCACGTCCGCAGCGCTCGCCCTCGCAGTAGACGACGACGGCCAGCGGCGACCCGGCAGAGACGCCGCCTTCCGGGACGGCGACGACCGCGAGCGGTTCCTGGATGACGTCGTAGTCGTCGGCGTCGATGTCTCCCGGGAGCCCGTACGACCGACTGCCGAGTGCGCGGTCGACCGTTATCGACACGCGCGTACCGTCCGCGCTCTGGAACGACACCACCCCCGACCAGACGACGCCGTCCGCTTGCACGTCGACGCGCACGGTGTCGTACGTGCGCTCGCCGAGCACGTCGAACGACGCGCACCCGGTGGTGGTCGCGATGCCGGCGACGCACCCCGAGAGGACGGCGCGTCGCAGCACTCCCCGCCTCCCGCCCGCCGTGTTGCCTGCCCCCATACACCACGGACGCTCGCGGACGATTGATAAGCCTTCCTGCACGCCACAGCGAGCAGGCCGCAGTCGGCGACTCCCACGGCTTCGGACAACCAAACGGGTATCAGGGCCGCCCGCCAAGGGCGGACCATGACGAAACGTCACGTCGCACTCCCGGACGCCGCGGAAGCGGGCGTCCGGGCGTTCATCGAGGACGTCGACGACCGACTCAGCGGCGACGCGGAGTCGACGTGCGAGGTCGTCGAGGACGTGCTCGTGGACCTCCACGGCGACCGCGACGCCTACGAGCGCTGGCAGAACGACGAGGACGTCTCGCCCGCCGAACGCGTCCGCCTCCAGGGGTACGACCCGTGCAACACGACGCTCGAGTCCGAGTACTACGCGGAGAAGGACGAGGAGACGTTCGAGCGCTCGAAGCACCTCCAGTGGCTCTGGCGGCAGTTCGACGCCACGCCGATGGCGGACAACGTCGAGTTCGCGCTCCGGTTCCGCCGGATGCTCGCCGACCACCTCTTCGAGGACTGCGGCGACGGCTGCCGGTTCTTCAAGGGGATCTCGTTCACGTACGGCCACAACATCACCGTCGGCGACAACGTCGTCGTCCACGACGACGTCCACCTGGACGACCGCGGGAAGCTCACGATCGGCGACCGCGTCTCCATCAGCGACGACGCGCACGTCTACAGTCACGACCACGATATCGTCGACCAGACCGAGGTCGAGAACTACCACACGATCATCGAGGACGACGCCCGCGTCACGTACGACTCGATGATCCGCGCCGGCTGCAAGATAGGGGAGAACGCGGTCGTCGGCGCGAAAGCGGCCGTCTCCTCGGACGTTCCCGCGCATCACGTCGCCGTCGGCTCGCCCGCCAGGAGCGTGAAGGTAAAGCCCGGCTGGGAGTCGGTTGCCGACCCGCTCGAGGACGCGAACGTCAACCGCCAGGACGAACGCCGGATCGAGTACGACCTCCCGGACGACCTCGACGTCTTCGACGAGTTCGATCGCGACCGGCAGCCTCCCGGCGAGCGGTGACGAGGCGGTAGCGCCGACGTGGTGCCGTGCGATGGACGAGGCGGTAGCGCCGACGTGGTGCCGTGCGATGGACGAGGCGGTGGCGCCGACGTGGTGCCGTGCGATGGACGAACCGGTAGCGCTGACCACACCTTTTCATCGCCGGTATCCGCCAATCCAGTAGCCGCCTGGGCCGCCATCCGGCCGGGTTCGCGCTCTCTTCAGCGGCAACAATAAAGTATCCATGCGAACTACTAGCACGTATGGTCGAGGTCTGGAGCTGGATCATCGGCTACGCCGTCCTGTTCGCGGTCGTCCAGCTCGCCATCTACGCGTACTACGTCCGACGCGGCGACGGCCGGCCGTCCGCGAGCGCCATCGGCGACCCCGACGACTACCCGCGAACCGGCGACCGCGTCCAGCACGACCCCGTCGACGACCCCCAACTCGACGACACCGACCCGCAAACCACCCAACACGACGCCGACGACACTCACCGCACCTGCCCGCACTGCGGCACCACCAACGACGCCACCGCCACCATCAAGTACTGCCGCATCTGCACGCGCTCGCTCGGGTGACACACCACGCACTCGCACGAAACGCATCCACTCCACACCTCGCCAGCACGCGCCCCCGCACCCCGCGGCCGACACCCTTTTATCGACCCGCACACCCGGCCAGCAAGCATAAGAACCACCCCAGTATATCCTGCATCGAACCCGGATGCAGTCCCAGGAAAACGAAGACGCCGACCGGTACGTCGGCCGAGAGACCGTCGATGGAATGGTCGTCTACGACCGCGAGAACCTGAACGCCTGGATCGAATCCGACACCACGCGACCAGTCGAGGACGCCGCCACCGGAGACCCGCTCGAGGACGGCGGTCTCGGTGACGGGTCGGCCGGCCCCGGTCTCCGCGACGACTGACCTCGCGCCCTCCGCGCAGCGCCGTCCGGTCGGCGGTGGTCGACTCCTCGACGACGGCCGACGGCGAGCGGACGCCGCGTCCGTCGGTCGTTGCATTCCGCTCTCCACATCGTCTCGACAGCATTCCGATCGAAACCGACCATAGCGACGTGTTCTACCGGTCAGCTGGCGGTCCGCGAGACCACCATCGCTCCGAGCGCCGCCGGACCGAAGGACCCCGCGACCTCCATCCGCGGAGGAGGACTCGGACCCTCGTGGCGCCGCCGATTCCTGTCGACCGCTCTGCACGAACGGCGTCGCTACGGACGTGACGCTGTCGTTCTCTTCGTGATTGGGGAAGTTCCCTGAACCGATTCCTCCGTCGTTGTTACGTGTTACCCTCACTTTCCGAGTACCTTTCAGGGCCGGCAGGAAGCCTCAAACGAGGCGCTGCCGGAACCGACGCCTCTCCTACACATGCCAGTAGACGACGACTCGAATCGCCGCCTTCCCTCGTCGGCGCCCATCTACAGGTCTCTGCTCGAACCGACCCGATTCGCCCAGTTCCTCTCGATCGGTGTGATCGGCGCCATCGTCGACAACTCCGTGCTCGTCCTCCTCGTCGAGGCGGCAGCGCTCGCGCCGACCGTCGCCGCGTTCGGCGCGAAGGAATCGTCGATACTCCTCATGTTCGCGTTGAACGAGCGCTGGACGTTCGAGGCCCAGAGCGGCGGCGGATACAAGCGGCGCCTCTGGCGGCTGGTCAAGTCGAACGCCGTCCGGGTCGCTGGCGCGTCCATCGGCATCGCCACCCTGTACGTCCTCCACGTGCGGTTCGGCATCTGGTATCTCGCCGCGAACGTCCTCGGCATCGGCGTCGGGTTCCTGTTCAACTACACGCTCGAGGCGCTCGTCACCTGGAGCGTCCACACCGAGGACAGATCCGTCGAGTGACTGGCGGCCCATCTCCGGCGGCCCGTCGACGAACGATGCTCCGGCGGGAGTCCTCACGCCGCTCGAGAGTCACTGTAGCGTCATCTCGACCGTCGTTCCGCTGCCCGAGAGCGAGGTGGTCGTCAGCGCACGTCCTTGCCCTGCGCTCGCACGCACCAGGTACGACCCTTTGTAGCCGCGGGTCGCGAACGTCCCCCCGGCATCCGTCCGTCCCGTCGCTTCGGTCCACCACTCGTCGTACACCAGGTCCAGGAACGCCCGTCCGTGCGGTCTGAGCGTCCAGTCCTCGCCGAACAACGCCGCGCTCGGACTGAAGTGTCGCTCCGTCCAGAACCCCCAGAACGTGAACGTGGTCACCGCCGGGTGGCTATAGGCGGCTATCAGCAGGTCGCGCGTGTACGCGGCCTGGAGCGCTCTGGTGGCGGGGGTGACCTCTTCGAGCGAGAACGAGAACTCCGTGATCTGTAGTTCGAGCCCGAAAGACGACAGGCGGTCGAAGGCGTCCACGACGGCCGCCGGGTGGAGCAGCCAGTCGTCGGAGAAGTGCGCCTCGATCCCGATCCCGTCCAGGGGTGCGCCCGAGTCGACCAGGTACTCGACGAGCTCCTCGAACCGCTCCGGGAGGTTCGAGTCCGCCGGCTGTAACGGGGCGTAATCGTTGACGAACAGATCCGCTTCGGGAGCGGCCTCGCGCGCCGTCTGGAGCCACTCCACCATCGCGTCCCGCCCGAGCACCTCCATGAACGCGGTGTTCGTCGTCGGTTCGTTGACGACGTCCCACTCGTCGACGAGTCCCGCCAACCGTCCCGCTTCGTCGCGGATGTGGTCCCGAATCTCCGTCCGGAGGCGCTCGGGGTCGTCGCGCCCGATCTCCTCGACGTACGCGGGGGCGTTGTCGTAGCTCGGCCAAACGAGCGTGTGTCCCCGGACCGGAAACCGCTGTTCGCGCAGCCACCGGATTGCTTCGATGGTCTGCTCCGGGGCGAACTCGGGACCCCATTCGCCGCTCCAGGCGGGCCACTTCAGTCCGTTCTCGATGGTGGTCTTGTTGAAGTGCTCGCGGAGGAGGCGGCGATACGTCTGGGCGCTCGTCGAATCGGACGTGAGCTTCGGCACACTGACTGCCGTCCCGAACCCGAAGGCGTGGTCGGTCATCTCGACATCGACCTCGGCGTCCGGAATCGGCCGTCCACTCGCGTCGGTCACGCTGACCCGTAGCGGTGCCGTTCGAACCCGTTCGATGCGACTCTCGGCGGTCGTTCGCCAGTTCGGGTCGCCGCGGGCGCGACCGTAGTACGACGGCGTGGACTGGGCGACGGACCCGCCTGTCATGCACGCGAGGCCGACAGCGCCCAGCTGTTTCAGGCCCGTTCGACGAGAGATGTGCTCGCACATGGCGGACGGATTCGAGGAGACGCGTCAGGAGTACGTTCGACACACCGAGGAAAAAGTCTTTGCCAGGCGAGGGATTGGCTCTGCTCGAACCCTCGACTCCCCTGGCGCTGGACGAGCACCCCCCTCGTCTGGGGGGCGGCGTTCGCCGCCACGTCGCACGGCCTCGCTATCGCCGTCGCCGAGACACCGTTGCCCCGTTCCCCGTCGCGCTCACGTCCATACGGGGTTGAGTCGGTTCGCGCCGCGAGGTCGCGAGTCGCTCGGTCGAACTACTTCTCGCTATTGCGGTTGCCCTTCGTCCGGAACGTCACCGTGTCGCCGGTCTGCTTCTTCCCGTCGCTCGTCCGTGCGACCGCGTAGTACTCGTACTCGATGTCCGGACGCAGGTGCCGGATGGTCGTCTCGAACGTCCCCGGGGCGTCCAAGGACTGTACGTCAGTCGCGAACCAGAAGTACGACCCCGCCACTCGATACAGGAAGTAGCAGTCGACCTCGGACGCGTCCCCGAGCGCCGTCAGCTCGCCCGAGAACGTCGCCACCTTCTTCGTCACCTTCGACGGCTGCCTCGTCTCGACGGTCCGCGATTGCTCGTCGCTCGGGACGTCGACCGTCACCGTCGACCCGCCCTCCGAGACGGTCGCCTCGACGGTCTTCGTCGTCCCGCCGTGCTCGACCGTGATCTCGTAGTCGCCGCGGAAGGCCCGCGTCTGGTAGCTGCCGTCGTCGCTCGTCGTCCCGGTCTCTTCGGTCCACCACTCGTCGAACACGAGGTCGAGGTAGGCGCATCCGTTCGGTTTGACCGACCAGTCCTCGCGGAAGTACGCGCCCGAGGAGTGGTACATCTGGCCCTCCCAGAACCCCCACCCGACGAACGACGTCGTCGCCGGATGACTGAACACGGCCGTTAACATGTCTCGTGTGTAATCGGCCTGGAGCGCGAGCTGCGAGTCGCTCGACGGGTCGTCGATCCGGAAGTCCCACTCCGTGATCTCGACGTCCAGGCCGCGGGACGCGTAGCGGTCGATGATGTCGACGACCTTCCCCGGCCGGGTCTTGTTGTGCATGCTGAAGTGGGCCTGCATGCCGATGCCGTCGAGAGTTGCGTCGTTCGACTGGAGGAAGTCGAGCAGGTTCGCGTACCACTCGCGCTTCTCGTCCGACCCCTCGTAGAGGAACCCCCAGTCGTTCACGACCCGGGGCGTCTCGGGGTCCGCCTCCCTCGCGATCTCCAGCCAGTCGACGAGGCTCCCTCGCCCGAGGGTGTCGGTGATCTCGTCGGAGGTGTACGGTTCGTTGATGACGTCCCAAGACGTGAGTCGGCCACTGAGCGCGCCGGCCTCGTCCCTGATGTGTTCGGCGATGGCGCGGTGGAGGGCGTCGGGGTCGTCGGAGTACTGCGCTATCCGGTCAGGCGTGTTCGCGAAGTCGGGCCAGATGAGCGTGTGCCCGCGAACGGGGACGTCGTTGGACTCGAGCCACTCGAGCGTCTCGAGCGTGGCCGCTCGGTGGTGCGTGTCTTCCCAGGCGTCCCACTTCAGACCGTTCTCGATGCTGGCTTTGTTGAAGTGCTCCCGGAACTGCTCCCGGTACGTCTGTGCTTCGGGCGAGTCGTCCGCCATCTTCCAGGCGTTCACGACGCTCCCGAAGTCGTACTCGTGGTCGGTCATGGAAACGTCGACGGTCGCGTCGGATACCGGCAAGCCGTCGGCGAGGACCTCGACGGTAAGGTCCGATTTCCGGTGGGTCTCGATGCGTTCCTCGGCGTCCGCTCGCCAGGCCGCGCTCGGCGACCGACCCTGGTACGACCAGATGCCCGGGAGGTCGCTCACGTCCACATCAGCGTCGGCGAAGCTGAGCACGGCGATGCCGCCGATGTCGATGACCTGTTCGCCGTATCCGAGGAAGAAGTCGATCCAGGCGTCGCCGGCGCCGCTCGACTCGTCGTACTCGACGGGGAAGTAGTACCGCGTCCACTCCGACCCGGGCGAAATCTCGGCGTTCCGCTTGACGTGGTTCTCGTAGCCGTCGTTCTGCTTGAAGAAGACGTCGACCGTCGCGTCGCCCGCCGCTTCCGGGCTTCGGAGGTAGACGACGCCGAGCAGGACCTCTCCCGCGGCGACGTCGCTCCGGAAAGAGCCGTTGAAGCCGACGTCCCAGAAGTTGGACGTGGGCGCCGTGTTCTCGATGCGGAAGTACGTGGAGAACGGCTGGTCGGACTCCGCCTGCCGTCTCGTCTGCGTGGCCTGGCCCCACAGCTGGCCGTCGAACACGTCCATCGTCTCCGCTTCGGTCGGTGCGTAACGGAACGACCCCTCTGGGAGATCCATCCCGGTGAGCGTCTGTTGGATTCCGGCGTAGTAAGGGTCATCGGTCGTCGGTTCGCTCCCGCTCGCACTGCTTGCACAGGCGCCGAGTAGGGAGGCACTTACCGCGCCCTTCAGGAAGTTGCGTCTGATTACGTTGTCGTATGGCACTGTCACCTCTGCTTACTCACACCAACAATAAATTTTCGGAAGTTGAAACGAATGTTCATGGTATATAAAAATACGCAAGCGGACCTACCGTGGGACCAACCGAACGTAGCTGGTAACTACCGGAGGACTGTACGCGATTAAACGCGTCTTTGCGGCCAGGGCGGTGCAATCGCATACCTTTGCGGACCCTTTCGACCGTCCACTCGTCGTCGAGCTACCGCCACTCTATGCTCTTCTTTCCTGGTATAGCGCGGCGTTTGTCACGCATTCCTCGTGTATAACTAATCATCCCCTCTCTGTAGCCGACTTCAACGACTGGTGTACTAGATGGACTTCACATCGACGCTCGATAGCGTATACGTCGGAATCGGCGTGCTCTTCGTACTGACACAGATCCTCTACTTCACCGGTAACATCACCGTCCTGTCGTTACTCCTTACCCCCTCCAAGTCCGTGTCGCGGGCTACGGCCGACCGAGAGCCACCGATGCAAGTCCTGCTCCCCGCCTACGCCGAACCCCGGGAGCTCATCGAGCGCACGCTCGAGTGCATCCAGTCAACCGACTACCCTACCGACCGCCTGCACGTCTACGTCGTGTACGAGGAGGACGACGACGTCCTCGCGTCGTACATCGACGAACTGGCCGCCGATTGGGCCATCGAACCCGTCCCCGTGCGGCAGAGCGCCCCGGTTTGGGACCGGATCGAGGACCGCTGGCACGACGGCGAGGCGTTCCCGGCGAACAAAGCCCGGGCGCTTACCTACGCCCTCCACGTGCTCGACTTCGATCCGGACGACGTCGTCACCGTGTTCGATGCGGACACCCTCTTCGAGCCCCACCTGTTCCAGCTCGCCGTCACCGGTCTCGAAACCCACGACATCGTCCAGGCGAAGCAGACCGTCCGCAACATCGACGACGGCTGGCTCCCGCTCCTGGAGTCCACCGGCGTGACCGCGTGGTCGTGCAACGTCTACGAACGCCTGACGGGCCGTCCGTACCAGCTCCTCGGCAAGGGCTACTTCACGCGGGCCGAGACTCTCTACCGGCTCGACGGCTGGAACCCTTACTCGATCACCGAGGACATGGAACTCGGCATCAGAGCGTACAAGCACGGCTGCAGCCTGGGCATCCTGGACACGTACGTCCAGGACATCTGTCCCGCGGCGTACGACGACTGGATCACGCAGAAGACCCGGTGGGCGAACGGTCCCTACGAGGTGCTCGCGAACTCGATGCTCTCGGGATACGACCGCCTGCAGTTCGTCGGGACGATGTTCCTCAACCAGATGATCTCCGTCCTCAACGTCGTCGGCATTCCGATCGGCCTGATCGAGTTCTACCTGTACCTCACCGGTTCCGGCCACGCGTTCCCCGCGGTCGTCCGGATGATGGTCCTGTTCAACCTCCTGAGCTGGGTGTTCTACACGTACAAGGCGCTGGACGCCACGTCGTCTACGCAGAGCTTCGACAGCGCGTGGGACCGTCTCAGATACCACCTGCGTTCGAACATCGTCACGCAGACGCTGTACGCGACGGTCTGGACGGTCCCCATCCTCCTCGCGCTACGCTCCCACCTCGCGGAGGACGACCTCTCGTTCGAGGTGACCCCGAAATGACCGTCGGGGCTCGCCGCCGCCTCGTCTCGCCGCGGCGTCCAGCGCCATGAGCGACGAACACCTCTCGGAGCCTCGCTCTCGCTCGCCGAGCGTCGCGAGGACGTACTACTCTCGAGCGAGAGGGCTTCTCACCGCGCGGAGCGTCGTCGCCCTCCTCGTGACCCTCCTCGGTGCCCTCGCCCTCTGGGACAACCAGGTCGCGCAATTCCTCCTCCTGGCGGCCGCGTCAACGTACTTCTTCTCACGCGTCGCTCGGCCACCGAACACGAAGTGGGACGTCGGCGGATACATCGTCACCAGCGTCTTCCTCGTCCACGTCCACCTCCTCGGACTACTCCTGCTCCTCGCCCAGAACGTCCGGATGTTCGCGGTGCTCCCCGGTCGACCCGTCGACGACCACCTCACCCTCAGGCGATGGCTTGAGTTCCAGGTGCTCGTCGGGATGGGCGTGCTCCCCGCCGCGACCGTTCGACCGAAGCTCTTCACGCGACTCCCCGTCGAACAGGAGCTGTTCGTCGTCCTCTGGGCCGGCGTCTTCCTCGCGTTGCTCGTCGTCGGTCTCCCCGTCGCCAGCCGCGTCTTCGCGCCGCTCGCGAGCAAGGGCGCGGGGTACGCGCTCCCGCTCTCGATGACCGTCCTCACTGTCGTCATCTACTGGGCCGGTCACTACCGGTACGGCTGGTTCTCCGTGGGCGCCGCCTTCCTCGTCCTCGGGGCGCTCTCGATACACCTCGGCCGGGACGGCAGCGAGATCGACTGGCCGGCGGTCGGCGAGACCGTCTGCGTGTTCCTGTTCGCGTACGTCCTGATGGTAACAATCCTCTCCGCCTCGCCGGGTGTCGACCCGTTCGGGGAGGCGTTCCACGACTACGGCCAGTTCAAGACGCTCCTGCGGTCCGCGGAACTGCCACCCGAGGACGTCTGGTTCGCCGGCGAATCCGTCCAGTACTATTACGGCGGATTCGTCTCGGCCGCGTTCCTCGCCGACGTTACGGGGACGGCCCCTCACTATGCGTACAACCTCGCACTCGCCGGCTTCTACGCGATGCTCGTCACCGCCGCCTACGAGACGGCCGCCGCCATCGCACGACATCGCGGAGACGCGCACCACCTCGCGGGCGCCGCGAGCGCGTTCTTCGTCGGATTCGGCGGGAACCTCTACCAGGCCCTCGTGACCGTCGTCTGGGCGGTCCCGTCGCCGTTCGACCGGATCGTCGAGACCGCCGTCTCCGGCTCGCTCCGGCCGGAAGCGGCGTGCGTCCTCGGCGAAGCGCCGAGGGAGGTCTCGTACTTCAACGCCGCGCGCATCATCCCAGATACCCTGAACGTCTTCCCGATACTGCACTGGTTCACCGGCGAACTGCACCCGAACCTGATGAGCACCCCGTTCCTGCTCCTCGCTGTCGGCGTCCTCTACAGTTACTACAGAGCGCCAGCGGAGAATCGCAGGTTACGTCTGGGCCTGCTCTTCCTCGCCCTACCGCTGATGATTGGGTTCGTGGCGACGGTGAACACCTGGGACGTCGCGACGGTCCTCGGGATGGCGACCCTGACACTGGTCTTCGCACCCACTGACTCGCTCTCGACGCTCTGGAATCGATCCGGTCGAGACGGGAACCCGAACACGATTGTCGAAGAAGCCGTCCAGCTGGTTCGTTCGATTCCGCCGCTGACCCTGCTATCTGCGGCGGGCGTCATCGTCGCACTTCCGTTCCTCTTGCAGACAGCGAGCGGTCGAGAGCTCGCGCTGGTACCGGCCTCCCGCCGGAGCACCGCGATCGGTCTCCTCCTCGTCCACGGGAGCTTCCTCGTCGTTTTCGGCCTCTACTTCCTCGGGCGACTACGGGACCGCGACCGCCGGACGGTGCTCGTGCTCCTCGCCGTCTCCGTCCCGTGGCTGCTCCTCGTCGCAGGACCGAGACGCTACCGCGTAATTGGTCTCTTCGTTCCGTTCCTCGTCGTCACGTGGTACCTCAGACAGCGCGACCGCGACCTCGGCTACGAGACGGTCCTCGTGATCGGCGGGCTCGGACTGGTCCTGATCGTTGAGTTCGTTTACGTCGTCGAAGACGCTGCGGCGTTCCGGTTCAACACCGTCTACAAGTTCTACGTCCACGTCTGGCTGCTGTGGGGCGTCGCTGCGGGCGTGTTGCTCCCGCGGCTCGTCCGGGGGAGATTCGCCACGTGGTCGGTACCGACCCTGCGACGCCAACAGGTCGGCGTCGTCTTCGCAGTCTGTCTGCTCGTTTCCGTCGGGCTCTTCGCGACCATCGCCTGGTCGAACAGAGCGACGGGCTACCAGGACCCGTCGCTCGACGGGATGCGGTATGCGGAGAGCGAATACCCCGAGGAGACCGAGGCGATCCAGTGGCTCGACGAACGGTCTGGCACGCCGACGATGCTGTCCGCACCCGGCGAGACGAGATACATCTGGGAGGCGAGCCCTGGCGCCAGTCTCTCGGGAATTCCGACGTATGTCGGTTGGCTGCATGAAGGAGCGTACCGGAGCTGGTCGGCGTACTACGGTCGACAGCTCGTCGCCGACACCATCTTCAACGGGAGCTCGCCGGAGCAACGCAAGCGACTACTCGTCTTCAACGACATCCGCTACGTCTACGTCGGACCGAGCGAGCGAGCGCGCTACGACGACGTCGAACCCTTCTCGTTCCCGGGCGTGTCGGTCGCGTTCCGGAACGACGCCGTGACGATATATCGGGTCGACCAGTCGCGTCTCGCGACGAACACCGACCTCTCCGCTGGAAGAGTCGGCGGGTCGCCCGAGGCGAGAGGCAAACCGCTTCCGGCGGACGAACCCGCCTGCCGAGACGACTCCGACGACTCGCTCAAAGGCCCACTCCTCCCGAATCCGTTCGGTTGGATCTGACGCCCTAGGACGACTCGTCGCGACCGAGGAGGTACAGGACGATCGCCGTGAGACCACCGAGACCGCCGAGGACGACGAGGTCGCGGTGCGTGTCTCCCGTCCCGTCGCCCGCTTGTGCGACGTCGCCGACGGTCGGCTCGACGCTCCCCGCGGCCCCCTCGGTACCGCTCGAAGTGCCCGTCGGTTCGTCGGGCGGAACCAGTTTGTAGATCGCTCCGTTCTGGTCCTTCGGTGCAGCCGACTTCTTCGTCAGAAGGTAGAGCTCTCCGTCGGGGCCCAGTTCCACGGAGAAAATGTATCGATCGAGCCGTCCGTGCTCGAACTCCTCGAAGACAACCTCCTCTATCGACCAGAGACCGTCTCCATCGGACGACGGGGCGGCAGCCATGAGCGTCCCGGACGGGGTCTCGTACGACGTACTGAAGTCGGCGAACACGTACTTGTCTCGCAGCTGTGGGAAGGAGTCACCGTCGTACAGATGCCCGCCGACGACCGCGCTTCCGATCGGGGTCCCATCCCCGGTGGTATGCGGGTATTCGATGATGGGGTCCCGGAGCTCCTCGCCGCCGCGAATCGACTCCGGGGTCGATTTCGGGCAATCCGCGGGATTCCCGAAGGTCCCAGCGTCGAAGCAGTGGGTTCCCTCCCTGACGTTCCACCCATAGTTGCCCCCCTTCTCGACGATGTTCACTTCCTCGTAGCGGCTGGCACCGGGGTCCGCGACGAACAGGCGGCCGTCGTCGTCGAAAGACATCTGCCAGGGATTTCGTAGCCCCCATGCGTAGTGTTCGTCGAGTCCCTCCCTGTCGACGAGCGGATTGTCGTCGGGGACGGCGTACGGCCTCTCGCCCCCGGTTCCGTCCACGTCGATCCTGAGGATGCTCCCGAGGAGGTTCTCGGTGACGTCCTGCCCGTTCCCACCCTGATTGCCGTCGTACCAGTCCGATACGTGACCGTTCCCGTCCTGCCAGTCGTTGGCACCGCTTCCGTCCGCTACCGCCACGTACAGGTAGCCGTCGGGACCGAACGTCACCGCGCCGGCGTTGTGAATCGGACCCGGGTGTGGGATGTCGAGGAACACCCGCTCGGAGTCCGGGTCCGCCGCCTCTAGATTCGACACCGCTGTGAACTCCGAGAGCAGCTCACGATGCCCGAAGTCCGCGAACGGACCACCGGGTGCGCTGTATCGAACGTAGAACCGGCCGTTGTCCTGGAAGTCAGGATGGAACGCCAGTCCAAGGAGTCCGCGCTCGTCGTAGCTGGACCACGTCCCCTCGCCAACCGCGACCAGCTGGTCGCTGATGTCGAGGAACGGTTCGTCCGCCAGGCCGTCGGGACCGAGCACGTGGACGTAGCCGAGCTGGTCGACGACGAACCGCCGGTCCGAATCCCCTGGGGGAACCTTCATCCGGAACGGCGCAGTGAGTCCCTCGGCGACGAGTTCCAGCCGGCCCGACGGACCCGTAGCGAAGACGCTGTCCCGCGCCGACTCGGCCGTCGTCTCCGTCTCACTTTCACCCAGCGCTATCTCACCGCGCATCGACGTCGGATGGACCTCGCAGAAGTACGCGTCCATCTCCCTCGAAGCGGTAAACGTGAGCGTCTGCGTCTCACCCTCGTCCCGCACCAGCTCGGTGCGTTCGAGCTCGATCCCCGCCGAGTCGTGGATGACGACGTTGTGAGGCCGCCCGTCGACGTTCTCCCACCTCAACTCGTATTCCACTCCCGGCTCGAGCGAGAGCGTCGGGTTCGTCTCCCCCTCGATCTCGGCCGGTGCCCGCCCGCGCCACCCGTCCGTCACGCCACCTAGTTCGAGCCGCTCGACGATCCGACCACTCGTGCGACCCGCAACCAGCGTCGACGCTCCGACTGCGGAGAGGAACCCCCTCCGGGAGAACGCAGCACCAGACCGGCGGCGAGCCCTCCATAACGACCCATCGGCGCCGAGAGCCTCGTCTCCCCTCTCGCTCATGTACCTCCGGATTCAGAGGACGGCTTATTAAGAATAGAGCAGTTACAGGGCACGCTCCGCTCGAAATCACCCTTTTCCATGTCCGTTCATCCCCATGCGACTCCGCGGTGTCCGCGCCCAGCGATTCCGCTCCTCACGTTCGTTGGAGCAGAAATGCACCGTACAGGAATTGAAACTATAAGAGACGGTCGCCCTCACTCCGTCGCTGCGCGCGACTGGTAGGGTTCAATTCTCGATGGAGATTTTCTTCGCTTCGCTCAGAAAATGCGCCGTCCGGGAATTGAACCCGGGCTAGTAGCTTGGGAAGCTACTGTCCTACCACTGGACCAACGGCGCTCTCATCCGCCGATTCCCGCCGCTTGCACTTGAACGTAGCGCTTCGACGCGGCCCGAGTTGCTCGAAGTGGACGTGCGTCCAGCGTTCTCGTCGGACGGAACCGTATTTGTCGATGCAATCCGTACAACCGCGTGATGCTCGACTTGCGCTTCTCCGACGACGAACTGCGCGAGCGCCGCGACCACATCGAGACGTTCATTCAGGACGTCGTCGCCGACGCCGGCGCCGACGGCGCCGTCCTCGGACTCTCCGGTGGCGTCGACTCGACGACGACCGCGTACCTCGCCGCGAACGCGCTCGGCACCGAGAACCTCTACGGGCTCGTCCTCCCCGCCGAAGTCTCGAGCGACGAGAACATGAGCGACGCCGAACGCGTCGCCGTGGACCTCGGGATCGACTACGACGTCGTCGAGATCGAGCCGCTCGTCGACGCGCTCGTCGACGCCGTCCCCGAGAGCGACGGGGACCGGACCGCCGTCGGGAACGCCCGAGCTCGCATGCGCGGCGTCATCAACTACTACGTCGCGAACGAGGAGAACCGCGTCGTCCTCGGCACGGGCAATCGCGCGGAAGCGCTCACGGGCTACTTCACGAAGTACGGCGACCAGGCCGTCGACTGCAACCCGATCGGGAACCTCTACAAGCAACAAGTCCGCCAGCTCGCCAGCCACCTCGGCGCGCCCGACGAACTCGCGGAGAAGGAAGCGACCGCGGAACTCTGGGCCGACCAGACCGACGAGGACGAACTCGGCGTCGACTACGACACCATCGACGCCATCCTCGCGCTCCACGTCGACGGCGACCTCTCCCCGGCCGCGACCGAGCGCGCGCTCGACGTCGACCGCGATGCGATCGCGACCGTCCGCGAACTCTACGAGCGCAGCAAACACAAGCGCGCGATGCCGCCTGCCCCCGTTGACCCGACGCCCTGACTGCAACGACCGAAGAACTGTAACGACCGCACCGACCGCACCGACCACACCAGGTCGGTCTCGTCGACGCGATACCGGACCGGCCTCAGGCGAGCGCGGCCGGCGTGGTACTCGGCGAGCCACTCGCCGCGATGCCGTTCGTCGTCGTCTCGTTCGCCGAGCCGCCACCGTCACCGCCGGGCGCCTCGACGTGGACCGTGATGCTGTCGCCGTCCTCGAGGACGTACGTCTCGGGGTCGACGCGCTCGCCGTTCACCACGTACACCACGGTCGCGTCCGTCACGACCTCCCAGCCGTCGGGCGCGCTCGCGTTCGATCCCGTCCGGTAGACGGTGCCGTCGTACGCGAACGAGTCGTTCGTCACGCCGAACGCCGTCGCCTCGAGCGCGTACTCGAGGGAGATCTGGCGGGCGTGCCCGTGCCAGCGGCGTTCGCCGGCCTCGAAGTGGAACGCAACCATCTGCTGGGGGTGCTGGAACTCCGCGCGTCGGAAGTCGATCTCGGTG
The DNA here is from genome assembly GCF_011440375.1 of Halorubellus sp. JP-L1. Taxonomy (NCBI): domain Archaea; kingdom Methanobacteriati; phylum Methanobacteriota; class Halobacteria; order Halobacteriales; family Halorubellaceae; genus Halorubellus; species Halorubellus sp. JP-L1. The sequence continues at coordinate 519,643 of NZ_JAAOIR010000002.1, forward strand.
CCGTCGACGGTCACCGAGATCTGGCCGTGCGTGTGCGCGGACCCGACCTGCTGGGGCTGGATCGTCTGGTCGTCGCCCGCCGGCCCGAGCTCGTGCCCGGGCGGGTTCGGCGCCGGCCCGAGGTTCTGCCCGCCACTCGTCGTCACGGTGTAGATGACGATGGCGAGCAGGAGCGCGCCGACAGCTATCCCACCGACGAGGAGCGGCATCGACGGCCCGTCGCTCGACCCCCCGAGGTCCTCCAGTCGTCGCCGCTCGATCCGCCCCATCTCGTCCGGATGTTCGGCGTCGAGGTGCCGGAGGTACGCGGCGTCGTCCTCGAACGTCTCCGAACAGTGCTCGCAATCGGTCACACCCCAACGTCCGCGTTCTTACTTCACGACTCTTTCGGACGAACGCGAGCGCAGCGAACGAACGGGTCAGTCCTCGCGCCGCGACGCGGCGATGTCCTCGGCGTGCGCGGCGACGAGGTCCGCGAACGCCTCGACCTCCCGAGCCTCCTGGGTCGGGACGTCGTCGCGGTCGCGCATCCGGCGCTTCAGTGCCGCGAGCGCGTCCGGCGGGTGTGCCGCGATCTCGTCGGCGACCGCACGCGGGTCGTCGACGATCCGCGACACCAGTCCCATCCGGAGCGCCGTCTCGGCGTCCACGCGCCGCCCGGAGAGCGCGAGGTCCATCGCGTCGCTCTCGCCGCAGACGCGCGCCAGACGCGCGGTCCCACCCCACGCGCCGAACAGCCCCAGCGACACGCCCGGTTCCGCGAACGACGCGTCCGGCGTCGCCACCCGGAGGTCACACCCGAGCGCGATCTCCACGCCACCGCCGCGCGCCGCGCCGTCGACGCCCGCCACGATCACCGCGTCCGCTGCCTCGAACGCGCGTACGACTCGCTGGCCGCGCGCCGCCAGGTCCCGCGCCCCGTCGCGGTCCAGGCCCGACACCACGTCCAGGTCCGCGCCCGCACAGAACGCCGTCCCCTCCCCGCGCAAGAGCACCACCGGCGCGCTCGCCTCCCGGACTGCGGCCGCGAGCGCGTCCAGGTCCGCGGGCCGGAGCGCGTTCCGTCGCGCCGGCCGGTCGATGCTCACCACGCACACCGCGCCCTCGCGCTCGACTCGAATCACGCCACCGGGAACGTCCGCCGTTTCCAAAGGTCTTTGCGTGTCCCGTCGCTACGTAGGCGCGATGGACGAGGCAGCAACGTGTCGCTCGGCCGCCGTAGACGCCGTCGAGGACGTCTATCCGGCGCGCCTCCGCGACGACATCGTCGCTCACGTCGACGCCGGCTCGCTCGCACCCGGGACGCTCGCACTCCGCTGTGCACGCGCCGTCGACGACGCGGTCGACGACGACGCCATCGGCAGTCGCGCCGCCGGCGTCCAACTCATCTACGACGGCCTCCGCCTCACCCGGACGCTCGCGCACACCGAACCCTGGACCGAGGTCGACGACCAGACGCAGCCGAATCTCGACATCCTCGCCGCCGACGTCCTCGTCGCCCGCGGCTTCTACCTCCTCGCGCGCACCGACGCCGCCGGCCGCGCCGTCGAGGTGGTCCAGACGTTCGGCCGCGAACAGACCGAGCGCCGCGACGCCGCCGCCGACCCGACCCGGGACCCAGCCGACCACGACCGCACGCTCGAACGCGACGTCCTCGACCTCGCCGTCCTCGCCGGCACCACCGCCGCCGGCGGCACGCCCACGCCGGAACTGTACGCGTACGTCGCCGACTGCAACGACCACGTCACCGACGACGGCTTCCCGAACGAACTCGACTTCCTCCCCACCGTCGCCGGCCTCCGCGGCACGATTCCACCCGAAGAGCCGACCGCCGACGACGGCGTCCCCCAGTCCGCGGGCGATTCCTGACCCGGAATCGAAACGCATTAAAACGAATCCCGACAAGAGGAGAGTGCGTTCACGCGCCTGGGTAGCTTAGCGGTAAAGCGCGTCCTTGGTAAGGACGAGACCCCGGATTCAAATTCCGGCCTAGGCTCTTCCGAACTGTCCTGTCCCGCGAGCAGCAGCGTCCCTGGCGGCGTTCGTCTAGCCTGGTATCAGGTACGGACAATCGTTCGCAAAGAGAACCCCCCGCGGTTCGACGGGCGAGTGCTCGGCGTCGCCGCCGGGGTTCGGTCGTCTACGAGTAGTCCTCGGTGGTGGTCTCGTTTCCGGCAGTCGTCGTCGTTCCCTCGGTCGCGTTGCCATCGGTCATGTTGCCGTCGGTCTCGTTGCCGTCGGTCATGTTCCCTCCGGTGATGAACGGGCCGGCGGCGTCGAGGACTTCCTGCTGCGAGCGCGCCGCGTCGAAGGCGTTCGGGAACGGCGGTTCGCCGACGACGTCGTTCAGGACTGCGGCGTGGCGCGCCTCGACGCTGTGGATGGAGAGCGCGACGCCGAGGAGGTCGGGGCTCTCGACGTGCGGTGCGGCGCCGGCGTACGCCGACACGCCGACGTTTTCGACGACGGCGGCGGTCTGGAGGAACTCGTCGGCGGACTCGATGCCGAAGTCGTACTCGCCCGCCTGCGCGGGGTCGCCGCCGAGGAGCTCGACGGCTTGCGTGAGGACGTCGACGTGCGTCGCCTCCTGTTCACCGGCCGTCTGGACGTACTCGACGACGTCGGCGACTGCTTCCTCGTCGGCGCCGCTGAGCGCGTCGGAGTCGGCGTAGTCGCTCTCGTCGAACGTCTCGGTCGCCTCCTGGTAGAGTGCGTCCTCGAGGTGTTCGAGCGTGAGCGCGTAGTTGAGGACGTCGAGGTCGGTGCCCTCGACGTCGTCGAAGGCGGCCTCCATGCCGTCGTCGTCCTCGTGTTCGTCGGCGACGGTGAGGCCGACGCCGCTCCCGAGGGCGAGGAGTCCGCCGCCTGCGAGGGCTGTCCGCCCGAGGAAGCCGCGTCTGGACGCGTCGTCGTCTCCGAGGCGGTCGTTGATCGATGTCGCGATGCGTTCTGCGATGTCGTTCGTGGTCTCGTTCGAGTCAGTCATTGGTGCGTCGGCGGGGCCGACGTGCTAGCACCTCGACGGGACGGAGTTTGTTATCCGCAACCAATACCAGAATAATACCAAGATATGTAGAGTAACGTTGCGCTGCTCGAATCTCGTGGCTACCGCCTCGCGTGCGCGCTTCGGCGACGGTCGGTAGGCTTGCGCACGTTCCCTCCGCGTCGTTTCAGGAACCGGAAAGTCTGGCTTTACGTGTCGAGTTCCCGAGTGGTATGGGGTCGCCGAAGCGATGGACTGCGATTCGACCGCTGGAACGACCGGTCGGTGCCCCCAGTCTTGGCGAGCGGACGCGAGCGACGGCAATCGCACGACGCGTTCACTCGGCGACTTCGTCGTCGGCCATCCAGCGCTGGCCGTAGGACCGGTAGCCGTCGAACTCGCCCTGCGTGATCTCGCGTTCGATCTCCTCGCGGGTGTCGGGCGTGATGCGGACGAGGTGACAGATGGGGTGGCCGGGGAGGGCGACGGGGTTCTCGAGGACGCCGACGATGAGGCCGGTGAAGGGGGCGTCGACGACGTGCTCCTCGTCCTTGAAGTGGTCGGTGATGGTGCAGATCGAGTCGCCTTCGTGGACGAGCGGGTTCGGGCCCCACTGCATGTCGACGAGGCCGCCGGTGTCGGCGCGCAGCCAGCGTTTCTCCTCGGTCGGTCCCATGACCTTCCGCCAGGCGGGGTCTGTCGTGGTGGCGTCGGGGACGACGTCGTACTCGGCGAGGACGCTCTCGACGCCGTCGAGCGCCTTCTCTATGAGCGCCGGCTGGAAGCGGTGTGCTTTGCCCATCTCGACGGTGACGGTGGGGATGCCGTCGCTGGTGGCGACGGCGCGGAGCGAGTGCTCGTCGCCTTCGCCGGAGAGGACGACGTTCGCGCCGAAGGCGTTCGCGAGCCGTTCGACGTCGGGGTTCCCGACGTCGGCGCGGGCGTGGTACATCGTCGTGCGGTTGCGCGTGGACGTGTGGAAGTCCAGACCGAGGTCGCACTGGCCGAGGAACTGGTCGTAGATGCGGTACGCCATGCGTTCGGCGGTGTTCGACCGCTCCTTGCCGGGGAACGACCGGTTGAGGTCGTGGTCGTAGATCGGGAGGTAGCGCTGCTGGGCCTGGTAGCCGGGGACGTTTACGACGTGCAGGAGGACGAGCGTCCCGTGCACGTCCCGCGGATTGTAGCGATCGGCGACCTCCTGGAGGACCTTCACGCCGTTGAGTTCGTCGCCGTGGATGGCGGCGGTCATGAACACGCGCGGCCCGTCCGCGTCGCCATTGACGATCGTGACGGGGATCTCGACGGGGTCGCCGAGGTAGGATTCGCTGACTTCGTAGCGGAACTGGCGCTTCTCGCCGGGCGGGACCTCGGCGTCGAACCGGAACGGCTCGGGTTCGTCGGTGGACATACCCGCTGGACGCGTGCGGGACACTAATCGCTTGGTGCTCCCGTGGGACTCACGGAGTGGCGACCGGAACGCACTCGCCCGTCGCGTGGCGCGTTCGCGCTCGCAGCCGCGGCACGGGTCTTTTTGCGTGACGTGCCTGTGGGTTCGGTATGCTCTCGGTCACGACCGCGGCCGTGCTCCAGGCGACGACCGCGGAAGGGTCGGGTTTGGGGGTGCCCGACCTCGTTCCCGTGCTCGTGCGAGCGGGCAAGTTCGTCGCCGGCTTCCTGCTGGTGCTCGTGCTCGGCTGGTACGTACTCGAACCCGCGATCTCGCGCCTCGTCCAGGAACGGAACGCCGACAACCCGACGATTCAGGAGGCGATCTCGCGGTACGTGCGGTTGTTCGTCGTCGTCGGCGCCGTCTTCGTCGGCGCGGGCGTGGCGGGATACGGCCAGTTCCTGAGCGATTCGGCGCTCGTCATCGCCGCGGGCACGCTCGCGGTCGGGGTCGCCGCCCAGACCGTCATCGGATCGCTCGTGAGCGGGCTCGTACTCGTCGCCGACCCCGAGTTCAACGTCGGGAACTTCATCGAGTGGTCGGACGGGCAGGGCGAAGTCCAGTCCATCACGCTGCGCGTGACGCGCGTCCACACGCCGGACGGGAAGCTCCAGACGATACCGAACGAGACGCTGACGAGCGACGTCATCGCTCGCCCATACGGCCGTGGGCGGTTCCGCGTCGTCGAACACATCGGGCTCGCCTACGAGGACGACGTCGACGACGCGCTCGACGTCCTCGAGGAGGCGGCGACCGAACTGGACGGGGTGCTCGCGGATCCGGCGCCGAGCGCGTACGTGGAGACGTTCGAGAGCGACGCCGTGCTGGTGCGGGTACACTACTGGATCGACGACCCGCGGCACCGCGACGTCCTCGGGATCCGGTCGGCGTACGCGCTCGCCGTGAAGGACCGACTCGAGCGCGCCGGCGTCACCATCAGTCCCGCGTCGAAGCGCGAGCTCCAGGGTCGCATCGAAGTCGAGCGGTCCGAGCCAGCGTCGACCTGACGACGTTCCCCGGGCCGCGGCTCGAGGCCGGGGTTTGCGTCGTCGGGCGTCGGTCGGGGTCGTCGGTCGAGTGCGTCGGTGGCGGCGCGCCCGGGGAACTTTTGGTGTGGACTCCCAGAGGTAGGAGTGAATGCGAACGAGAGCCGTCCTGGTCGTGCTCGCGGTGGTCGCGGTGGTGGCGCTCGCCGGGTGTACGCTGTCGGCGTTCGACGGGACGTCGACGGCGGAGAACGACTCGGCGAGCGCGCCGGCACCGGCGGAGAACGGTACGCTCGCGGACCCCGAGGAGGACGTCGAGGGGTGGGAGAACGGCGTCTGGTACAACGAGTCCCTCCCCGTGAACGCGTCGGACGGCCTGAACGAGTCCGAGCTTGCGCTCGTCGTGAACCGCAGCATGGCGCGCGTCGAGCGCGTGCGGAACGTCGAGTTCGACCGGCGCGTGCCGGTGTCCGTGATCTCGCGCGAGGAGTACGCCGACCGCCAGAGCGGCTCTGGCGGCGGCGGTGAGACGGCGGCGACGCGCGAGGCGGTCCGGCTGGAGGCGCTGTTCCTCGTCGGCGAGCGAACGGACGCGCAGGCCGAGCAGGAGCGGACGCGGTCGGCGAGCGTGCAGGGGTTCTACTCGTCGAGCGAGGACGAGATCACGATCGTCGCGCCGACGTCGACGCCAACCGTGGACGAGGTGACGCTCGCGCACGAGCTCGTGCACGCGTACCAGTTCCGCGGGAACATCGACGTGCGGTTCCCGCGGTCGCCGACGCGCGACGAGCGACGGGCGCTCGTCGCGCTCATCGAGGGTGACGCGAACCTCGTCGACCGGACGGTGCGCTCGCACTGCGATGGGGCGTGGTCGTGCGTCGGGCACGACGCCGGTAGCGGCGGTGGCGACGGCGCTGGGGATGGTGGTGGCGGAAGCGACGGCGGCGATGGCGATGGTGGCGGCGGTGACGAGGGGTCGGTGTCGGCACCACGTCCGAACATGGGCCTGTATCTGCTGTCGTACTTCCCGTACGCGGAGGGCGAGCGGTACGTCGCGGCGACGAAGCGGGCCGGCGGCTGGGAGGCGGTGAACGCGCTGTACGCGGACCCGCCGTCGTCGAGCGAGCAGGTCATCCACCGGACCGACGACGCCGCGGTCGACGTGTCGGTGCCCGACCGGAGCGACGGCGCGTGGACGCGCCTGGGCGACGACCCCGTGGTGAGCGGCGAGGCGGACCTGGCGACGATGTTCGCGGCGACGCTGTACGACGACCGCGAGGGGAGCGTCGTCTCGCGCGAGGCGTTCCTCACGCGCGACGACCCGATACCGATCACGTACGGGCTCGAGCCGAGCGCGGGCTGGGCTGGCGACGGCCTGTACGCGTACCAGCGCGACGACGGCGACACGGGCTACGTGTGGCGGCTCCGGTTCGACGACGACGCCGAGGCCCGCGAGTTCGCGTCCTCGTACCGGGAGCTCCTCCGGTACCACGACGCGGACCGACCGAGTGCGGGCGTGTTCGTCGTCGAGGATGGCCCGTACGCGGACGCGTTCTCCGTCTCCGTCTCCGGTGGGCGGGTCACGATCGTGAACGCGCCGACGGTCGACGACCTCGGCGGCGTCCACGAGCCGGCCGGTCAGCGGGTCGCGCCGGCCGGCCATCGAGCCCAGTTGGCGTCCGACGCGGTCGCGATGCGCGGGAACGCGACCGGCCTCGTAACTGCGCCGCCGCGCCGTGGGAGTGCGTGACGGGCCTCGCGGGGTTCCGAAACCCTTTACCTCCCGACGCGGGAATTGCCTCCTAACTCGCTGGTCGACGGGCACCAGTGGGCACCTGTCCAACGACGGGTCATCGGAATGTGGTCCCTTCGGGACTGAACCGGACAACGCCCGGGTGAACCAACAATGGCACGAAGTTTCTACTCGCACATCAAGGAAGCGTGGCGCGACCCTGGCGACGGCAAGCTCGCCGAACTCCAGTGGCAGCGCAAACAGGACTGGCGCGACCAGGGCGCGATCGAGCGCGTCGACCGACCGACTCGCCTGGACAAGGCCCGCGAACTGGGCTACAAGGCCAAGCAGGGCGTCGTCGTCGCTCGCGTGAGCGTCCGCAAGGGGACCGCCCGCAAGTCCCGCCACAAGAAGGGGCGGCGTTCGAAGCGCCAGGGCGTGAACCGCATCGGTCGCCGGAAGAACATTCAGCGGATCGCCGAGGAGCGCGCCTCTCGCAAGTACAAGAACCTCCGCGTGCTGAACTCGTACTGGGTCGGCGAGGACGGCTCGCAGAAGTGGCACGAAGTGATCATGGTGGACCCGGAGCATCCCGCTATCGAGAACGACGACGACCTCTCGTGGATCACGGAGAACCAGCACGAGTCGCGTGCGTTCCGTGGCCTCACGAGCGCCGGCAAGCAGAACCGCGGACTCACGTTCAAGGGCAAGGGTACCGAGCACACTCGACCCTCGAACAACGGCGGCAAGGGCCGCGGCAAGTAACCGCTCGCGCGGTCGACGGTCGGCGGCGACCGAACTCTCGACTTCTTTCGCGCGTTTACCGGGGTAGCGACGGCGTCGTCGGTAGCGCCCGACTCCATTGGGCTGCGACGGCGTCGCGGGACCGCGCGTGGTGTGACTCGGCCCCGCACCGAACGAACCCATACCGAGCACACATAGCGGGGCTTTTCCCTACGCTCTCGATAGTCACTCGCAGATGAGTTCGGTGGGTATCGCGCTGGCGCTCGCTGGCGCGGTCGTGTTCGGGACGTACGTGTTCCTCGTGAAGTACCGGTTCGGGCACTACCCGGACACGGTGTTCGTCGTCTGCGTGTACGCGATCGCGACCGTGCTGTACGCGCCGGTCGCGGTCGCGAGCGGTGCGACGCTCCCGACGGACGCGTACGCGCTCGCCGTCCTCGTGGGGGTGTCGGCGCTCGCGGGCGTCGCCATCCTCGCGTTCTTCCGCGCGCTCACGCTCGGTGACGTGTCCTACGTCACGCCCGTGAGTAAGGTCGTGCCGCTGTTCGTCCTCCCGATCGAGCTGGCGCTCCTCCCCGGGACCGAACTCGGGCGGCTACAGGTCGTGGGCGTGCTCGTCGTGACGGTCGCGCTCTACCTCGCGAACTACCAGGGCGACCTCGTGACGCCCCTGCGGCGGGCGGTCACGCTCCGTCCCGGCCAGCTCGCGCTCGCGTCCGCGGCGACGTTCGGCGTCGTCGACGTCGGGAAGCGCCACCTCGTGAGCGACCTCGGCGTCGACCCGGCGACGTTCGTCGTCGTCCTCTTCCCCGTGGTCGCGGTGCTGTTCGCGCCGCTCGCGTACCGCGCGTGGCCGAGGGACGTCGACGTCGCGGCCGACTGGCGACCCCTGGTCGGGCTCGCGGTCCTCGCCGCGGTCGGCCAGCACGTCGTCGCGATCGCGTTCGTCGAACTGGCGGCGAGCGTCGCGTCGCCGCTCGTGAACGCGCAAGCGATCGTGGCGGTCGTCCTCGGCGGGGTCGTCCTCCACGAACCCCGGTTCCGTGCGCGACTCGCGGCCGCGGGGCTCGCGGTCGGCGGCGTCTCCCTCATCGCGCTCGGCTGACCGCCGCCCCCAGAGGAGGCCGTCGTCGCTCGCGATCAGAGGAGGCCGTCGTCGCTCGCGATCAGAGGAGGCCGTCGTCGCTCGCGATCAGAGGAGGCCGTCGTCGCTCGCGATCAGAGGAGGCCGTCTTCCTTCGCGAGCAAGAGCCCTTCGAGCGTCGCGTCGTTCGTCGGCGGGTCGCGCGCCACCGCGAGCGCGTCCTCGATGGGAACGGACGTCACCTCGAGGAACTCGTTGCTGTCGAGTTCGCGCTCGCACGGCGTCAGGCCCTCCGCGAACACGTACCCGCGGCGGTGCCGGAGCAGGCCCGTCGAGCACCACACCTCCTGGAGGAGTACGGTACCGGCGGGGTCGAACCCGGTCTCCTCGCGGAGTTCGCGCGCTCCGGCGGTCGTGTAGGACTCGCCGTCCTCGACGATGCCCGCCGGGAGCTCGGTCTGAGTCTGGCGGATCGTCGGCCGGTACTGCTCGACGAACACGACCTCCTCGCCCGTCGACGCCACCACGACGACGGCGTCGGGTAGTGCCGCCCAGTAGTAGTCCTTCTCGCTGCCGTCGGGTTGCTCGACGCGGTCGCGGCCGCCCGTGAACCACGGCGTCTCGTACTCGGCGACGGACTCGCGGACGGGCCACTCGGGGTCGGGAAGTTCGCCTGCCGGGTGGTCGGAGTCGGGGAGGTCCGGCGTCATGCGTCCTCCCGGACGATTTCGAGCCGGTAAACGGTTCCGTCGTACGTCACGTGCGCCACGCCGTCGTCGATCGCTGCCGGCGCGCGCGTCTCGATCGCGCCGAACTCGTCGAACGGCGAGTGCGCGAACGCCTCCTTCACGCCGAAGGGCCCCTCGTAGTAGCGCTCTGAGGTTCCGTTCTCGATCGCGCCCGTCACGTAGGGGAACCGGCGGTCGCTCACGTTCGTCGCGTCGTACGCCGCACCGTCGAACGACGACGCGTTCCCGACGTCGGTCGCGTGCACGCGGTACGGGTCGCCGCTCTGGAGGAGCGAGGGCAGCGCGCCGACGGCGAGCGCGACGACGACGAGGCCGACGAGCACCAGCAGGTACCGCTGTCGCATACGCCGACGCTAGGGGGGAGGGGTTCAAACCTCCACCGGACCGCGACGGCGCCACCGCGGGCACGTGGATGGCCATCGGGGACGCGTGGACGGTCGCCGACGTGGGCGGCCACGACCCGCTCGAAACCGGGAGACAGAGCGGGGACCCCGGCGCGGTTGCCCAGTGCGGAGTTTTTAAAGGTCGTGGGGTCCAACCTTTGCGTACGATGGAGGAGTACGGAGTCGACGTGGCCGTCTGACGGCCTTCAGAAAGTACTTCCGGACTCGTCCACTTACTTCAGGTTAGGAACCTCATATGCAAGGACAAAATCAACAGCAGGCGTACGACCGCGGGATCACAATCTTCTCGCCGGACGGACGTCTCTATCAGGTCGAGTACGCTCGCGAGGCCGTCAAGCGCGGCTCCGCGAGCGTCGGCATCCGAACGCCCGACGGGGTCGTGCTCGCCGCGGAACGACGCACGCGGTCGCCACTCATGGAGCGCGACAGCGTCGAGAAACTCCACAAGATCGACGACCACGTCGGGATCGCGAGCGCCGGGCACGTCGCGGACGCCCGCCAGCTCATCGACGTGGCGCGCCGCCAGAGCCAGGTGAACCAGCTCCGGTACGGCGAGCCGGTCGGCGTGGAGACGCTGACGAAGCACGTCACGGACCACATCCAGCAGTACACGCAGACGGGTGGTGCGCGGCCGTTCGGCGTCGCGCTGCTCGTCGGTGGCGTCGAGAACGACGGGACGCCCCGCCTGTACGAGACCGACCCCTCGGGGACGCCGTACGAGTGGAAGGCGGTCGCGATCGGCGGGAACCGCGAGGACATCCAGCGTCGCCTCGAGGACGACTTCACGGAGGCGCTCACGCTCGACGAGGGCGTGGACCTCGCGCTGAAGGCGCTCGCGGAGGCCGACGAGGAGGGCTTCCCGGCGGAAGGTATCGCAGTCTCGACGATCCCGACGGAGTCGGGGAGCGTCGAGGAGCTGTCGACGGCGGAGATCGGCGACCGCTTGGACGAGCTCGACCTCCTCGCCGAGGAGGAAGTGGACGGTGATGACGAATGATGGACGCTGACAACCCCTACGAGCCCGAACTCGCGCCCGACGACTGGGGCGAGCACGCGGGACAGGACGAGGAGAACGTGAACAAGACCGGGACGACGACGGTCGGTATCGCGACCGACGACGGCGTCGTCATCGCGACGGACCGCCGCGCCAGCCTCGCTGGCCGATTCGTCTCGAACAAGCAGGTGGTGAAGGTCGAGGAGATCCACCCGACCGCGGCGATGACGCTCGTGGGGAGCGTCGGTGGCGCGCAGTCGTTCATCTCGAGTCTCCGCGCGGAAGTGAACCTCTACGAGGCGCGTCGGGGCGAGGAGATGAGCATGAAGGCGCTGTCGACGCTCGCGGGGAACTTCGCGCGCGGCGGCCCGTACTTCGCGATCAACCCGATCCTGGGTGGGGTCGACGACGAGGGCAGTCACGTGTTCTCGATCGACCCGGCCGGTGGCGTCATGAAGGACGACTACACCGTCACGGGCAGCGGGATGCAGGTCGCGTACGGGTTCCTCGAGCAGGCGTGGCACGAGGACATCGACATGGGCGAGGCGAAGACGGCGGCAGCGCGTGCGGTCGTCTCGGCGGCCGAGCGCGACACGGGCTCCGGGAACGGGCTCGTGCTCGCGGAGGTCACGGCGGACGGCGTCGAGATCACGGAGTACGACGAGTTCCCGGACCCCGACGAGGTCTGACGCGGCACCCTTCTTTCGCGGTTTCGAACGGTTCGGTCAGCGACGGCGTTCGCTCGCGGAACGTCCAGTCGACGCGATTCGTGCGGGATTAGGGCCGACCTTTTGATGACTGGCGAACGGATCTTTCGACGAATGGCGGACATCGTCTGTACGGGGGCGCGTTCTGCGGCGGTTGCCGACCGGCTCGCGGAGGGGGGCGTCGCGGTCGAGCACGTGCCGATGGTGGCGGCGGCCGTCGAGCGGGCGCGCGAGGCCGCGGGCGTGGTGCTGGCGGTCGATGCGGGGGAGGCGTCGGTCGTCGAGCGGGTGCGCGAGGCGGTGCCCGAGCGGCCGGTGGTCGTCGTCGCGGCGTCGGTGGACGCGGCGGTGGCGTCGGCGGCGGTCGCGGCGAACGTCACGGCGCTCGTGTCGATCGACGACGACGTCGTGGCGGTAGTCGAGGACGCGGTCGACTCGATGGACGGCGAGGTCGTGCCGGTCGTCGAATCGGACGACGGCGTGGTATCGGTCGACGCCGGCCCCGGCCCGGACGTCGGACGCGATCTCGTGGAGAGTGGTGCGACAGCGAGCGGGGACTGGCGCGGCCTCGTCGTCGACCGACTGTTCGAGTCGAGCCCCGACCGACTCGTGGTCGTCGGTGCGGACGGCACCGTCGTTCGCGCGAACGACCGCGCACGCGAGGCGTTCGAGATATCGATCGGGGAGACGAGCACCGGCGACGTCGACGTGTACGACACCGACGGCGAGTTCGTCCCCCCGGAGGCGCGGCCGTGGGCGCGGGTGTTCCGGACCGGCGAGGCGTCGTACGGCCACCAATTGCGCATCGACCCGGACGTGGGCGAGCCCGCGTGGTTCGTCGTCGACGTCGTCCCGCTCGGCGACGGCCCGGACGCGGCGTTCGCGTCGTTCCGGGACGTCACCGACGACGAGCGCGCGCGCGAGCGCCGCGAGCAACTCGAGCACGAGCGCGAACGCCTCGAGTACGTCAATCGCTTGCTCCGGCACAACCTCCTGAACAGCCTGAACGTCGCGCACGCACGCACGAACCTCCTCGAGGGGCACGTCGACGACGAGGTCGAGGGGCACCTGGAGACGGCGTCGTCGCGCCTCGACGAGATGATCGACTTCGTGGAGACGATGCGGTCCCTGATGCACATCCTCGTCGAGGACGACAACGATAGCGACCCCATCTCGCTCGAACGCGTGCTCGACGCCGAGGTCGCGAAGCTCCGGGAGGCGTACGACGTCGACGTGCACGCGGAGGTCCCGTCGATCGCGGTCGCAGCCGACGAACTCCTCCCGGAGGTGTTCGAGAACCTCCTCTTGAACGCCGTCCAGCACAACGACGCGGACCAGTCGGCGGTGTTCGTGGACGTCGACGTCGACGAATCGGCGGGCGTGGCGACGGTGTCCGTCGCGGACAACGGACCGGGCGTCGATCCGTCGATGCGCGAAGAGCTCTTCGAGAAGGGCGAGAAGGGGTTCGACTCGCCCGGGACCGGGTTCGGGCTCTACCTCGTCCGCGAGACGGTCGACGCGTACGGCGGCGACGTCGAGCTCGTCGACGACGACCACACCGGGGCGACGTTCGCGGTCACGCTCCCGCTCGCGGACGGACGCGTCGACTGAATGGCGGGGCGACGAAGGGACGGCCGCGTCACCACGTGGTGAGCGCCTCGGCGCCCTGTGTGTACCAGAGCGCGCCGAGGAACAGTGCGACCCCGACGAGCGCGCTCGCACCGCCGACGTAGAAGACGGCGGCGTAGCCGACGCTCGTGGTGAGGACGCCGCCGACCATCGGCGCGAGTACGCTCCCGGGCCGCCAGACGAGTTCGCGGATGCCGAAGCTGGACGCGACGCCGTCGCCGTCGCTGCCCTCGTCCGCGAACAGCGCCATGCTCGCGGGTTCGCGGAACGAGTCCGCGACGCCCAGCAGGCCGTTGAGTGCGACGAGGACGAGGAACGATTCGCCGGGCGTCCCGAGGAGGCCGTCGACGACGCCCGCGGTCGCGTTCGCGTCCAGCACGAGCGTGACGCCGGGGAGGCTCGCGACCGCGCCGGCGAGCGCGGGCAGCGAGGGGAGAGCGACTTCCGCGCCGATCGTGGGTGCGAGCGGGACCGCGAGCGCGACGAGTCCGTACGCGCCACCGCCGGCCGCAACGAACGTCGCCCGCCCGAACCGATCGGAGAGCCGGCCCGTGTACGGCTGACAGAGCATGTTCGTGAACCGCTCGGCGCCGTAGACGACGCTGACCGCGACCGCGGCGAACCCGAGGCCGCCCTGGACCGCTTCGACGCCCGCGTACAGGAGGACCCACGTGCGGACGAGCGTCACCGCGACCGCGTACGGCGCCCGGAAGGCGGAGAGCGTCAGGATGCGGGCGTTCACGGCGAGGTCCCTGAACGGGAATCCCTCGACGCGCGTGGTGTCGGGTGCGAGCACGAGCACGACGCCCGCCATCGCGAGCGAGAGGAGGCCGACGATGACGCTGTACACGACGCCGAACCCGTACACGTCGTAGAGGACGCCGGAGACGCCACCGCCGAGGATGCCGGCGAGCAGCCGCCACGCGTTCGCCTTCCCGATGAACTGTGCGGTGTCCTCGGGCGGCGACCGGTCGCCGACGAGCGCGAGCGACAGCAGCCCGGACCCCGTCACGGCCGCGCCCTGGAGCGCGCGGACGCCGACGAACGCCCACTCGCCGCCGGAGAAGACGTCGAGCGCCGCGAATCCGACGTACGCGAGCACGCCGAGCGCGAGCACGCCCACGAGGACGTTGCGCTTGTCCCTGGCGTCCCCGAGGTACGCGATGGGGACGACCGCGACCGTCTGTGCGATCGCGAACCCGCTCGTGAACAGGCCGAGCATCAGCCCGGAGGGGTCGTACTGGTTGACGTACGTCGCGAGGAGGACGGCGAGCGTCGCGAACCCGAACCCGGTCGCGAACCGCGTGAGGTAGAGGACGGGGAACTGCAGTCGGTCGGATTCGAGGCGCACGTTCACGGTCGCATTCGCCACCCTCGCCCCGAAACCGTTTCGCTCTCGGCTCGCCGCGTACCGGTTCGAGTGCGGGGTGGTCGGTGACCGCTGGACCCGCGCGCGGACCCTCAGTCGTCGGCGGTGGGCGGGTCCTCGAACTCGGCGCCGTCGACCATCGCGGCGAACCCGCGGTCGAGGTCGGCGAGGAGGTCGTCGACGTGTTCGACGCCGACGCTCGCGCGAACGAGGGTGTCCGTGATGCCGAGCGCCTCGCGTTCCTCGGGCGAGAGCGGTTCGTGGGTCATCCCGGCGGGGAGTTCGACGAGGGACTCGACGCCGCCGAGCGACACCGCGAGCGTGAACTCGGTGAGTGCCTCGAGGAAGCGCTTCGCGTCCGCGAACTCGCCGGCGAGCTCGAAACTGAGCACGCCCCCGTACCCCGACATCTGCTTCGTAGCGAGGTCGTGCTGGGGGTGTGATTCGAGGCCGGGGTAGTGGACGGCCTCGACGAGCTCGTGGTCCTCGAGGTACTTCGCGACCGTCGTCGCGTTCTCCTGGTGGCGTTCCATCCGCATGGGGAGCGTCTTGATGCCCCGGAGGAGGAGGTACGAGTCGAACGGCGCGAGCATGTCGCCGACGCCGACGGTCTGGAAGAACTCGACCTCGTCGGCGACTCTCTCGTCGTTCGTGACGAGCGCGCCGCCGACGGAGTCGCTGTGACCGTTCAGGTACTTCGTCGTCGAGTGCGCGACCGCGTCCGCGCCGAGCGCGAGCGGGTTCTGAAAGTACGGGCTCATGAACGTGTTGTCGACGCCCAGGAGCGCGTCCGCGTCGTGTGCGAGGTCGGCGATAGCCGCGACGTCGCACATGTTCATCCGGGGGTTCGTCGGGGTCTCCAGCCAGACGAGCGCGGTGGAGTCCGTGATCGCTGCTGCGACGTTCTCGACGTCGGTCGCGTCGACGAAGTCGACGTCCACGTCGAGGCGCGAGCGGAAGACGTCCTCGAGCATCCGGCGCGTACCGGCGTAGAGGTCGTCGAACGCCACGACGTGGTCGCCGGGCTCGACGACCGAGAGGACGAAGGTGAAGATGGCTGCGGTGCCCGAGGAGAACGCGTACGCGTACTCGCCGCCCTCGAGCGCGCCGATGCGTTCCTCGACGGCGTGACGCGTGGGGTTCGAGAGCCGCGAGTAAACGAAGTCGCCCTGGCTCGGGTCGAGGTCCTCGAGGGACATCTCGGTGTCGAGCCCTGGGAGGGCGTACGTCGACGCGAGGTGGATGGGGGAGACCACGTCGCCGGTCATCGGGTCGCCAGGCGTCGGTTCCTCGCCGTACGTCACTGACAGCGTCTCGAAGCGCGTCGACTCGGGCCCGTCTTGCATGCGTAATATTTGCCGCCACTGGCCAATAAACCTTTCATGCAGGTGTAATATCCGCGCTGGCGTGCTATGCCTGGTAGTAATAGGGGAGATGGTCCTCGTCGTTCCGCCTGCGACCTCGGTCCGACATTATGAAGCATCATCCAGCAGACACGTCGGCCGGATAGGACGGACGAAATAGTTTAGACGAGTCTAATTATACTATTCGATAGAAACTACTATATCCTTCTCCTCATCTATACCTAGGCACCCATGAACGAAGCCACCGCTTCGCGAACGCCCGCTCGCGTCTCGCGGCGACGGACCGTCGCCGCGACCGCGGGCCTCCTCGCGAGCGCCCTCGCCGGCTGCACGAGCATCGCCGATCCCGGAGACGGCGACAGTCCGACGGACGGAACCGACGACGCGAACGGGACGGACGGCGCGGACGGCGACGGCCCGGTCGTCGCCGCGTCGTTCTTCAGCTTCTACGACTTCGCGCGGAACGTCGTCGACGGCACCCCCATCCAGGTCGAGAACCTCGTCCCCACCGGCCTCCACGGCCACGGCTGGGAACCCAACGCGAGCGTCACGCGCTCCATCGTCGAAGCCGACGCGTTCCTCCACGTCGGCCCCGGCTTCCAGCCGTGGGCCGACCGCGCCATCCAGACCCTCGAGGACGACGACGTCGACACCCAGCTCATCGACGCCCGCGAGGGCGTCGAACTCGTCGACCTCGCCGCCACCCTCGACCCCGACGAGGAGGGCGTCGGCGACCAGCAGGGGAAGGACCCGCACTTCTGGCTCGACCCCGAGCGCGCGAAGACCTCGATCGACAACATCACCGACGGCGTCGTCGACCTCGCACCCGGCCACGAGGAGACGCTCCGCGAGAACGCCGAGACGTACAAGAGCGACACGCTCGACCGCATCGACGACGACTACCGGGCGATCTTCGACGCCGCCGACCGCGACGTCGTGCAACTCGCCGCGCACAACGCCTTCCAGTACGTCGGCGTCAGGTACGACGTCACGATGCGGCCGCTCGTCACGAACCTCGCCGCGAGCGGCGACGTCAAGCCCTCCGACATCGCCGACGCGAAGGCCGTCATCGAGGACAACGACATCCAGTACATCGCGAACGGCGTCTTCGAGTCCCGTCGCCCCGCGAAGCAACTCCTCGCCGAGACCCAGGTCGAGGCGTACTTCCCCGTCACCCCGTACGCGGGCGTCCGCGAGGACTGGGTCGAGAACGACTGGGGCTACGAGGAGATCGCGTACAACGTCAACATGCCTACGTTCGAGGTCGTCCTCGGAAACGACGCCCCCGAGAACGTCGGCCCCGACGGCTGGGCCGACGAGTGGAGGAACTTCGAATGAGCACCGACCCGACCACCACCGCGACCGCGTCCGCGTCCGCGTCCGGGGTCGCGCCCGCCGAGCGCGACGCGACCGCGGACGAGGCGCGCTCGACCCAGGTGTCGGCGGTCGTCGAACTATCCGACGTCGACTTCGGGTACACTGCCACGCCCGTCGTCGAGAACGTCTCCGTCCGCGTCGACGCCGGCGAGTACGTCGCCGTCGTCGGCCCGAACGGCTCCGGGAAGTCGACGCTCATGAAGCTCATGCTCGGCCTGCTCCGGCCCGACGAGGGATCCGCGAGCCTCTTCGGCGAACCCGCTCACGAGTTCGACGACGGCTCCCGCATCGGGTACGTCGCCCAGCACGCGAGCGCCTCGAAGGAGATGCCGATCACCGTCCGCGAGGTCGTGAAGATGGGGCGATTCCCGCACGTCGGCTTCGGCCGCCTCGACGCCGCGGACTGGGCGATCGTCGACGAGGCGCTCGCGACCGTCGGCATGACCGCGTTCGCCGACCGCCGCGTCACGCACCTCTCGGGCGGCCAGCGCCAGCGAGCGTTCATCGCGCGCGCCCTCGCGAGCGAAGCTGACCTCCTCGTCCTCGACGAACCCACCGTCGGCGTCGACGCCGAGTCCGTCGACGCGTTCTACGACCTGCTGGACGCCCTCAACGACCGGGGCATCACCGTCCTCCTCATCGAGCACGACCTCGGTGCCGTCGCCGAGCACGCCGACCGCGTCGTCTGCATGAACCGCGAGATTTACTTCGACGGGCCGACCGACGCGTTCGTCGAGAGCGACGCGCTCGCCCGCGCGTTCGGGACCGCCGCGAACGTCCTGGGTGGCGACCGATGACCGGCACTCACGGACTCGTCCCCGCCGCCACCGACGGCGGAAGTGTCGCGCTATTCCCTGGCGAGTCGGGCGTCGCGCTGTTCACTGGCGAGTCGGGAATCCTCGCACCCCTGTACTGGCTGCTCGACGCCTGGTCGGCGCTCATGTCCTGGCTCGCGGGCGCGACCGGCCTGGAACTCCTCCAGTACGGGTTCATGCACCGCGCGATACTCGTCGGCCTCTGCATCGGCGTCATGGCACCGCTCATCGGGACGTTCCTCGTGCACCGCCAGCTCGCGCTCATCGGCGACGCGCTCGCGCACACCGGGTTCGCCGGCGTCGCCGTCGGCCTGTTCCTGAACGCCGTCTTCGACTTCGGCGTCTCCCCGTACCTCACCGCGGTCGTCGTCGCAATGATCGCCGCGCTATTCATCGAACTCATCTCCGAGACGACCGACGCGTACAACGACGTCTCGATGGCGATCGTGCTCTCCACGGGGTTCGCGCTCGGGACGACCCTCATCAGCGTCAACGCGGGTGGACTCGCGGTCGGCGTCAACCAGTTCCTGTTCGGGAACCTCTCGACGGTCTCCGCGGAGAGCGCCGCGATCCTCCTGGTGCTGTTCGCGCTCGTCGTCGGCGTCGTCGCACTCACCCGCAACCAGCTCCTCTACGTCACGTTCGACGAGACCGCGGCCGCCGTCTCCGGGCTCCCCGTGAACTGGTACAACCGCATCATGGTGATGCTGACCGCGATGGTCGTCGTCGGCGCGATGCAGATCATGGGCGTCATCCTCGTCGCCGCGATGCTCGTCGTCCCAGTCGCCGGCGCCGCACAGGTCTCCCGGAGCTTCAACGAATCCCTCCTGGTGGCGGTCGTCCTCGCGGAACTCGCCGTCACACTCGGCATCGCCGCCTCGTACTACGGCGAGGCGACCGCCGGGGGCGTCATCGTCCTCATCGCGGTCGGCATCTACGTCCTCGCCGTCGTCCTCGGAAAACTCCAGACCGCCGTCGCCGGAGACGAGACGCCGGAGATGGGGAGCATCAACGTCGACGACTCGTTCGGCGACTGACGACGTCGACGAACGACCGCCCCGTCAGACCGTCCACCGCCCGACGGCCAATTTCCGCCCGTAGACGTCTCGCATCGGTCGCGACCGCTCCGAAGCGCCCGAACCTCGTCGCTTCGAGTCGCATTCGCGGAGTCCGCCCTATTTACTATCGCGATATGGGGTTTATTCGTGGGGGCTCGCGTCACCTCTCTTGTTCGAAGTAGTGACAGTTATGGGGGCGAACGCCCGAAATCCGCGCCCTGCCCTCCAAACGATCGCTGGTCCTGCATGGCTCCACCTGCTCCCGTCAGCGGCGACGAGGCTTGTGGCGTCGATCGACCATCGCTCGACCACTGACGTGCCCAGAAACAGGGAGTTCTCCGAGGACAGCCCCGTGCCGTTCGAACGTGACGGGAACAACCGGCGTTCGAGCGCGCGAACCAGGGATTCGAGCGTGTGAAGTCGGGGTCGAGCGAGTTCGTCGAGGACGAGTATCGGTGGCGAACTAGCGCGGTCGACGAAAACCGGTCGCGGGAGTCGATTCAGGGGACGTGTTCGCGCACGGTCTCGAACTCGCTCGCGACGAGCGCGTCCACGAGGTCGCCGCGGTCGAGTTCGGGGACGTCGCTCGGGTACTTGCGCTGGAAGTACCCGACGATGTTGTCGACGTCGCGCGCGAGGAACTCGCGCGCGTTCTCGTGATCGGCGGGGACGGCCTGTGGCCAGTCGAACACCGTCACGCCCGATTCGGCGAGGAAGACGTTGTACTCGCTCATGTCCGCGTGCACGAACCCGGCGTCGTACGCGGTCGCCATCTCCGAGAGCACGAGATCGAGGACGCCGACGACCTGCGCGGACTCCACGCGCGTCCGCGCCAGCTCCACGCCCTCCATCTTCTCCATCACGATCGCGTGTCGGTTGTGGTCGACCGGCCGCGGCACCGCGACGTCGGGATACAGCGCCTCCAGGCGCTCGAACTCGCGTTCGGCGGCCTTCCGCGCGGTGTACAGCCAGGAGACGTGGTCGCGGTCGCTCGTGTAGTCGCGTTCCTTCATCACCTCGCGGAAGTTCGTGTACCCCTCGCGGTGGTACTTCAGCGCCATCGGCTTGTAGGACTGCACCTCGTACACGTCCGATTCCTTCCCGACGCCGAGACTCGACCCGAACCCCTGCACGGTGTCGCGTTCCGCGAACGTGTGCAGGGCGAGGGCGTCGTAGCCCTCCGGCGTGAGCTTGTAGCCCTCGTACTGGATCGTCTTCCGCTGGATCAGGCTCCGGTCGAGACAGCGGTCCAGGCGGTACTCGACGTTCTCGGCGGTCAACCCCGAGAAGTCCGGGAGCTTCCCGCGCTGCACCCACTCCGAGAACCGCATCCCCTGCTCGACACCCGACAGGAGGTTGAAGTCCTCCTGTTCGAGGTCGACCATCATCGGCGCGACGTTCTGGACCATCGCCTGCCCGTAGTCGGGCGAGATGGAAAAGCCTCCCGTCACGCACCCTCGACATAAGTGATAAACCAGCTAGTGCGATACGAAATACGGTGGCGGCGGCCCAGGTCGGGACGTCGGTAGAGGTTCGAGGTGTGACTCGCGGGGACAGCGGCCGTCAGGATCAGATCGTGTACGTCTCGAAGTCTGCGCCGAGTTCGTAGCCCCGGTCGGCGACGTCGGCGGCGAGGGTGGCGGTGTCGCGCTCGAGGTGGTGTTCGTTGACGTGGACGAGGACGGTGCGGTGGGCGGCGGCGTCGGCGACGGGAGCGTCGGTGGTGTCGAGTTCGTCGAGCAGGTCGGGTGAGACGACGCTCGTCGCTTCCAGTATCGCAAGGTCGGCGTCGCGGTAGCGGTCGCCGCCGGGTCGGTCGGGGCACCACGTCCCGAAGTCGGGGGCGTAGACGACGCTGGCGTCGCCGGTCTCGACGCGGAACGCGACCGTGTCGAATGCGGGTCGGTCGTGAGCTACGGGGATCGGCGTGACAGTGGCGTCGCCGACCTGGACGGGGACGCCGTGTTCGAGCGTGCGTTCGTCGAAGGCGTCGTCGAGGTACGGCTTCTCCCGCGAGAAGCGCTCGCTCGCGGTCTCGGTCCGGTAGAGGCGGTCGCCGACCCGGTCTGCGACCATGGCGATGTCGTCGATGCCGCCGACGTGGTCGTGGTGCCAGTGCGTGAGGAACGTCGCGTCGACGCTGCGAACGCCGCGGTCGCGGACGCCGTCGCGGAAGTCCGGTGGCGCGTCGAACAGGAGGGTGGCGGCGTCGGTCTCGACGAGCAGGCCGCAGCGGCGGCGGCGCGCGCTCGCGCCGGCGTCGTCGAGGTCCCGGAACGGGGCGGGGACGCCCGTGATGTCGCCGGTACCGAGGAGCGTGCAGTCCATGCGGTCGGCGTCGGAATCGCCCGACATAGGCCTACTGGTCGTCGCCTGCGACCCGAACCCATACTGATTAGGTGGTGTGGTCATCCCGACGCGGCCGATTCGTGCGAGTAGGAGGTATCATCCAATGTCGAAGTCTCGGTCCGGCACGGACTACGGTGCACTGTTCGAGAAGTTGACGGGCGAGACGGAGGTCGTGGAAGAGCAGGACGCCGCGGAGGCCAACGGCGAGCGCGAGGTCGCGGACGACCTCTCGTCGTCCATCGACGAGGCGATGCGCGAGGACGGCCTCGACGAAGCCGTCGCCGATCCCGACACGGAGTAGCGACGAGCGTTCCCTCCTGGCGGTTTCACCGGTGGTCGGGATCTGCCGTGACGACCGGGGTCAGGGACCGAGCGATCCGTCGGTGAACCGACGAAGCAGCAGTTCGACGCCCAGGCCGATGGCGACGGCGACGAGCGCGAACGCGAGGTAGCCGCCGACGAGCGTCGCTGTTGCGACGCCGACGTTCCCCGTGGCGATGGCGGCGACGCAGAGGACGCCCGCGAGCGCGAGGACCGGTGCGACGAGCAACCGGATCGCCCAGTGCGCGTCGAGGAACCCCCGGACGTTCTCGACGTGATACCGAAGCATACACCGACGTCGAGCCGCTCAGGTGATAAGTCTTCTCTCGAGTCATGTCGTCCGTTCGGAGATGGACGTGGTTCGCTATCGTCCGTTCGTGGTGGCGTCGAGTGTTCGTGGTGGCGTCGAGTGTTTGTGGTGGCGTCGAGTCCAAATCCATATGCTGCCCGTGGGCGAACTCGCGGCCATGAGTTCGCTCGAGGACGGGGACTGGCGGTTGATCCGGGAGGAGGCCCGGGACGGGGCGACGAACATGGCGCTGGACGAGGTCGCGGCGCGGACCGCGGTCGACGACGGCGTCCGGACCGTTCGCGTCTACCGCTGGGAGCCGAGTTGCCTCTCGATGGGGTACCGGCAGGCCGCCGACAGCGTCGACTGGACGTACTGCGAGCGCGAGGGGATCGACGTGACGCGCCGCCAGACCGGCGGTGGCGGCATCTATCACGACTCGTACGCCGACGTCTCCTACAGCATCGTCGCGCCCGCCGCGGAACTCCCCGGGGACCTCATGGACTGCTACGAGCTGCTCTGCGAGCCCGTCCTGGACGCGATCCGGAGCGTCGGCGTGGACGCCGACTTCGCGGACCGCGAGTACGAGAGCATCCACGAGCCGTCGTGTTATCTGCGGGGCATCCATCCCGCGCACGACGTGCTCGCGTACGAGAGCGACGAGGAGCATCGAAGCGGCCGGAAGCTCTCGGGGAACGCGCAGTACCGCCAGCGGGACGCCGTCATCCAGCACGGCTCGATCTCGTTCGATCACGCGACCGAGAAGCACCTCGGCGTGTTCGCGGACCACGACGTCGCGCCCGCGGAGTTCCGCGAGCGCGTGACGAGCGTGCGCGAGCAAGCGGGCGTGGACCGCGACGCGTTCGTCACCGCGCTCGAGGATCATCTCGCGGACTGGTGCGACGCCGACCCCGGCTCTTGGCGCGACGACGAACTCGACGCCGCCGCCGACCTGGCCGCCGAGAAGTACGACGCCGACGCGTGGCTCCGCGAGCGGGACGCCCCGAACGCTCGCTGAACGGCCTCGGGTCCGCGCGAGCGCACTCGCGCTCGCGACCCTGCAGCGCGGGCCGGTTCCGAAGGCACTTTGACGCGCTGTCTCGTCGCTCCGGCCATGCTAAAGGTCGGTGCGCACGTCTCCATCGCCGGGGGCGTCGACAACGCGGTCGAGAACCAGCTAGATATCGGTGGGAACTGCGGGCAGATCTTCACGCACTCCCCGCAGGTGTGGGACCACGGGAGCATCGAGGACGAGGAGGCGGCGGCGTTCCGCGACGGCACGGCGACGTCGCTCGAGGGGCCGTGGGTCATCCACGCGTCGTACCTCGTGAACCTCTGCACGCCGAAGGACGGCCTCCGCGAGAAGTCGATCGACTCGATGCAGCAGGAGGTCGACGCGGCGGAAGCGCTCGGTATCGACTACGTGAACGTCCACCTGGGCGCGCACACGGGTGCGGGCGTCGAGGGCGGTATCGAGAACGCCGCGAGCGCGCTCGACGAACTCGACGTTCCGGAGGGCGTGACGGTGCTCGTCGAGTCCGACGCCGGCAGTGGGACGAAGCTCGGCGGGCAGTTCGAGCACCTCGCGAGCGTCCTCGAGCAGTCCGAGCAGGACCTCGACGTCTGCCTGGACACCGCGCACATGTTCGCCGCGGGCTACGACCTCTCCTCTCCGGAAGCAGTCGAAGCGACGATGGCGGAGTTCGACGACGTCGTCGGGTTCGAGCACCTCGAGTGCGTGCACCTGAACGACTCGAAGCACGCGTGCGGGACGAACAAGGACGAGCACGCGCACGTCGGCGAGGGCCTGATCGGCGCCGAGGGCATGCGTGCGTTCGTGAACCACGACGCCATCGTCGACGGCGAGATCCCGCTCGTTCTGGAGACGCCGACGGAGGACGGGAAGAGCTTCGCGTGGAACGTCGACCGCGTGCAGGAGCTCCGCGACGACCACGACGCCTGAGGGCGATCGAGGAGTACGAGGATCGAGAGCGAGAGAACCGTTCGGGGGACTCGCCGCTCGTTCCCGCATCGCGTAGATGAAAGCGCGGATTCAGTTAGCGCGGGCTCTTTCAGCCGTGACCCGCTACCGGTGGGTATGTCAGAGGGTGGCTTCGGTCCGGGGGCGCAGGCGGTCGTCGTGCTGTGTGCGCTCGCGGCGTTCGCGCTCGCGACGACGGCGGCCGTGGTGGCCGTCGGCGTCGGGCCGATCGCGGACGTGGTGCCGAACTCGTCGGATTCGGTGCCGGACCAGCCGGGTGACGTCGTCGACGATGGAGAGGCGGCGGACGCGACGGTGTCGGGTCGCGTCGCCGCGCCTGATGGTGGGGCGGCGGCGAACGCGACGGTGGTCGTCGCCGAGCACCCCGAGTCGCTGTTCGCGAACGCGACGCCGTCGGAGCTCGCGTCGGTCGTCGACGGCGAGTCCGGCGCGGACCTGTGGACGGCGCGGACGGCCGTGAACGGGTCGTTCGCCGTGGACGTCCCGGACGGCGAGTACGACGTCATCGCGTTCCGGGACGGGAACGTCAGTCGCGTGCGGACGGTCGAGGTGTCGGGCGCGACGGTCGTCCCGCTGTCGCTCCGCGAGGACCGCCGGCTCGCGTATCGCGCGAGCGGCGAGACGGTCGCGCCCGGCGAGAACGCGACCGTCGCGGTCGCGGTGTACAACCGCGACGACGACGCGGCGACCGCGTCGGTGTCGTTCTTCCCGCTCCCCTCGGGGTGGACGGTCGTCGGGTTCGAGGGGTCGGCGTCGAGGGTCGTCGAGCGCTCGCGGACGTTCGCGTTCGAGAACGTCTCCGCGGGCGCGCTGGCGCGAGCGGAACTGGTCGTGCACGTCCCCGAGAACGCGACGCGCGGCGAGACGTACGCGATTGGCGCGTCCGCGAGCCGGCCGATCGGGGAGGACGGGAGCGGGGTCGTGCGCTGGCGCGGGAGCGCGGACGTCGTCGTCGCCGGGAACGGGACGAGCACGTCGGCGGAAAGCGCTGGGTCCAGCGGCGACGCGGCGTCCGGCGGCGGCGACGGTGCGTCCGGCGACGGAGAGGGAGCGACCGCGAGTGCGGCGTCGACGAGTGACGACTCGGCGCTCCCGTCGCTCCCCGGCCGTACCGTCCCCGGGTTCGGGGTGGCGCTCGCGCTCGCCGCGACGACGCTCGTCATCGCCGCCGTCGCCGCGAGACAGCAGGCCTGAGCGGCTCCCGGGGTCGTGCGCGACGGCACGCGGGGCGCGACGGTTCGGGCGGCACGACGCCACGCCACGCCTGGACGGCCGCGTGGACCGACTCGCTTTTGCCGGACGCTCTCGGACGTGGACGCGTGCGACGATTCGACGAGACGTACCTCGAACGCACGCGCAGCGGGATGTGGGCGGACTCCGTCGCGGCGCTGGACGCGCTCGACCTCCCGGGCCGCGAGCGCGTGCTCGACGTCGGCTGCGGCACCGGCGAGTTCTCACGCGTGCTCGCACGAGAGACGCCCGGGGAGGTCGTCGGGTGCGACGCCGACCCCGACCTGCTCGCGGTCGCACGCGAGCACGTTCCCGTCGTCGCCGGGGACGCGACGCGGCTCCCGGTCCGCGACGGCGCGTTCGACCTCGTCGCGTGCCAGGCGCTCCTCGTGAACCTCCCCGACCCCGCAGCCGCCGTCCGGGAGTTCGCGCGCGCCTCCAGCGACCTGGTCGCGGTCGTCGAACCGGACAATGCCGCCGTCACCGTCGAGTCGACCGTCGAGACCGAACCGGGACTCGCCAGGGCCGCTCGCGCCGCGTACATCGCGGGCTCCTCGGTCGACCCCGCGCTCGGCGCGGACGCCGCCGGCGTCCTCGAAGACGCCGGTCTCGTCGACGTCACCACGCGCCGGTACGATCACACGCGCACCGTCGAGCCGCCGTACGACGACGCCGACCTCCAGGCGGTCGCGAAGAAGGCCAACGGCGCCGGGCTCGCGAGCGACGCCGCGAGCCTCCGCCGGGTGCTCTCCGACGGCGAGTACGACGACCTCCGCGCGTCCTGGCGCGAGATGGGCCGCGAAGCCGCAGCGCAGACCGCCGACGGCGACTACCGCCGAACGGAGACCGTCCCGTTCTACGTGACGACCGGCCGCGTTCCCGGCGACGACTGACGGCGGCTCGGTTCGGGCGCTCTCGGCGACGACTGACGGCGGCTCGGTTCGGGCGCTCTCGGCGACGACTGACGGTGGCTCGACTCGGCACTCCCCGCGTGCGTCGGGGGATTTTTGACGGATGGCGTCCACCGGGCAGCCATGGCCGACGACAGCGTCTCGGACGCGTTCGCCGCGCTCGGCGACGCGACCCGCGTCGCCATCCTCGAAGCGCTCGTCGACGAGCGGCGCGAGAACCCCACGGACCCGGGGCTGTCGTTCAGCGCGCTCCGGGAGCGCGTCGGCGTCGCGGACTCCGGGCGCTTCAACTACCACCTGGGGAAGCTCCGCGGGCAGTTCGTCGAACTCGACGACGGCACGTACTCGCTGACGGACGTCGGGAACGAGGTCGTCGGCGCCATCCTCGCGGGCACGTACGACGACGCCGCGGACCTCGAGCCGACCGGGCTCGGCGACGATTGCCCGCTCTGCGAGCGCGAACTCTCCGCGCGGTTCGAGGACGGCGTCCTCACCGTCGAGTGCGACGACGAACACTCGCTGCTCGTGACGACCGTCCCGCCCGCGGCGGTCGCCGACCGGACCGTCGCCGAGCTCGTCGCGTTCGCCGTCCGGACGACGTACGCGCGCCTGGACCTCGTCACCGCCGGTATCTGCTCGGAGTGCTACGGGCCCGTCGACGCTACGGTCGACGCGACCGATGCGGACGACGACGCGCTCCCCGAGTACGGGTACCGGACGACGTGCCGGCGCTGCGGGTACACCACGCGGTCCGCGGCGGCGGTCGCGGCGCTCCGCGAGCCCGCGTTCGTCTCGTTCTGTCACGACCACGGCGTGAACATCCGCGACCGCTTGCCGTGGACGCTCCCCGGGATCGTCGACGGCGAGACGCTGCAAGTCGCCGACGACCCGCCGCGCTACAAGGCCCGCATCGAACTCGACGGAGACGTGCTCGTTCTGGAACTCGACGGCGAGGGCGAGGTCGTCGACGCCACCCGGGAGCGAACGGAGTGAAAGTATTCGAACAGAAGGCGCGTTCTGGAAACCCTTAATTGGGAGACGCGAGTCCGTCGTCCTATGGACCCACGCATCGAGCAGCACGCCGAGGTCATCGTCGAGCACTCAACGAGCGTCGAGGCGGACGACAACGTGCGGGTCGTCGCGCCGGCCGTCGCGGAGGACCTCGTGGTCGCGATCGCGGAGAAACTCGGCGAGAAGGGCGCGAACCCCGCGTATCATCTGCGGAGTCCGCGGGCGTCGCGAGCGTACATGCGGGCGGCGGACGAGGACTCGTTCTCGCTCGCCGACCACAGGCTCGCGGAGATGGAGGAGACGGACGTCGTCGTCCTGATCCGGGGCGACGAGAACACGAGCGAGACGGGCGACGTCGACCCGGCGAAGGTGGCCGCCGCGTCGAAGGCGGGGAAAGCCATCCAGGAGGAACGGATGGACACGCGGTGGGTGGGGACGCAGTATCCGGCGCCGGGGAACGCCCAGGACGCGGAGATGAGCACGGAAGCGTACGCGGACTTCGTGTACGAGGCGGTGAACAAGGACTGGGACGCCCAGCGCGAGCACCAGGCGCAGATGGTGGAGATCCTCGATCCCGCGGACGAGGTCCGCATCGTCTCCGGGGAGACGACGGACCTCCGGATGAGCGTCGACGGGATGGTGACGGCGAACGACTACGGCGAACTGAACCTCCCCGGCGGCGAGGTGTACACGGCGCCGCGACCGGAGAGCGTCGAGGGCGAGGTCCTGTTCGACATGCCGCTGGTTCGACAGGGTCGCGAGATTGAGGACGCGCGCCTCGTCTTCGAGGAGGGCGAGGTCGTCGAGTACGAAGCCGCGAAGAACGAGGACGTCCTCGGGGCGGTGCTGGACACCGACGACGGCGCGCGTCGCCTCGGCGAACTCGGCATCGGGATGAATCGCGACATCGACCGGTTCACGTACAACATGCTGTTCGACGAGAAGATGGGCGACACCGTCCACCTCGCGGTCGGGAAGGCCATCGAGCACACCGTCCCGGACGGCGAACCGTTGAACGAGTCCGCGACGCACATGGACATGATCGTCGACATGAGCGAGGACAGCTTCATCGAGGTCGACGGCGAGGTCGTCCAGCGCGACGGGACGTTCCGGTTCGAGGAGTAGCGAGGCGACGCAGTCGCCTCGAATCGGAACGGGGAGCGAAGCGACCCGTGAGTGGGCGAGTTCGACGCCGACGCCTGACCGGAGAGGGCGTTCGACGCCGGGACCCACCCCGTCGAGCGCCGTCGACGCCGAGACCTCCCGCGGCGTCGATTCTCGCCCGAGTCGAGAGGCCTTTGTAGCGGCCACGCCGCGTTCGAGTATGGTCACACCACTGCATCTCGGTCTCGAACACCCCAGCCTGCTCTGGATAGTACTCGCGGGTGTCGTCGCGTTCGCGGCGGGACTCGGCGTCCGCATGCGTCGAGCGCGACGCGACGATGCATCACCCCCGGATACTGCCGTCGTCGACGCCGACTGACGGCGACTCGGCGCTCCCGCAACTCGCGGTCCCAGTACAGTTTCCGGCTGACCCGAAGCGACCCTTCGCGTTCACTTTTCGAAGCGATCCTTCGCGTGCACTTTTTCACCCATGTTTTGCGCGCCGCGACCGAAGGGAGCGGCGCGACAAAAGATGGTCTATACGACGTCGCCGCGGACGGTCGCGCCCTCCTGCTGCTCGCGCCACGCGTGCAGGTCGCTCGCGGCGGCCTGTGATTCCTCCTCGTCGAGTCCGAGCATCTCGAGGGCGCGCGAGAGCGTCGGGAGTGCGAGCTCGCCCTCGCGGAGCTTGCCCATGGCTTCGTCGCTGCGCTGGCCCTCGGCGTACAGGCAGACGCCGCGCGGGTCCAGGAGCTGCGTCCAGTCGCCGCGTGTCTTCGCGCCCTCGAGGCGCTGCGTGACGTTGTCCTCGAAGCTGGCGTTACAGACCTCGAGGTGGATGGGTTCGTCGTCCTCGAGGAGGTGCGCGGCGAGACAGCGCTCGGGGGCGGCGTGCCCGTTCGCGTTCGCGCGCACGAGCTCCGGGTGCTCGTCGGCCCACTCGGCGCGAACGGTCTGGCCCACGCCCTGGACGCCGAGTTCGCGCTCGAACTCGTCCGCGCGGTCCGCGTCGCCACGCATGAGGATGTCCTTCGTCACGTAGACGTCCAGTCGGTCGACGGGGTCGAGACCGAGCGCGACGTCGCCGTACACCCACACCTCGCGGACGGGCACGGGCATCGTCTCCGACTCGACCGCGTCTACGATCTCCGCGACGCGGTCCAGGGCGTCGTCCCGGGAGAGACTCATAGCTCCCGGTAGCCAGTCCAGCGTCAAGAACGGCCCGCTTCGTGCGACCGACGCTCCCGCCGTCGTCCCGCCTCGCGCCGCCGTACTGCGCGGCCGATACAACCGTCTCAGCGCTTCGCGACGTGCACGACGTTCTCGACGGTCGCGTGCACGACCCCGTCCTCGTCCACGACGTCCACCTCGTAAGCGCGATTCACCGCGCCGTCCTCGTCGACCGCCGCCTTCACCGCTGCGACCTCCGCGTCCTCCAGCTCGAACCGCGCGTACAGGTCGGTCCGCCCCGGCTTCACGAAGTCGACGGTCGCCTCGGTGTCCCACACCGCGTACTCGTCCTCGTCGAGGTTCTTGATCAGGAGCATCGCGTGCATCGGGTCGCACGCCCCGTAGATCGACCCGCCGAACGTCGTCCCCATGTAGTTCCGCGTGCGCCACGAGTAGGGAATCTCGACGCGGATCTCCTGCCAGTCCTCGCGGATGTACCGGACGCGACCGCCCGTGCCGCGATAGACCGGGAAGAGGTTGAACTTCAGTCGCGCCAGTCGCGTTCGCCAGGACTCGCTCATTGCCACGCGCTCATAGCCACACGAGCACGAGCGCGGACGTGAACGCTATGGAACGCGGAGCGCGCCGCGTCGCGTTCCCGATTGTGCGGACCACCCCTTCGCCGCACAAGCCTCAAGCAACAGTCGTTCGTACGACGAGGGAGTGGGGTCGAAGCGTGCCGTCGCCGGCGCACTCGTTGCTCTCGCAGCGCTGGCGCTCGCGACCGCTGGCGGGCTCGCGGTCGCGGACGTCGACGGCGACGGCGTGCGGTCGCTCTCCGAACTCGACGCCGGCACGGACCCGCTGGTGGCGGACTCCGACGGCGACGGGCTGGACGACGGCGCGGAACGCGACGCCGGCACGAACCCGCTGGTGGCGGACTCCGACGGCGACGGGCTCGGGGACGGGCGCGAAGTCCACGATCTCGGGACGGACCCGCTGGCGACCGATACGGACGATGATGGACTCGCGGACGGCCGCGAAGTCGAGTCGACGGGTACCGATCCGCTGGTCGTCGACACGGACGGCGACGGGCTCGGGGACGACCGGGAAGTCACCGCGATCGGAAGCGACCCGACCGAGGCAGATACGGACGGTGACGGCCTCCGGGACGGGCGCGAAGTCCGCGACCTCGAGACCGATCCGACCGAGGCGGACACGGACGGCGACGGACTCGCGGACGGTCGCGAGGTCGAGGTCGTCGGCACCGACCCGACGGTCGCGGACACCGACGGCGACGGCCTCGACGACGGCGTGGAGGCGGCGGAAACCGGCCCGCTCGCGGCCGCGGACCCGCTCGCGCGCGACGTCTTCGTCGAACTCGACTACATGCGCGGCGAGCGCCCGGACCCGGACGCCGTCGCGCTCGTCGTCGACCGGTTCGCGAACGCACCGATCGAGAACCCGGACGGGTCCACGGGCGTCGCGCTCCACGTCGTCGTCGACGACGCCATCCCGAGGGAGCCGACGACGAGCGAGTTCGACAGCGTCCGCCTCCGGCTCTCGCACTTCGACAACACCGCCCGCGGCTACCACCACGCGATGGTCGTCGCGGACGCCCGCGCGACCGGCGAGTCCGTCGCCGGGTTCGCGACCACCGGCCACGTCGTCCTCCAGACCCACGGCGACGACGGCGACGCGTACACCACGCGCGGCCAGGCGCACGTCCTCATGCACGAACTCGGGCACTCCCTCGGGCTCTCCGCCACCCGCTACGCCGGCATCGACTCGCACGCCGTCCCCTACGACGACTACGAGAGCACCATGAACTACAACTCGCCCTGGGAGGCAGTCACGTACAGCAGCAGCGGCGCGTTCGACGACTGGGCGTACCTCGACAAGCACATGTACGCCCCGCCAGCGTGGCGCCTCCCCACCGCCCGGAACGCGAGCGCGACCACGAGCGCGAGCGCGAACGAATCCACCTCAACTGCGAGCTCCGTCCGGGCGTCCCCGAACTCACCCACCGACGCTTCGGCGATCACGCCCTCATTCAGACTTGGTCAGGATACGCTTCGAACTCCATTTCCGGTACGTCTACATCGCGGTCAGAAATGCTAGCAATCACCGGTCTTGACTTCCAAAACAGAGTCATATCGGGACGGTTCTGTCCGACTCTCGGTGCCTTCCCGGACGATGCATCGTAGAAACAGCCGTTAGGCCCATCTTCTCCATTTATCTACCCATATACAATTCTCCCAGCCACTACAATTAAATTGTACTCTCCGAAATCAGATGATGTGCGAACGATTCCCCGCTGGTCAAAACGGTTGGCAATTGTACTTCCTACGGTTCCTATTCTCGGACTCCCTCTATTGGATTTAGTTGTGTGCGATATTGGGCGCATGTCCGGATTCTTTGGGCTTGTTCTGAACGTTATCGGTGCTGTAATAATAGCTCTGCCTGACGTGCCAAGACTCGACCAGTACGCACTTCCCCGTGATCTCCGGCACTCTTGGAGAACATTTCAGGATAATAAACAGCTGACTCCAACAGATAAGGGATTTGAATCGATGGTAGAGTTGATAAACCGACAAAACGGTAGACTGGATTATGACCGCTCCTGCAATCTCCTTAATATTGATTACAAGGTATACGGGAACCCCAGCATCTCGGCAGGATTTGTGGAGGATGACGGCAAACCTCCGCGATATAAGATAGCTGATTGGGTTACTATGCAGATGTGGATTGAAGATGTCCGAGATAATGTACGAGCATCAGGATTTATTATATTTATGTCCGGATTTATGTATCAGATGTTGAGCTACCTTCTTTGAATGTTCTGTCTCTACCGATTTCTGTTCCTGCACTGTGTCCAGATTTCCTGCCATTCTCGGACAGTCGAACTCACTAATCGCTGGTTCAGGGTGAGTCGGCCGCCCAGCGTGTTGTGAATCGGCTTCCTTCCGCTGTCCCCCAATTCGGGCCGTGTAGATTGGGCAATCGACACGGGCCGATTCTGTGCTGGATGCAGATCGACCTGAACCGTCAGAGCATACAGTACAGCGTTTGAAACCCGAGATTATGAACGGTCAAATCCTTATATTACCCTCCAACTCGTGGCGATAGATGCGATGTACAAGCGAACTAAGGTGATTGGCGCAACGAACGGAGGCATGCATGAGTAACATAGTTGAAGGAGTGGAGGGTGTGATCGCGTTCGTCGTGAGCGGGTTCATACTCATTCTGATGGGCTCGGCGGTTGAATCCAGCTCGGTGCTTTACAATCTCAGCACCTTCGGCCTGTTCATGATCCTGCTTGGGGCTGTACTGGCAGTCGGGATTGTCGCAACAATTATAGGGAAATAACGATGGGGGTCAGAGAGTATCTTAAGGAAAAGAAGGAGGGTCGAATCACTGACGAGAGGATACTTAATGTCATTCGAGAGAGTAATGCTGGTTTCGTTGGTACAACTGAAGTCAGTGATGACGATCGAGTCGATTTGAAAGAGGATGCAGTCCGTAATCGTTTGGAAGATCTCGAGAAAGAAGGTAGGATCCATCAGAAGCGAATCGGGCATCCGGAAAGAGGGAATCTGGCTTGGTATTTGGCGGATGACGAGCGCGATCGCCCTGTCTTAGCAGAACGCTATTGGTTTGCTCGGGTTTGTGAAGAAGGGCGGGTGATTTCAGGGAACGTGCTGCGTATCGGTGGTGTCGCTGCATTAGCTGGAATGATGATGATTCTATTATCCATCAGCGCCGACCTTTTTGACCTTCAATTTGCCCTCGTTCAGCCATCGACAGCGGGGAGTGTCGGCTTTGCCTTAGCGATTGCAGGATTCTCGAACGTTATGATTGGAGGTGGATTTAAATTTGGTCTGAGCTTTACTGAGGCAGTCGTTACCCGCCGGTCGTCTTCGAGAAGTTGAATCTAGGACTTTGGCTGGAAATCGCTCGGCATCTAAGGGGGTTCCGAATGGCTGAGGATAAATGACTCTCACGATTTGAAGACTTGAGCGTACGGAACCTTGTGTTGATACTTGAACTCCTGATGACCCGCCTCATTCCAGCCGTCGACGAGCGTTCGCTGTACTGTCGAGGGTTTCATTCGGCGTAGTCTAACGACGCCGTCGTTGTGGTCGTAGAGCACGAACACGACCCAGGCGACGCCGCTTGCGTCGGATGCGCGGAGCGAGCGGAGTTGGTCGCGTCGGAGTCGAAAGCGTCCGTTCGCGCTGTAGGTGTCGCCGATCTCGGAGTGCGTGGATTTCACTTCGTACTTCGCACCGGTCGATTCGAGCATGCCGTCGTACCACTCGGCGTCGTCGGGCCGGTGCGTGAAGCCGTAGACTGCCGCCGCAATCTCTTCGGCGAGCGTCGCGGAGTCCTCCTCGAGCTGTCGGCGTTCGCGACGGGACAGGTCGCGGAGTGGAACCGTCTTGCTCATGACCCACTCGTGGCATCGCCCTGGTCGTCGTCGGTCGCGTCGTCGTAGTCGGTGACGGTCGCGGGCTTCGTGTCGAATCCAATCTACCACGCGCACGCGTCGACAACTCAACCACGGTCAGGAACGAATACAATACACCAGAACTGACTCTCCCCGATTCGAAACGCGCGAGACTTCCTTCGGTCGTCTCACTGGTCCCGCTCGCGGTGCTCGCGGGGACGGGGGACAAGCCGACCACTCTCGGGTACGAATCGACTTCAGAGAAGGTCCGCCCTCCCCGATTTGAACGGGGGGCAAGTCGATCTACAGTCGACTGCTCTACCAGTCTGAGCTAAGGGCGGATGCATTCATTGGTTGGTCCTCGGGCGATTATAAGGGTTTTCTTTCGATGTGGGGTGCGGCGGGCGGATGCGTGGCACGGAGTGACTGCTCTGGCGTCGACGCAGCGACTGTTTGGGCGTCGACAGAGAGGACTGCTGGTGGGTCGACGGAGCGACTGCTTGGGTATCGACTGAGTGGTGGGGGACCCGGCGTGCGACGGGTAGGAAAGTTGAAATAGGATGCTTGTGTTTGTGGGGCACGCCAGATGAGTAAGATAACCGTCCGCGCGGACGACGACCTGGTCGCGCAACTGGAGGCCCTGGAGGCGTCCAAGAGCCAGGTGGTTCGCGAGGCGCTCCGGGCGTACCTCGACGACGGGTCGAGGGCGTCGGGTCGCCTGACGGACGGGGAGGTCATCGAGGACGCAGACGGTGGTGCTGTCGCGGGCGACGACGGGACGCTCGACGCGCTCGTTCGCGAGCGCGTGGACGAGATCGTTGCCGAGCGCGTCGACGCGGCGCTGTCGGCGCGCGGCGTCGGGCGGCGGGCGTCGCCGCAGGACGTCAACGTCACCATCGCGGTCGAGGGTGCGGTGTCAGACATCGAGTCGTCCACGGGTGGCGTGGACGCCTCGGGAACGAACGGCGAGGAGTCGACTGCGGCGTCGGACGGTGACGGGTCGACTGCTGCGTCGGACGCGGACGAGTCGGCGCCGTCGGACGTGGACGAGGAAGACGTGTCGGACGCCTCGCGCGCGCCGGAGTCGGCTGGCGAGGCGTCGTCGTCGTGCGCGCAGTGCGGCGAGGCGCTCGATTCGGAGCACGTGTACTGCCCGAACTGCGGGGAGAAGACGTCCCGTCGGGCGTTCTGCGAGTGCGGGGACGAGCTGCGATCGGACTGGGCGTTCTGTCCGGGCTGTGGTCGTCGGACGCCCGCCGCCGACGTCCTCGAACCGGAGTAAACGCCGTATACGCGGGGTAGCGGTGGCTGGTGGTGGGTTCCGTACCAATTCGAAACCCACCGGCGGTAGTTTTATTACGTATGACACTGTGATTACAGTCGCGTAAGACGGTCGTCTTACAGGCTCCCTCAGGTGGTGCGTATCGGGCCGCCCTCACGGGGTTTCGCCGTGTAAGACAAAGTGCGTGGGACTCTCACGCGTGCCGTCTTACCCAAAGGGGAAACTACGAACCATGGAGCGTGTGACACTGCGCATTCCGAAACAGCAGATCGATGAGGTCGAACAGATGGTGGAGACGGGAGAGTTCCCGAATCGCTCGGAAGCGATCCGCTCCGCCGTGCGCGAGATGCTCAACGAACAGAGCGATCGCGCGGACAAGAACAACCGCAGCTGGGCGAAGGTGTAGACGATGCAGGATATAGTTCAGGACGCCCTCGAGAACGAGGAAGAGGAGAAGAAGAAACAGCAGGACATCGATGGCGGCGACTTCGGTGACCCGCGCATCGTGATCGTCGGCGCAGGTGGCGCCGGCAACAACACCGTCAACCGGCTGTACAACATCGGCGTCGAAGGCGCCGAGACGATCGCGATCAACACGGACAAACAGCACCTGAAGATGATCGAGGCCGACACCAAGATCCTCGTGGGGAAGTCCCTCACGAACGGACTCGGTGCCGGTGGCGATCCGTCGATGGGCGAGCGCGCCACGGAGATGGCCCAGGGCACGATCAAGGAGGTCCTCGGCGAAGCCGACCTCGTGTTCGTGACCGCTGGCATGGGTGGCGGGACCGGCACCGGCGCCGCGCCCGTCGTCTCCAAGATCGCCAAAGAGCAGGGTGCGATCGTCGTCGGGATGGTCTCGACGCCGTTCAACGTGGAGCGCGCGCGGACGGTGAAGGCCGAGGAAGGCCTGGAGAAGCTCCGCGAGGAAGCGGACTCCATCATCGTCCTCGACAACAATCGACTGCTGGATTACGTCCCCAACCTCCCGATCGGGAAGGCGTTCTCCGTGATGGACCAGATCATCGCGGAGACCGTCAAGGGGATCTCGGAGACGATCACGCAGCCGTCGCTTATCAACCTGGACTACGCGGACATGACGAGCATCATGAACCAGGGCGGTGTGGCCGTGATGCTGGTCGGCGAGACCCAGGACAAGAACAAGACGCGCGAGGTGGTGAACGACGCGATGAACCATCCGCTGTTGGACGTGGACTACCGTGGTGCATCCGGTGGTCTCGTTCACATCACTGGTGGACCGGACCTCACTCTCAAAGAGGCGGAGGGCATCGCGGACAACATCACCGAACGCTTGGAGGCGAGCGCGAACGTCATCTGGGGCGCGCGCATCCAGGAGAACTACAAGGGCAAGGTCCGCGTCATGGCGATCATGACGGGCGTGCAGTCCGCGCAAGTGCTCGGACCGAGTACGCAGAAGCAAGCGGACAAGTCCCGGCAGGCTATCGACGGCGTGGATGGCGTCGGTGGCGGCCAGGAGCCCGAGTTCGACGCGAGCCAGAACGTCTCCGGCGAGGGGTCGTTCGGTCAGTCTGGCGCGCAGAGCGACGGCGGGCGGAGCGAGGTCGAGCAGAACAACGGCCTGGACGTCATCCGCTGACGGTTCCGGGCTCGAAGCGGTCAGACGCGGACTTCTCTCCGTTCTCGGTCGTCGAGCGACGCGACTATCGCGTGTTCGATCGACGCGACCGTCGACCCACGGCGTTCAGGCGTCGAGTGCGTCGAGCAGCTGGCACTTCCGGCAGACGTCGCGCGTGGTCGTGGACCCGCATCGCTCGCAGTCGCCAAGGTCGGCTTTCTCGCGGGTGTCTTCGGCGTCGCTGTGGTGTTCGCTGGCGACGATGCCGGCGAGTTCCTCGTAGCCCGCGAGGATACTGTGCCGTGTTCCGGGGTGGTTCTCTTCGAGGCCGTGGAGGAGTTCCTGTATCTCGCCCCTGTAGGCTTCGCTGGCGTGCGGGCACTCCGTGATGTGCGCGGGCAGGTCGCGGAGGTGACAGTAGAGCGCGACCTCCTTCTCGGGGACGTCCCGGAGGGGTTTCGCGCGCGGCACGAAGTTCTCCTGGTCTTCGCGCGTCGGGCCGTCGTCGTCGCCGAACGGCCCGAGGCTGGCGTCGAAGTGCTTCGCGATCTGGGCGACGTCGCCCTCGAGGAAGTTCATGAGCGCGGTCTGGGCCTCGTCGTCGAGATTGTGTCCCGTCAGGAGCTTGTCAGCGCCGTACTCGTCCGCGTACTCCTCTAAGAGGTCTCGGCGGAACACGCCACAGTACGCGCACGCGGCCATTCCCTCGGGGTCGTCCTCGACGACGTCGTCCATCTCCACGCCGAACTCCTCGCTGTACGACACCACCTCGTGCCGGATTTCGAGGTCCTCGGTGAGTTCCAGGCAGGCGTCGACGCTCTCGTCGCGGTATCCCTCGATCCCCTCGTGGATCGTGAGCGCGACGATCTCGATCCGCGGGTCCTTGGCGAACGTCTCGTGCAGGATCTGCGTCAGTACGACGCTGTCCTTCCCCCCGGAGAGCCCCACCACCCACGTCTCGGGGTTCTCCGGCGTCGCGTCGCGCGGCACGAGTCCGTCCTCGCGGACGCGCCGTCGAACGCGACGCTCGACGGACTCCGCGAAGTGCGCGTCGCAGAGGTGCGCCCCCGAGTACGCCGCGTGCATCACCGCGTCCCGCTCGCACTTCGAACACTCCATTCGCCCCGAGATATCCGTCCTGGGGGGAAACGGGTTTCGTTCGCGCCGCGCGCGGCCATCACGGAGACGTGCCGAACGGGCGGCCTGGGGCCAGGCGGATGCTGGTGGAATGGGTACCGGTGGAACCGGCGGCCTGGCGGCCGCCGGATGCTGGCACAGTCAGCAACGTTCAAGTCCACTTTCGCCGAGTAAACTACAGTGGCAGTATCGTTCGACCTGTTCGGGACGCTCGTCGACGTGACTCGCCCCGACGACCCCGCCGAAGCGGTCGCGCGCGAACTCCGGGAGCGCGACGTCGCGGTCCCCTATGATTGGGGGGCGGCGTACCGCGAGGTGCACGTGGACGCGCCCGAGGGCGCCGAGGTGCCGTTGCCGGCGCACGTCGCTCGCGCGCTGGCGAGCCGTGGCGTCGACGCGCCCGGGAACGCGCCCCGTCGCGCGGTCGTCGCTGCGTTCGACCCCGACGTCACCGTCCGTCCTGGCGCGCGCGAGGCGGTCGCGGCAGCACGCGAGCACGGGCCCGTCGCCGTGTGTTCGAACTGCGCGGTCCCCGGGCTCGTGCGGACGACGCTCGTCCGCGCGGACGTGCGCGAGGAGTTCGACGCGGTCGTCGCGAGCGCGGCCTGCGGGTGGCGCAAACCCGACGCGCGGGTCTTCGAGCGGACCGCGGACGCGCTCGACTGCGACCCCCGAGACCTCGTGCACGTCGGCGACGCGGACGCGGACGCCGGCGTCGAGGACGTCGGCGGGCACTTCGTGGACGTCCGGACGGTTCCGCCGGCCGAGCTCGCCGACGTCGTCGCGTCGTTCGCCGCGAGCGCCGACACCGGAGGCGACGAAGCGAGCACTGACCGGACCGACGAGGGGGGGTCGCGGTGAGCGCGCTCGCGGCGGTCGTCGTGGTCGCGGCGGCGGGCTTGGACGCGGCGGTCGGCGAACCGCCGGATCGCCTGCATCCGGTGGCGTGGTTCGGGCGCGTCGTCGCGCTCGCGGACCGCGAGTGGGAGAACCCCGCGCTCGCGGGCGCGGCGGTCGCGGTCGCGCTCCCGCTCGCGGCGGCCGCGCTCGTCGCCGGCGTCGTGCTCGCGGTCGGGTACGTGCACGTGGCGCTGTCGGTCGTCGCGGCCGTTTTCGCGCTGTTTACGGCGACGAGCCGCCGGATGCTCCTCGCGCTCGCGCGGGACGTGGTGGCGGCGAGCGAGACCGACCTCGCCGTGGCGCGCGACGCGCTCCGCGGGCTCGCGGGGCGGGACGCGAGCGCGCTCTCGCCGGCGCAGGTGCGGTCGGCGGCCGTCGAGTCCGCGGCGGAGAACCTCGCGGACGGCCTCGTCGCGCCCCTGCTCGCGTTCGCACTCGCGCTCCCGTTCGGGGTCGCGGCCGGGGCGGGCGCGGCGGCGTGGGTGAAGGCCGTGAACACGCTCGACTCGATGCTCGGCTACCCCGGGAAACCCCACGGGACGGCGAGCGCGCGCCTCGACGACGCGGTGATGTGGGTGCCGGCGCGGCTATCCGCCGGCCTGCTCGCGTTCGCTGGCGGGCGACCGGGCGCGCTCGCCGCGGCTCGCGAGTGGCTCGCGGGCGTGCCGTCGCCGAACTCCGGGTGGCCGATGGGGGCGCTCGCCGGGACCGTCGGCGTGCGACTGGAGAAACCCGGCGTCTACGTCCTGAACCCAGAGGAGCCGCTACCGTCGGCGGCGGTCGCCCGGCGCGCGCTCGCGGTCGTCGACCGCGCCGGCTGGCTCGCGGTCGCGTCCGCGGCGGCGCTCGCGCTCGCGGTGCCGACGCCACCGGAGGTGCTCGCGCTCCCGTGACGGGCGTCCTCGCGACCGGCGTCCGGGCGTTCGCGGGCGCCCTCGGCACGGGAGTGCGAGCGGTCGCGGGCGCGCTCGGGTTCCTGACGCGCGTCCCGGTGGGTCGCGACGGGGACGCGTGGGCGGCGTTCGCGGCGCACCCGGCGGCGGCGGTCGTCCCGGGGTACGTCGTCGGCGCGCTCGCCGGCGCGGTCCCGGCGCTCGCGCTCGCGTTCGCTCCCGGCGTGCCGGCGGCCTCGGTCGCGCTCGCGTACGTCGTCGGCGTTTACGCGCTCGTCGGCATCAACAACCTCGACGGCGTCGCGGACTGCGGGGACGCGATGGTCGTCCACGGCGACGCCGAACGCCGGCGCGACGTGCTCGCGGACACGACGACGGGCGTGGGGGCGCTCGCCGCGGTCGCGCTCGTCGTCGCCGGGCTCGCGCTGGGCGCACTCGCGCTCGCCGGCACCGACCCGCTCGTCGCGTTTGCGGTCGCGCTCGCCGCCGAGGTCGGCGCGCGGACGGGGCTCGCGGCGCTCGCCGCGGTCGGGGATGCACCCCACGACGGCCTCGGGCGCACCATCACGGACGGCGTCGGCCCGGGAACGCTCGTCGTCGCGCTCGCGCTCGCCGTACCAGCGCTCGCCGCACCCGCGGTCTCCGTGCCGCTTCTGACTGACAGTTCGAACGAAGCAGTCGCCGTCGCGGTCGCTGCGCTGGGGGCGTTCGCGGGCGCGCTCGCCGGAACGGGCGCGGTCGGCGCGTGGGCGCAGCGTCGCCTCGGCGGCCCGAGCGGCGACGTCTTCGGTGCGGCGACCGAGGTGGCGCGCGTCGTCGGCCTCCACGCGGGGGTGATCGCGTGGACGCTCTCGTGATGTGCGGCGGCGCGGGCACGCGCCTGGACGTCGACGTCGAGAAGCCGCTGTTCGAGGTCCGGGGGCGGGCGATGGTCGACCGCGTCGTGGACGCGCTCGACGCCGCGGACGCAGTCGGGGGCGTGTACGCGGCGGTGTCGCCGCGGACGCCCGCGACCCGCGAGCACCTCGCCGCGCGCGACGACGTCGCGGTCGTCGACACGCCCGGCGACGGCTACGTCGCGGACCTCGACCGCGCGCTCGACGCCGTCGGACGGCCCGCGGTGACCGTCGCCGCGGACCTCCCGCTGCTCGCGCCCGAGCACGTCCGGCGGGCGCTCGACGCCCGCGACCGGGCTGGACGCGAGCGTGCCGACCGCCAGCACGACGTAGCCGCCGACGCGGACGCACCGAACGCCTCGCTGTCGGTGTGCGTCCCGGTCGCGCTCAAGGAGCGACTCGGGGCGAGCGTCGACTCCTCCGTCGACGGCCTCGCACCGACGGGTTTGAACGTCGTCGACACCGGAGGAGACACAATGCATACGACCTACGACGCTCGACTGGCCGTGAACGTGAACAGGCTCGCAGACGCCGACCTCGCCGCTGCGCTCGCGGGGCCGGACGAGACGTCGTCGCGCACGGAGGGCGAGCGATGAGGGTCGTCCTCGCGGCGGGGTCGACGGAGACCGCGCGCATCGAGGGGCTCAGTGCCGCGGGCGCGGACGCGGAGGCGATGGCGCACACGCCGGGTGCGGACGCGGAAATCCTCGCGTACGGGGATGTCGTTCGCGCGCCGTCGGTGCCGGTGTCGCCGACGGGGACGCCGACGCCGGCGGTCGTGACGCGCGCCGCGCGCGAGGTCCTCGGGTTCGACGCGACGGTCGTCGACGCCGGCCTCGTGGAACCGACGGGCGCGCCGACCGTGACCGTCGGTGCGCGCGCCGGTGGAGACATCCGGGAGGCCGACCCGGTGTCGACGGCCCCAGGCGCGTACGCGGCGAGCATCCGACTCGGGCGTTCGCTCCCCGACGACCACCTCGTGCTCGCCGAGACCGTCCCGGGCGGGACGACGACCGCGCTCGGCGTCCTCCGGGCACTCGGTGAGGACGTCTCGGTGTCGTCGTCGCTCCCGACGAACCCCATCGAACGCAAGCGCGAGGTCGTCGCCGAGGGTCTCGCGGCGAGCGGGCTCGACGCCGGGGACTGCGAGGGCGACCCGCGCGCGGCGGTGCGGCGGATGGGCGACCCGGTGCTCGCGACGCTCGCGGGCGTCGCGACTGGCGCGCTCGACGCCGGGAAGCGCGTGACGCTCGCGGGCGGCAGTCAGCAGCTCGCGGTCGCCGCGCTCGTCCGCCACGGCGGCGCGACCGGGCCACTGGACGTGGCGACGACGAGCTACGTCGCGGACGACGACGGCGTCGCGTTCCGCGAGACCGCTCGTCACTTCGACTGCGAGCCGACCGTGACCGACCCGCAGTTCGACCGCGCGCACGTCGGCTTCGGCGGGTACGTCGGCGGCGAGGCGAAGGAGGGCGTCGGCATGGGTGGCGCGCTCGCGCTCGCGACGGAGACCGGCGACCTCGCCGCGGTCCGCGAGCGCTCCCTCGCCGTCTACGACCGCCTGACGGAGGGCGAATGAGGGGGTCGCGACTGCGCTCTGGAGAGGTGCGTGCGCGTGCTCCCTGAGGCGGTCGACGACGCCGAACGCGTCCCCCACGGCGGGACCGGGGACCGCGACCTCCTGGAGTTCTCCGCGAACGTCAACCCCGAGCGGCCCGACGGCGTCCGCGCGACGTACGCGGACGCGCTCGACGGAGCCGACCGGTACCCGGACGACGACTACCCCGCGTTCCGCGCGGCCGCCGCGGCGTACGCGAGTCGCGCGTCCGAGCGCGACGTCGAACCCGCCGATGTCGTGCCGACGCCCGGCGGGCTCGCCGCCATCCGGCTCGCGATCGCGACGACCGTCGAACCCGGCGACCGGGTCGTCGTTCCCACGCCGTCGTTCGGCGAGTACGTTCGCGAGGTCGACCTCGCGGGCGCCAGCGCCGAGTTCGTCC
This sequence comes from Halorubellus sp. JP-L1, assembly GCF_011440375.1. Taxonomy (NCBI): domain Archaea; kingdom Methanobacteriati; phylum Methanobacteriota; class Halobacteria; order Halobacteriales; family Halorubellaceae; genus Halorubellus; species Halorubellus sp. JP-L1. The sequence goes on from NZ_JAAOIR010000002.1 coordinate 562,630, forward strand.
CGTACCGGGAGGTCGTCGACCTGGACGCCTCGGCCCTGGCGTCGGTCGCGCTGGTGATCGCGTGCAACCCGAACAATCCGACGGGGGACGCGTACGACGCGGACGCGCTCCGCGCGCTCGCCGCTCGCTGCCGGGATGCGGACACCGTCTTGCTCGTCGACGAGGCGTTCCTCGGATTCGCCGCGGAGCCGTCGCTCGCGGGCGAACCGGGCGTGATCGTCGCGCGTTCGCTCACGAAGCTGTTCGGGCTCCCGGGCCTGCGCGCGGGGTTCGCGGTCGCGACCGGACGCGAGCGCGACCGGCTGGCGACGGCCCGTCGCGCGTGGAACCTGGGCGCGCCCGCGGCGGCTGTCGGCGCACACTGCCTGCGCGACCGCGCGTTCGTCGCCGCGACCCGCGAGCGCGTCGCCGCCGAGCGCGAGCGCATCGTGGACGGTCTCCCCAGGGGCGTCGACGCGGTCGCCGCGGAAGCTGGTCGCGACGGCGTCGCACCGTTCGTCCTGCTCGACGTCGACGCGACGGGGCTCGCGGCCGACGCGGTCGTCGCCGGCTGCCTCGAGCGCGGCGTCGCGGTCCGGGACGCGACGACGTTCCGTGGCCTGGACTCGCACGTCCGCGTCGCCGTCCGTACCCCCGACGAGAACGACGAACTCCTGTCCGTGCTCGCGGCGGTGGTCGAGTCGTGACCGGCGAGGAGCCCTCCGCGGAGTCGCCGCTGTTCGACGCGGCGATCCGCGACGATGACGTCCTCGAACTCGCACGCCAGGATACGACGTGGCTGTCGACGGGCTGGCGCGGCGGGCGGACGACGGCGGACGCGGCGTACTGCCTGACGGTCCCCGAGGGCTGGGCGTGCGAGGACCTCGCGTGGTTCGTCGACGATCGACTCCGCGAGCGCGACGTCGACCCCGAGCGGGTCGCGGCAGCGGCCGGCGGGGACGCGCCCGTGCTCCTCACTGGCGTCGCGATGCGCCACGCACGCGGCGCGCGCCTCGGCCCGGTGGAGGCGTACGCGACCGCGGGCGTCTCGAACCCGGCGGCGCTCCCCACGGAGCCCGACGCGCTCCGGGAACCAGCCGTCGCGAACGGCGGGGACGGCGAGCGAGACGACGGCCTGCCGGACGGCGAGTACGTGCCGGGGACGGTGAACGTCGTCGTCGGCACGACCCGCGACCTGGCGCCGGGGGCGCTCGCGAACCTCGTCGCGGTCGCGGCGGAGGCGCGCGCGACCACGCTCCTCGACCGCGTCGGATTTCCAGGGACGACGAGCGACGCGGTCGTCGCCGCGTGCGACCCCGACGGCGACCCGGCGGCGTTCTCCGGGAGCGCGACCCGCGTCGGCGCCGCGGCACGCGCCTGCGTCCGGGAGGCCGTCGGCGCCGCGCTCGACGCGCGCTACCACGAGGACGACCCGCCGGCGTCGGTCGACGACGCCCGGTACGGGGTCCGAAACGACTCCAAAGCAATCGTCTTCGAGCCCTGAACGGGGCGAGTGCGGTGCGTCGGTTCGCGAGCGAGTGGGCGCGCGGCTCTTTTTTCAGAAGAGCGAGGGACCGAACCCGGCGAGGGCGTCCTGGCAGTCGTCGAGGCTCCGCGAGTCGACGACGTTGCCGAGGACGACGAAGCGGCGCGCTGGCATCGTCCCTGGACTCAAACGCGAACGGGTCAAAACTCGTCCTTCAACTCTGAAGTGTTGACAGCTGATACAGTTGCAGTGTCGGCTCGCCGACCCGCCGTCGGATTGCCATTCGCGACTTGCGTCGCGGATATCCGTCGGTTGATTTTCCACCCCCTGGCCACAAACTATACGTGAGGCCGCGGTGAGAGATACGGTAGTCGAGGGGTGGACTCTCGACGTGTCACGCGCTCCGGTCCGAGTGGCCGACTGCTCTCCCCTTCGTCGGCGCACTCGGTGGCCCCGTGGGTGGGGTCGTCGTTTCTTTCGAACACCGAAACCGCTTAGAAACTCCGTCGGGTAGGTGTCGTATGGTCGAAGCCATCGCCGTCGCGAGCGGGAAGGGCGGCACCGGGAAGACGACCGCCACGCTCGCGCTCGGGATGGCGCTCGCCGACGACGGGCACGACGTCACGGTCGTCGACGCCGACACCGGCCTCGCGAACCTCCTCTTCCACGCCGGCCTCGACGACGCGCCGACGACGCTCCACGACCTCCTCGTCGGTGACGACGACGTCGCCGTCGCCGACGCCACCTACGACCGCTTCGGGATGGCCGTCGTCCCCTGCGGCACCGACCTCGCGGCGTTCGAGGCCGCCGATCCCGACCGGCTCGCCGACGTCGTCGAGGAACTCGCCGGCGACACCGACGTCCTCCTCCTGGACTCGCCCGCGGCACTCGGCTCGAAGTCCGCCGTCCTCCCCGTCGTGCTCGCCGACCGCATCGTGGTCGTCCTCCAGCCGACGATCCCCGCGCTCAGCGACGGCCTGAAGGTCCACGAGTACGCGCAAGCGTACGGTACCGACACCGCGGGCGTCCTCTACAATCGCGTGCACGACCCCGGGGACGTCGACGGCGTCCGCGAGCAGACCGAGCGGTACTTCGACGCGCCCGTGCTCGGGAGCGTCCCCGCCGCCGACGCCGTCCGCGAAGCGAGGGCGGCGGGCGAACCGCTGCTCGCGCACGCGCCGTCGTCGCCGGCCGCGGCCGCGTTCCGCGACGCCGCCGCCGCGATCGACCTCGCGGACGGCGACGAGGACGCGGTCGCCGACCGGTTCGCGAGCGCGGTCGTCCCCGACCGGCCATGAAGCTCCCGCGCGGCGACCTCGTCGCGTCCCGCGTCGTCGACGACCACGCGGACGCGCTCGCGGACGCCCTCGACGAGACGCTCTCGGGGTACGTCGTCCTGGAGCCGAGCGCGACCCTCTTGCTCGGCGACGACGGTGCGGGCGTGCTCACCGTCCGCGACGGCGTCCCCGTCCTCGCCTCGCACACCGGCACCGGGAGCGGCGGCGCGAGCGCGCTCGCGGACCTCGCCGGCCCCGGCCCGGTGCAGGTCGAGTACCGCGCGGTCGACGCCGACGCGCTCGCGGGCGTCCACGACGCGGACGGCGTCGACGCGCTCGCGGTCCCGCCCGGCGAACCGGCGCGCGTCCTCGCGGGCGACGACGCCCTCGCCGACCGCACCCGGGACCGCGCCGACCCCGACCATCCCGGTCGCGACCGCGAAGCGGACCCGCTCGCCGCGTTCCTCGACGACCCCGAGCGCGTCGAGGCGCTCCGCGAGGACGCCCGCGCGGAGGCCGAACGCCGCGCCGAGGAGTGGGGGTTCGCCGACGAACTCTCCTGACGGCCGAGCACGCGACCACGCGAGCAAGCGACCGCGCGACGAGCGAACCGAGGCGCGCGCGAACGGCTTCGGAAGGGGAACCGGCGGCAAGCTACTTGTGGATTCGTCGCGTTGCTCGGAGCGAATGCACCTGGCGGCGTTCGTGGACGACCTCGAGGCGCCCGAAGTATCGCTGACGGTCGTGAACGTCGACGGCGTCGGGAGCGAGCACGTCGCCGGGATGTTCGAGGACCTCTTCGAACGCCAGTCCGTCGCCGTCGAGACAGTCGTCGATGCGGCGCGAGACGAGAACCTCGTGCTCCTGGAGCGAGACGGCGAGCGCGTCGCCGAGTCCGCGCTCGCCGACGTCGGGAACGCCGTCCTGTTCGTGAACTCGGACGTCTACATCTCGGGGTCGCGCGAACTCGCCGAGGTGGAGACGCCCGCGGTCCTCGCGGCCCTGACGGACGTCCCGTTCCGGGCGACGGGGTATCCGTCGACGCGCAAAGAGAAGTTCCTCCTCGTCGAGATCTCGCGGTTCATCGAGGCGCGCGCGTACCGCGAGGGCGCCGGTCGCCTGCACTCGGGGTTCCAGCGACTCTCTCGCATCGACGACGAGAAGGGCACGCAGACGGTGTACGAGACGCTCGCGGCGACGGACGTCGACACGCACGTGTACGGGGCCGGGGACTGGACGCCATCGGGGTCGCTGTCGGCGCACTCCGGCCACCCGGACCTGAACGAGGTGTGGTTCGTCGTGTACGTCCCGCCCGAGGGCGCCGAGACCGATCACGCGGCGCTCGTCTGCGTCGAGACCGACGCGGGTCACTGGCGGGGATTCTGGACGTTCGACGCCGAGCGCGTGCGGCCGATCGAGTCGTTCGTCGTCGACGAGTACCAGTCCTGAGAGGCGGCGGCGGACGACTGCTGCCGTGGTCATCGAACGACTACCGCCGGACTCGCGAATCGAACGTAGCGCCGATAGCCGAAGCGCATTACTTGGCCGAGCGCGTTCGGCGGAACGTGATACCGATCGGTCGGCCGACGACGTGCCGCAGTCGAGTTCCGCGACACCACCGCCGCCCTCGGCGGCGAGGTGCGTCGGCGTGACGGTCGAGCACGCCGTCGCCGCCGGCCAGCCGGCAGTCGTCCTTGCCTCGGACGCGCTCGCCGATGCGCTCGAGGACGCCGCCGTACCCGAGGCCGAACGGACGCTCGAGACGAGACTCGTCGGCGCGGACCGCCTCTCGGACGGCGTCGACGCCGGTGGCGTGGACTGCGTCGTCCTCACGCCCGAGGACCCCCTCGACCCGATCGCGACCGCCGCCGCCATCCCCGTCGTCTACTACGCACCGCGAGACGGGCTGGACGCCGAGCGCGTCCGCGAACTCGCGGCCGCCGACCGCGTCGACTACGTCCCGGCGAACGACGACGCCGGCGACCACGCGCTCCTCCGCAGTCGCGTCGCCGAACGCGTCGCCACCGAACGCGTCCGCCAGGACCGGGACGTCCGTGCCGCCGCGATGGACCAGGCCGGCGTCGGCATGACCGTCGCGACCGCCGCCGACCCCGACCTTCCGATCGTCTACGCCAACGCCGTCTTCGAGACCATCACGGGCTACGCTGCCGACGAGGCGCTCGGGCGGAACTGTCGGTTCCTCCAGGGCGAGGACACCGACCGCGAGCAGGTCACGGCGCTCCGCGAAGCAATCGACGACGAGGTGTCCCGGACCGTCGACCTCCGGAACTATCGCGCGGACGGCACGCCGTTCTGGAATCGCGTCACCGTCGCACCCGTCTACGACGACGGCGACGTCAGTCACTACGTCGGCATCCAGAGCGACGTCACCGAGGAGGTCGACGCGCAGCGCGCACGCCAGCGACTGGTCGAAGTCACCGCCGACCCCGAACTCGACTTCGAGTCGAAGGTCGACGCCCTCCTGGAACTGGGCTGCGAGCGTTTCGACGTCGACGTCGGATTCCTGTCCGCGATCGACGACGAGTTCGAGGTCGTCGCCGCGGACAGCGCACACCCCGGTCTCCAGCCGGGCGAGACCGAACCGATGTCGACGACGTACTGTCGGCGCACCATCGCCGCCGACGAACCGCTCGCGGTCGAGGACGCCGCCGACGAGTGGAGCGACGACCCCGCGTACGAGCGCTGGAACCTCGCGTGCTACGTCGGCGCGAAGGTCGAGGTCCGCGGCGAGCTGTACGGGACGCTGTGCTTCGCGGATACCACGCACTCGCGGCCGTTCACGGACGCGGAGAAGACGTTCGTCGAACTGCTCGCGACGTGGGTGAGTTACGAGCTCGAACGGCGCGAGCGCGAGGCGCGACTGGAGCGCGAGAACGAGCGGCTCTCGGAGTTCGCGAGCGTCGTCAGTCACGACCTCCGGAACCCACTTACGATCGCGAAAGGCCACCTGGAGGTGCTCGCCGCAGGCAATGCGGACGACGCGACCGTCGACGAGATCGCGGGCTCGCTCGACCGCATGGAGCAACTCATCGAGGACGTCCTGACGCTCGCGCGCGACGGCGAGGTCGTCGACGACCCCGAAGTGGTGAGTCCGTCGACCGCCGCGACGGAGGCGTGGCGAGTGATCGACGCGGACGCGACGCTCGACGTCGACCCCGACCTCCCACACGTTTCGGCCGACCCGGAGCGCCTCCGGACGGTGTTCGAGAACCTGTTCCGGAACAGCGTCGAGCACGGCTCGACAGGCAGTCGGACGCAGTCCGGTGACGCGGTCGAGCACGGCGACGCCACCCGGATCGCGGTCGGTGTCGACGGAGCGACGCTCTACGTCGAGGACGACGGCTCGGGGATCCCCGAGAGCGAACGCGACGACGTCTTCGAGCACGGGTTCACGACGAACGAGGACGGCACCGGCTTCGGGCTCGCCATCGTCGCGGAGATCGCTGACGCCCACGGCTGGACCGTCTCGCTCGCCGAGAGCGACGACGGTGGGGCGCGCTTCGAGTTCGAGGGCGTCGAGTTCGTCGACGACTGAACGACCGTCGCAGAGACGAACGACGCCCGTCGCAGAGACGAACGACGCCCGTCGCAGAGACGACCGTCGCCGAGAATCCGGTCTCGCCTCGTCGTCCGAGCGTCGAAGACGAGCTCGGTGCGGTGTGTCGGGGCCGGACTCGGTACCGGAGCGGTCGATACGAGCGTGCAGAGAGCGTGCGCTCGATCGCGCAACCATCGAAAAATCGGGATCGTCGTCTGTCGCGGTGAGCGACAGTCGTGACGTAGTACTACTGGCGGACGACGTTCGCCGCGCGCGGTCCCTTGGGCGAGGACTCGATGTCGAACTCTACCTCGGTACCTTCAGTGAGATCTTCGCCGCCGACGTCCTCCATGTGGAAGAACACGTCCTCGTCGTCGTCGAGGTCGCCGTCGTCAGTCGAAATGAAACCGTAGCCGCCCGTGTCGTTGAAGAAGTCAACCTTACCGTTTGCCATTACAAACAGACGAAGGGGTGGGAGAGGGATAACCCTTCCGAGGGTCGAGGTACCACGACTCTTCACGCGCCGTTCGAACCTCGCCGTCCCGATTCGCGCGCGCCAGCTCGGTTCGCGTCGGTCTCTGGAACGCTACCGGCCTCGAATGCTGTCCCTCTCGCGTACGCTCGTGGAAACCTGGTTCGACTCACACGACGACGTCGACGATCGTCTCGCCGTCGGGCGTCGTGACTGTCACTTCGAACGCGACGGCGAGCACGGTGGTCTCGCCGGCTCTCTCTTGCACGACGACGCCGTCGATGGCCTCGCAGTCGCCGAACGCGCGACCGTCCCCGCTCGGGCAGTGCTCGCGAGCGTACGCGCTCGCCGCGTCCTGGTCGTAGTCGACGGCGTACGCGGTGCCCTTCGCAACTCGAGCGGTCCGGAGCGAGTCCAGGGCCGTCTCGAGGTCGTCGCGGACCGCCTCGGCGACCGCGTCGCGGTCGCCCCAGGGTTCGCCGGTGTGAGTGACGCGGGCATCGTCCACGGCGCGCTCGAGGACGCCGACCGCGCGGTCGGTCGCCTCGCGCGGCCCGACGTCGCGCTCGGCGGCGACGTCCGGGTGCGCGCCCAGCTGGAGGAACGCGGCGGTCATCGCGAGCAGCGCGACCGCGACCACGCCCGCCGCGGCGAGCACGAGCTGCGCGCGATCGTCGTCGCGCACCGATCCCGTCAGTCTACGGCTCATGCGTACCACACTCGGATCGTGACGTCGCCGTACCTGGTCGGGACGGTCGCGACGCCGACGGCGACGCCGTCCGGCGGGTCGTAGCCGACCGCGCCGTGGGGCGTCCGCACCTGGAACATGACGTTCTCGGGGAGGACGTCGACGACGCGCCGCTCGAGCGCGTCGCGTTCGCGCTCGAACGCGCTCGGGGAGCGCGCGACCTCCGCGAGCCGCGTCCCGCCGGCGTGGCGCGGACTCTCGCCGGAGAGCACGGTCGCGGCGTCCGCAGCCGTCCGATCGAGCGCGGCCGCGTCCCGGTCGGCCGCCGGCACGCCCGCGAGGAACGACCCGAGCGCGCCGAGGACGAGCAGGACGCCGACCGCCCCCTCGACCGCCGACAGCGACAGCTGGCCGCGGTCACAGCCGTCGCCCGCCGACGGTCTCGTCGTTCGCAATCCGTCACTCGACATCGACGGTCACCTCCACGACGACCTTCCGCGAGTCCGCGGGCGCGTACGTGACCTCGACCGCGCCCGTGTCGAGGTCGTCGCCCGCGAACGCGAGCACTGGCGTGACGCGCCGGGAGACGTCCACGCGGTACCGGCCGCTCGCGAGGCCGTCCGGGTCGTGGAGGACGACGCGGTCGTTCGCGCGCACCGTCGTCACCTCGCCCGCGGCGGGCGTCAGGTCGATCGCGATCCACGGCGTCCGTCGGGGGAGGGTGACGCGGTCGCGGCCGTCGAGACCGGGCGTCACCGTCCGTGCCTCGCGGTCGACGACGAGCGCGATCCGCGAGACGGTCGTCCCGCCGGCGACGTCGCCGGTCGACGCGACCGTCTCGCCGTCGACGCGCACGCGGACGTCCGCGTCCTCGGGGACCGCGTCGAGGTCCCGTAGCGCGGCCGCGTCGAGCGATCCGAGGCGGGTCGCGTTCAGGGCGTTCTCGCGCTCGGCGAGCGCGCCGTCTGCTGCGAGGACGCGGTCCGCGACGGCGTTCGCGCGCTGGCGCTCGACGGGCTCGCGGGTCGCGTCCGCGAGCGCGCCGTCCGCGACGACGACCGCGACCGTCGACACCGTCGTCAGCGCGACCAGCGCCGCGACGAGCGCGAGGAGGTTCGCCTGCGCGCGCCGCTCGCTCCTGTCCAGCACTTACCGGCCCTCCAGGCGGACGACGAGTCCGCCGGGCGTCGACTCGACGACGATCACGACCGCGTCGCCGCTCCGGGCTTCGCCCGCGACGCGGTCGACCGCGTCCGGGAGTGCGAGCGGGACGGTCCGGGAGAGCGAGTCGTCGGGGTGATAGAGGACGAGTTCGCCACCCTCGAGCCGGACACGGTAGGCGTCGCCGCGGATGGTGCGCGGGACGTCGACCTCGTGCTCGACCGCGACGGCGACCACGCCGCCGTCGTCGGCGACGCCGCGGTCGGTCGTCGCCGGCACGGCGGACTCGACGTCCGTCGCCAGCGCCGCCGTCGTCCGGTCCGCGACCGAGTCCGCCGTACTCGCGCGGTACTCCGGGAGCACGCCGCCGTAGAACGTCGACACGAGCAGGCCGACGTAGAGCGCGAGCAGGCCGAGTTCGAGCGTCTTCCCGACGACCGACGACAGCGCCCGGTCGTCGCCGGCGAGCGCCGTCGGTGCGGGTGGTCCGCTCACGGCGCCACCTCCAGGTCGAGCGCGTGCACGACGAGATGGAGGCGACGCGACCCCGGGAACGACGCGACGACGCTCTCGACGCCGTCGCCGTCGACGTCGCGGGTGTCGACGGTCGCGCCGAGGGACTCGAAGTAGCGCCGCCAGGGGCCGGGCGTCGTCGTCTCCACGGCGAGGCGGTACGCGTCCGCGGGGAGCGTCTCCCGGTCGTGCTCGACGTCGACGGCGAGCGACGCCCGACCGCGGCCGCCGACGGCGTACTCGCCGCGTGCGCCGCTGGAGGCGTCGGGACCGAGCGCGGGCGCGCCGACGAGCAGGTCGTCCTCGCCGACCGCGATCGGCGGGTCCTCGACGAGCCACGCGTTCCCGGCGTTACCGCGGACGACGGCGCCGGCGAGGTACGCGACGCGGCGGTCGCCGGCCTCGAAGACGAGTGCGTCCGAGCGAACCCGACGGACCACGTCGCCGTCGCCGTCGAGGACGCGGACGTCGCGCTCGACCGTCGACAGGTGGCCGTCGGCGAACGCGACCCGTTCGGTCCCGGGCCCGGTCCGCGAGACGGCGTCGACGTCCGCGAACGCGTCCGCGGCCCGGTCGGCGTCCGCGCGAGCGACCCCCGAGTCGACCGTGGAGCCGACGCCAGCGGTCACCGCCGCCATCGCGACGACGGTCACGCCGAGCAAGAGCGCGACGCCGACGACGTGGGACTGCGCGCTGTCCCGGACGGGCACACCGGGTGCGTCCTCGCGAGTCATAGCAACCCTCCGAGGGAGAAGACGACGTACGCGAACGCGACGAGCAACCCGGAGTGCAGGAGCGCGTCGTACGTCCCGCGGCTGGCGGCGCCAGCGAACCAGCCGGAGGCGAGCATCGTCGCCTGCGTGACGACGTAGAACCGCCGGTGCTCGCGCGCGACGTCCACCGCGTCCGGGTCGAGGACGAACCCCGTCCCGGGCGTCGACACCGCCGAGAGTTGGGCGAACGAGTCGAGGACGTAGAGGTTCACGGCGACGACGATGCCGACGACGAGTATCGCGGTCGTCCAGCCGACGGCGGCGTACACGAGCATCTCGTCGCGCATCGACTGCTTCTCGTGGTGGAGCCGGCCGACCTCGGTCTGGAGCGTCTCGAAGACGGTCTCCGTGTCGCTGCCGGCGTCGAGCGCGCCCGTGACGAGCCGCATCGTCTGCTCGCTGAGGGGCGTGCCGACGCGCGCGACGAACCGGTCGAGCGCCGCCGTCCGCAGGTCGCCGTCCGTGCTCGTGAGGCCGGCGGCGAACGCGAGGTCGGCGACGTCCCCGTCGAGCGGCCCGAGGTCGACCTCGTCGGCGACGCGCGCGACGGCGTCCGGGAACGGCCGGCCGAGCGAGACGTGCCCGGAGACGGCGTGCACGAAGTCCTTGAGCTCGCGGTCCTTCGCGTCGTCCCGACGCGCGCGCCGGGTCGCGACCACGCCGACCGGGACGGCGTACGCGACGTACCCGAGGGTCGCCGCGACGAGCAGGGAGCCGCCGGTCGCCCACGCGACGACGGCGGCGCTCGCGGCGAACGGAACGGCGACGACCGCGGCGCTCGCGGGATTCGAGAGCGCGGTCGCGAACGACTCCACGACGCCGGGCGGTCGCTCGTAGCTCGGCGTGACCGCGACCGGCCGGAGGGACACGACGACCGCGGCGGCGAGCGCGCCGACGGCGGCGACGAACACCGCGGCGCCGTACACGATCATCGCTCGCGGCGTCACCCCACCGAGTGGCGGCCCGATCGGCTGGTTCAGGCTCGGCGTCAGCACGCTCATCACGGACAGCACGACGACCAGCAAGGCGGGGAGGACGAGCAGGACGACGAACAGTTCAGCGACGAGTTCGAGGAACCCGCTCGCGCGCTCGCGCTCCCTGGCCTGCCGGTGCCCGAGCATCCGACTCTCCATCCGCAGGTACCGCGAGAGCTCCTCGGGGCCCTGGGTCGCGTGCTCGCGGAACTTCATGAGGAACGGCGCGAGCGTGTCCTGGCTCGGCGTGTCGCGCGCGACGAGCCTGAGGCCCTCGTTCAGGCTCCCGGTGAGTTCGGCCTTCGCCAGCACCGCGCCCGCGGCCTCGGCGGTCGCGCCGTACGCGTCGTCGTTCTCGGCGACCTTCGCGAGCATCGTCCGCCGGTCGTCCGTCCCCGTCGAGAGCGCGCGCAGATACCGGACTGCGCCGGGGAGCGTCCGCTGGATGCCGATGCGGCGAGCGCGAGCGCGCCACGCCAGGTACCGGCCGCCGAGCGTCGTCGTCGACCGATGCGCGAGGGCGGCCGCGAGCACGCCCACGCCGCCGCGGACGACGACCGCAGGGACCGCGGAGACCGCGTCGGGCGCCGGGACGAGCGCGACCGGCACGAGCACCGCCGCGGTCGGTGCGGCGAGCGCGGCCAGCAACCACGCGAGCGCGTGCAAACGGGCGACGAACACGTCGAACGCGATCTCGACGCCCGCGCCACGGTACCGATCGCGGTCGCGCTCGTGCCGCCTCGCGTCCGCGCGCCGAGAGAACAGCGCGTACGCGGCCCTGTCCAGCGCCGACAGCGGCCGCGTCACGACCACCCTCCGTCGCTCTCTGGAGTACCACTCCCGTAGCCGTCCTGTGCGTCGGTACAGTCGCCGTCCTGTGCGTCGGGACCGGTATCGCCGCTGGCGCGTGCGGCGACGGTCGCGGCGGCGTCCGTTCGGAGGTCCGCGACGAGCGAGAACAGTTCGTCGACGTCGCGGACCTCCGAACGGACGAAGTGCTGGACGTACCGGTGCTTGCGGTGGAACTCGTCCTCGACCGCGTCGACCGTCCGGTCGGTCCGTCGCGCGACGGTCTCGAAGACGGCGTGCTCGCACGCCCTCGCGGTCGCGTCCTCGTGCAGGTCCGGGTGGTGGTAGGCGAGTTCGAACGTGCCGTCGGGCGTCCGCGACAGCACCTCGTTGTAGTACACCGTCGCGTCGTCCTTCTCGACCGACCCCCGCGGGCCCGTGCACGACTCGTAGGTCGCCTCGTCGACGAACTCGACGACGCGCCCGACGTACCGCTCGCCGTCGACGTGCCGCGGGAACACCACGAGGTCCAGTTCAGCGAGCAGGTAGCTCGGGAGGCCCTGCTCGACGACGCGGTTCACGAGCTTCTCGACGCTCTCGGCGTGCGTCGTCCCGACGACGCCGTGGCCCGTGTTCAGGGTCTCCGCGAACGTCGCGAACGACTCCGGCGTGTTGACTTCGGCGATCACCTCCACGTCCGGGTTGAGGTAGTTCGTCTCCGTCATGAGGTCCGCCATCGTCACGCGCTTGTACGGCGTCTGGTGGTCCCGCGTCGTGAGCGACACCCCGGTCTCGTGGGGAAGCGATACCTCCCTCGACCCCTCGTCGATACTGACCGGGCGGTGGTCGAACGGCACGAACGGCATGTGGGCGTTCATGAGCGTCGTCTTCCCGACGCCCGTGGGGCCGGAGAACAGGACGACGCCGTGGTGCTCGTAGAGCATCCACAGCAGCGCGACGAGGTCCGCGGGGAGCGCGTCGCGCTCGAGGAGGTCGACGGGCGACAGCGAGTCCGCGGCCTGCTTGCGGATGGAGACGTGCGGGCCGCCTTCGCTGACGACGGGGAGCGCGACCGCACAGCGCACGGTCTCGTCGGTGCCGACGTCGAGGTTCACCTTCGCGCTCGGATTCGACGCGGTGAGTTCGACGCCGTCGCTCGCGGCGAGTTGCGTGACGACGTTCACGAACGACGCCTCGTCCTCGAACGCGAGGTTCGTCGGGACACGGCCGTCGTGGAGGTCGCTCCGCGGGACGACCTTCACGCGCTCGCCGACCCTGTTGGCTTCGACGTCCTCGAGGTTCGGGTCGTGGATCGGGACGGTGAGTTCGCCGTGGCCGACGTAGTCCCGGAGGACGTAGTAGACGAGGTCCTCGAGGCGGTCGCCGCTGTAGCGTTCGTCGACGGGTGGGAGCACGAGGTCGCGTTCGGCGAGCGCTTCGCGGACGCGATGCCGGGCGGCGTCCAGCCACGCGCTCGCCGAGCGCGCGTTCAGGGCGCGTTCGAGGTAGCGTTCCGCGCGGTCGCGGACGAGCGAGACGCGGTCGACGTCTGGCGTGGTGACGGCGTGCTCCCAGACGCGGTCCTCGCACGCGTCGACCAGTTCGCGGTCGCCCGGGAGGAGGTCGGGTTCGAGGACCGCGTACCGCGTGTTGAACGCGTCGCCGCCGACGGCGTGCTCGCGGTAGAGCACGACCGGAATCTCGTAGGTCTCGAAGGAGACGGTGTAGCGCGCGAGGCGCTCGCTCGCGAACCGCCCGAGGCCGTCGACGTCCGCGTCGAGGCTGGTTGTGGCGGGCGCGAACCGGTCGGTGTGGACGCGGAGGGCGTCGTCCTCGACGTCGGCGACCTGGACGCGGTCGTCGAGCGCGAGCGGCGTGAGGTCTCCGAGACAGCGCAGATCGCGGAGGAGGTGGTAGCGGACGCGGCGTTCGGCGGCCGGGGTCAGGTCGACGAGCCGCGAGACGACGCGCTCGTGCTTGCCCGTGAACCCCTCCGCGAGGCGGTCGCGGGCGGCCTCGCGCGTCCGAGGTGGTTGGAGGTTCGCGTCCTCGAAGTACGCTCGGACGCGGTCGACGACCGCTCGCTCGTCGGGACCGACCCCGGGTTCGCGGACGTCGTACGCGAAGCCGTCCTCGGTCTCGCGGACGGTCGCGACGACGTCGTCCGCGACGCGGTACTGGGCGCGGACGTCGGGTGCGTACCACGCGTCGGGATCGTGGGGCGGGACGGGCGGTGGGACGTCCGCGGATTCGTCGCGGGCGGCGTCGTCGCCGTCCGTCGGGAGTTCGAGGGTCGGCGCGTCGGTCATCGTGGGACTTTCCGACCCCATCCGACTTAAATTAATGGAACTTGTGGCCGTGTGCGTCGTCGGCGTCGACGACGCGCACGGACGCGGACGTCACCTGGTGGCGTCGACGCCGGCGAGTGCTTATCCCCCTCGGAGTCGTACGTTGAGCCATGACGGAGGACGCAGCCAGCGAGGCGGAGATTCCGACGAGTGCGGAGCGCCCAGATAGCCCCATCCACACGACCGGCACGGACCACATCACGGTCTGGGGGTCGAACGCCGAGGACACGATCTCGTTCTACCGGGACCTGCTGGGGATGCCGCTGGTGCTGCGGCAGCCGAACCTCGACGACCCGAGTCAGACGCACCTGTTCTTCGACACGGGCGACGGCCGCATCCTCACGTTCTTCGTCAGTCCCGACCGCGACAGTCCACGCTCGCAGCGGACGCAGGTCGGGGGCGTCCACCATCTCTGCTTCTCGATCGCGCCCGAGGAGTTCGAGTCGACGATGGAGGCGCTCGAGGACGACGGCCGCGGGTACAACGTCTTCGACCGCGGCATCTTCTTCTCGCTGTATACGCGGGACAACAGCGGGCTCGTCATCGAGCTGACGACGGACAAGTACGAGTTCCCCATGGAGCGGAAGGCGGAGGTGCTCGCGACCGCGCAGCGCATTCGCGAGGAGGAGGGCGCGGACTTCGCGAAGGACGAGCACCTGAAGGCCGCACTGGAGGAGCTCGGGATCGAGGTCGTCCCGAACGACCTCCCGGACGCCGCGAGCGGTACCGCCGACCTGGACTGAACGAGGTTCGTGCCGTTCCCGGCGGCCGTACAGCCCCGTCACCGAAACCCTCAGGGTAGTACCGTGCGAACCGTTCTCTATGGATCGGGAGCGGCTGCGGGTCGTCCTCGTGGGCGTTCTCTGCGTGCTGGCTGTCTCCGCGGCCGCGGCGACGCTCTCCGCGCCAGAGGAGACGCGGGCCGACACGGGCGGCGGGTCGCTCCAGGCGGACGACGAGGACCGCGAGCAGGGCGAGGGCGGCGAGTCGAACGCCGACCCGATCGGGAGCCCCGGGGAACTCGACTTCGACATCGGCGCGTGCATCCCGTGGCTGTACTCCGGGTGGTTCTGGCTCGTCGTCGCTGCCGTCGCCACCGGCATCTGGCTGCTCGCGCGCCACCACCAGGACTCGCTCGCGGCGACCGCGTACGTCTCCGCGCTCGCGATGCCGTTCTCGCTCGTGTGGCTCCTCCTCAGCAAGTGCGGGGCCGACCCGAACGAGGAGCAGAGCATCGTCCCGAGCGACCTCGTCGTCACGCCCGACGGCGGCGACGCGGCGTTCGGCGTCCTCGGCGAGGCGGGCCGTGCGGCGTCGCCCGTATGGCTCGTCGCCGTCGTCGCGCTCGTCGGCCTCGGCGCGCTCGCCGTCGCGGTCACTCGGACGCCCGCGGACGCGGACGAGCCCGACGACTCGACGCCGGCGGCCGTCGACCCCGACGAGCACGAGGACGTAGACGACCTGCGGGCGGCCGCCGGGCGCGCCGCCGACCGCATCGAGCGCGCCGCCGCCGTCGACAACGAGATCTACCGGGCGTGGGTGGAGATGACGGAGTACCTCGACGTCGAGCACCCCGAGTCGAGCACCCCCCGCGAGTTCGAGGCCGCAGCGGTCGACGCCGGGATCGAACCGGACACCGTCGCGGAGCTCACGGCGCTGTTCGAGCGCGTGCGCTACGGCGACCAGCCGCCGACGGAGGCAGCCGAGGCCCGCGCCGTGGACGCGCTCCGGTCGATGGAGACCGCCGCGACGGACCTCGACGACGTGTGGGGCGACGACGACAGTGACGACGACGTCAGTGGCGAGCACTCGCAGTCGAGCGAGTGATGCAGTCGAGCGCTGGCAGTCGAGCGAGTGCTGCATGTGGCCGAGTGACGCAAGCGAACGTTTGACGTTCCACAACCCCTTTAGTTAGTAGTCGGTAACTCCGAATCGATGAATCGCTCCGCCCTCCGCGTCGCCGTCGTCGCCCTGCTGGTCGCGGCCGCGATCGTCGCCGTCGCCGGCACCGTCGACGACCCGCCCACCGACGACGGTGGCGCACCGGGCGAGTCCCAGTCCGAACTGACGCAGACGCAGGTCCAGACGACGCAGTCCACGGAGACGGTCGCCGATACGAGCACGCAGCGCCCGATCCCGACGAAGGACCAGGAGTGCGTCGCGGCGGCGAAGAACCCGCTCGTCGTCCTCGGCGTCCTCGCCGTCCTCGGGGCCGTCCTCGCCCACGTCTACCGATCGTACGGGCAGGTCGAGGCGCTCTCGCTCGCGATGCTCTTGCTGGTGCTCGTGTTCTTCGCGTTCTCGGCGCTGGCGGTCTGTCCGCCGACGCCGGACGGCCCGGAGCCGAACCAATCGGGTGGCGAACACAACGATACGAACCTGACGAGTTCGGCACCGGCCGGGACGGGCGGCACCGGTGACGAGGAGGGTGACGCGCGGGAGTTCCCGCTGGCGCTCGTCGCCATCGTCGCCGTGCTCGCCGTTGCCGCCGTCGGCGCCGTCCTCGTGACGCGCGAGGACGCCGACGCCGACGACCCGTTCGACGCGCTCGCCGAGGGCGGCGACGAAGCCGACGCGGAGGACGCGGTCGACGTCGACGAGTTCGCGGCCGCGGCCGGCCGCGCCGCCGACCGCATCGAGGACGCCGACGACGTCGACAACGAGATCTACCGGGCGTGGGTGGAGATGACGGGGTACCTCGACGTCGAGCACCCCGAGTCGAGCACGCCCGGCGAGTTCGCGGCCGCGGCGGTCGACGCGGGCATCGACCGCGACGACGTCGTCGAACTCACGGACCTGTTCGAGCGCGTCCGGTACGGAGACACGGCGGCGACCGCCGAGCGCGAGGCGCGCGCGCTCGACGCGCTCAGACGCGTCGAGTCCCAGTACGGAGGGGATGACGCGTGAACTTCGACACCGTCGCGTCCGCCGCGGGCGTCGTCCTCATCGTCGTCGGGTTCGCGATGCTGTTCGTTCCCGGGCTCGCGGGCCTGTTCTCGGCGAACGAGCTGTTCCTGAGTCTCGTCGGCGTCGGGTTCGCGCTCCAGACCGCGCGCGTCGTCAACGGTCGCCGGAAGACGCCGTACGAGCAAGGCGAGACGGACGACCCCGAGGTCGCACAGGACCTCCCGACGCCCGGCGACGACTTCGACGACCTCATGGAGGCGGCGGGTCGGGCCCGACACAGCAGCCGTGAGCGTGAACTCGTCCGCGATCGCCTGCACGCCGCCGCGGTCGCCGTGCTCGTCCGCACCGAGGGCGTCTCCCGCGAGGAAGCAATCGAGCGCATCGACGCAGGCACGTGGACGGACGACCCGTACGCGGCGGCGTTCTTCACGGGGAGCGTCGAGGGGACGTCGTTCGTCCAGCGCGTGTCGCTGTTCGACGGCTCGCGCTCGCAGTTCGAGCGCTGGTCGACGGCCGCCGCCCGAGCGATCGTCGAGCAGAGCGAGGAGGCAGATCAATGAGCTCCACGACTACCACGACGGACGGCGACGACGACGCGGGGACGAGCACGGGCACGACGGCCGACGCGGACGCCTCGACGGACGGGGACGCCTCGACCGCCACCGACGCCTCGACCGACGCGGACGGTACGACCACGACGTTCGACGCTGACGCGGAGACGACGCTCGCGCGCGTCGTCCGGCTTCACGAGACGGAGACGCACCATTGGGAGGGCGTCGCGGCCGTGACGACGCTCTGCGGTGGCGCCGGCATCGTCTTCCGGTCGCCCGCGCTCCTGCTCGCGGCCGTCGTCGGCGTCGCGTTCGTCGCGTACGCGAAGGTCGCCGAACCCGTCGCGGTCGACCTCTCGGTCGCGCGAGCGCTCTCGGACGCCGATCCGGACCTCGGCGACGAGGTCGAGGTCACGGTCCACGTGAAGAACGCGGGCGGGCGAACGATCCCGGACCTGCGCCTGGTCGACGGCGTCCCCGACGCGCTCGAGGTCGTCGACGGTACCGCGCGCGTCGCGACCGTCCTCCGCGCCGGCGAGACGACGTCGTTCTCGTACACGGTCGCTGCGAAGCGCGGCACGCACGAGTTCCGGACGCTCTCCGTGTACGCCAGAGGATTCAGTGGCGCCGTCGAGACGGAACTGGAGCTGGAGGCGTCGACGGAGATGGTGTCGACGCCGTCGCTCGAACCGACGCGCGAGGTCCCGCTCCGCCAGCAGACGTCGCGGTACGCGGGCCGCGTCGACACCGACACGGGCGGCGAAGGCCTGGAGTTCTACCAGACCCGCGAGTACCGTCCCGGCGACTCGCTGTCCCGCATCGACTGGAACCGGCACGCGCGCACCGGCGAACTCGCGACGCTGGAGTTCCGCGAGGAGAAGGCCGCGACCGTCGTCTGCGTCCTCGACCTCCGGCAGGCCGCGTACGTCCACGGCGAGGGCGACACCTTCCACGCCGCCGACCACGGCGTCGACGCCGCCGGCCAGGTGTTCGCGACGCTCCTCGAGACCGGGGACCGCGTCGGCATCGCCGCGCTCTCGGCGGACGACGTCTGGCTCGCCCCCGGCCTCGGGAACGAACACCGCATCCGCGCCGAGGAGCTGTTCGCGACCCATCCCGCGCTCTCCCCGGAACGGCCCGCGGACTACTTCTCGCTCGGACTCGGCGTCCGGAACCTCCGGAAGCGACTGCCGAACGACGCGCAGGTCATCCTGTTCTCGCCGCTCGCAGACGACCAAGCCGCGAAGGCAGCACGGCTCCTGCACGCGCACGGACACGCCGTGACCGTCGTCAGTCCCGACCCGACCGACGACGCGACGCTCGGGCATCGACTCGCGCGCGTCGAACGGCTCGCGCGCCTCACGACGCTCCGCGAGGTGGGCGTGCACGTCGTCGACTGGGACGTCGACGAGTCGCTCGCGTCCACGCTCGCGCGATCCCAACGGCGGTGGTCCACGTGAGCGCGAACGCCGACGGTGCGGCAGAGGCGTCCGGTGCGGCGGCCGCGAGCGGCGAGACGGACGCGACCGGCGGCGGCGACAGCGGAGACGGCGGCGACGACCTGTCGGCCCGCGAGATCGACCGGCGGCCGACGCCGCTGTCGGCGGTCGTGGCGCTCGCGGCCGCCGCCATCACCGCGATCGCGGCGAGCGTCGGCAGCCCCGCGGGCGGCGCGCTCGCGGCCGTCGGCGTCGCCGTCCTCGCCCCCGCGGTCGTTCGCGGGTCGCGCTGGCTCGTGCACGTCGCCGGCCTCGTTCTGCTCGCGGGCGTCGTCCTCGGCGGCGCGGGCGACGCACCGGAACTCTGGATCCTGACGGCGACCGTCGGCGCGGTCGTCGCGTGGGACGCCGGCCAGAACGCGATCAGTCTCGGCGAACAGCTCGGGCGCGACGCCGACACCGCCCGCGCCGAGGTCGCCCACAGCGCCGCGACGATCGGCCTCGGTGCGACGACCGTCGGCGTCGCGTACGTCCTCTACCAGTTCGCTGGCGGGAATCGGCCCCTATCCGCGGTCGTCCTCCTGCTCGTCGCCGTCGCCGTCCTCCTGAACGTCCTCCGGTGACGCGGCGACGGTGCGTCAGGCCGCGATGCGGTGGGACTCGTCGTCGCACTCGCGACACTCGGCGACGAGCGCGGTCGGGTCGCCGGCCTCGTCCGTCTCGAGCCCGAACGACTGTTCGGTTCGCTCGCCGCACGTCGGACAGGAGATGAGGTAGTCTCCTTCGCCCTGGTACTCGCTGGGTGCGCCGAGCGCGAGGAGCGCGGCCGGGTCGTCGCTCCGGTTCACGACGAACTGGTACGTGTCCGGCGGGACGCGGACGACCTCGTCCGTCTCGACGACGAGCGCGTCGTCTTCGGCGGGATCTGCGACGGCATCCTCGGCGGGCGTCTCGACCGTCACCGTCCCCGAGAGGACGTAGAACACCTCCTCCTGTTCGGGGTGCCTGTGCATCGAGTGCGCGGGGCTCTCGCCCGGGGCGAGGACGAAGTGGTTCAGCGCGAAGTTCGTCGCGCCGAGGCGTTCGCCGAGCTGGCGGACGCCGCCGATGGACGTCGCCATCGCGTCCTCGGGGACGTTCTCGTCTGGCGGTGCCGCCGCGTCGATGTCGTCGATGCTGACCTTCTCCATGCGTGGATCGCTCGTCGGAAGGGAACGTGGCTGGCGCCCGGAAAAATCTCAGTGTGGTATGCCATTACGGGGCGAACGACTGCGGTGCGGTCCAGACGCGGACGGCCGGGCGGGACGCCGTCACTCGACGGTCGGGACGGGCACCGAGTCGAGGACGGCGTCGACGACCTGGGACTTCTCGACGTTGTTCACCATCGCGTCCGGCGTCAGCACGAGCCGATGGGCGAGCACTGGCTGGGCGACGCGCTTGATGTCGTCCGGCGTGACGTAGTCCCGGCCGACGAGCGTCGCGTACGCGCGGGACGCCTCGAACAACCGCTGGGTGCCGCGCGGGGAGACGCCGACTTCGACGCGGCCGTCCTCGCGCGTCTGGCGCGTCAACTGTGCCATGTACCCGAGCAGGTCCTCGTCGACGCGGACGTCCTCGGGGACCTGCCGGAGGTCCGCGACTTCCTGGTCGCTGAGGACGCGCCCGACGCTCGGCGCCTGCTCGACGCGGCCCGCGCGCCGCCGGAGCAGTTCGACCTCGCCGTCCTCGTCCGGGTACCCGATGCTGGACTTCACCATGAACCGGTCGACCTGCGCCTCCGGGAGCGGGAACGTCCCCTCCTGCTCGACGGGGTTCTGGGTCGCGATCACGAAGAACGGCTTCGGGAGTTCGCGGGTCTCGCCGTCGACCGTGACCTGGGCCTCCTCCATCGCCTCCAGGAGTGCCGCTTGGGTCTTCGGTGGTGCGCGGTTGATCTCGTCCGCGAGGACGATGTTCGCGAAGATCGGGCCTTCCTGGAACTCGAACTCGCGGGTCTCCTCGTTGAACACGTGCGTCCCCGTCACGTCGGCGGGGAGGAGGTCGGGCGTGAACTGGACGCGCGAGAACTCGAGGCCGAGCGCGCTCGCCATTGCGCGCGCGGTGAGCGTCTTCCCGGTCCCTGGCACGTCCTCGAGGAGGACGTGGCCGCGTGCGACCCCGCCGAGGAGGACGGTCTCGAGGAACTCTCGGTCGGCGATGACGGCGTTACTGATCTCGTCGAGGACGGCAGCGCAGTCCTCGCTCGCTTGAGCGACGTCCATGTTCCACGAGAAACACGTACCGCAATTTAGTGGTGGCGATAACTCACACGCCCACCGGACGAATCGAAACCCATAAAATCGTGACCCGCGAATCGCAGGGTGTAGCCGAGGTAGCCTAGCCCGGCCAAGGCGGTTGCTTCGAGAGCAACTGTCCGCAAGGACTCAGGAGTTCAAATCTCCTCCTCGGCGCTTCTTCCAGCACATCGACGACGAACGTAGTGAGTCGTCCGTGCTGGAAGAACGCCAGCAGCGTGATTTGAACCAGGGAGCGGCTCGCTGCGACCGTGGTCCAAATCTCCTCCCCAGGGCTCTTCGGAACGACGACGAGCGTCAGCGAGTCGTTCGTGGCGTCACGTGGTCGGTTCGTGGCGTCACGTGGTCGGTTCGTGGGGTAGCGTGAGCGGTTCGTGGGGTAGCGTGAGCGGTTCCTGGAAGGTGGGGAGTGGACTGCCGGCGTGGTTGGTCGTCGAGGGCTGTGGAGTCGTCGGTCGTTGTTCGGGTGGTGGGTTGTGCTGGCTTGTTTGCGGTTCATCTACTGGTGGCCGATGCGTAGGTGTATCTACGGGCGCGTATGTGGAGTTCAGTTACCAGCTGAAACTGGCATCATATATAAAGATAGGCGCTGGTTTTAAATGACTGGAGGGATTACAATTAGTTACTGAAGCAGTCCGAGTCCAGTTACGCAACCACCGACGATGCGGACCCGCCCTCCCCCATACGATGTCAAGTTCTCGAACTCGAACGACCGACGAACGGACAGACGAACGCACCACCGACGAGCGGACGGCGCGCGAAGCCGAAGGCGAGCACGAACACGAACGAGAGCAGACCGAGAAGCAGACGTGCCCCGAGTGCGGCGGCCGTCTGCAGACCGACGAGGCTCACGGCGAGACCGTCTGCGCGGACTGTGGACTCGTCGTCGAGGAGGACGCCGTCGACCGCGGCCCCGAATGGCGTGCGTTCGACGCCAGCGAGAAGGACGAGAAGTCCCGCGTCGGCGCCCCGACGACCAACATGATGCACGACCAGGGGTTGTCGACGAACATCGGCTGGCAGAACAAGGACGCCTACGGCAACAGCCTCTCCTCGAACCAGCGTCAGAAGATGCAGCGCCTGCGCACCTGGAACGAGCGCTTTCGCACGCGCGACTCGAAGGAACGGAATCTCAAGCAGGCGCTGGGCGAGATCGACCGCATGGCCAGCGCGCTCGGCCTGCCGGACAACGTCCGCGAGACCGCTAGCGTCATCTATCGCCGCGCGCTCGCCGAGGACCTGCTCCCCGGTCGGAGCATCGAGGGCGTCGCCACCGCGAGCCTCTACGCCGCCGCCCGGCAGGCCGGCACCCCCCGCAGCCTCGACGAAGTCGCCGCCGTGTCGCGCGTCGACGCGATGGAGTTCAAGCGCGCGTACCGGTACGTCGTCCGCGAGCTCAACCTCGAGGTAGAGCCCGCGGACCCCCTCCAGTACGTGCCGCGGTTCGCGAGCGAACTCGACCTCAGCGACGAGGCCGAACGCACCGCTCGCGAACTCCTCTCGAGCGCGAAGCGCGAGGGCATCCACTCCGGGAAGTCCCCCGTCGGTCTCGCCGCCGCCGCGGTGTACGCCGCCAGCCTCCTCTCGAACGAGAAGGTCACGCAGAACGCGGTCAGCGAGGTGGCGAACGTCAGCGAGGTCACCATCCGCAACCGCTACAAGGAACTTCTGGAGAACGCCGACCAGGCGAACGCACTCGCCTGAGGACATCCGAACCAGGGCGCTGTGCGTCGATTCGGAAGCCCGTCGCGGCCCGTCGCGGCCAGCGTCGCCGCGTGACCGAACCCTCTTGTTCGAAACCAAGACCAGGAGCGACGCGTCCCGAGCCGGACGACGCGTCGGTCCTGGCGGGCGTCCCACCCGCCGACGCGCCGAACGCCACGGGTGGGTTGCTCGCGAGACCGACGGACGCAGAGTGACTACTCGGTCGCGCTAGGACTCCACGCGAACCACGTCGCCGACGTCGACGTCCCCGGCGGCACCCGCCGGCAATTCGACGAGGACGTCCGCTCGTGCGCGACCGAGCCCGAGCCACGAGCGGAGGCGCTCGACCTGCGTGACCTCGTCGTCGACGAGCCAGACGGCGTCGATGGGGAACGGCACGAACAGCATGTGGACGTCGCGAGCAGCGGCCCCGTCGAACTCGAAGACGAGCGCGTAGTCGTCCGGGATCGACCGCCGGAACATCAGTCCCCGGGCGCGCGAGAGCGTCGACGCGGCGACGTCGACGTCGCGCGCCAACACCCGCGTATTCCCGTCTCGTTCGTGGAGGACGCGCATACAGCGAGACGTCGCCGTCGGCAGTCAAGAGGGTTCCGGCAGCCTCGCGGCCGTATTCGGTGACAGGTGCGAACGGTCGCCAGTGGAGCGTGTGACCGTCGGAATTGCTCGAATCGGGTCCGGGTAGCGGTGGCTCACGAACGAACTCCCGCGAACACTCCGGGTTCGAGGAATGCTCGACCGGTTACTTGAACCGGAACGTCTCGAGGTTCTTCGGCGCGAACGTCCGCATGTTGAAGTCGTGGTAGAGCGACGACGACAGGTCCTGCACCGAGGATTCGTCGCCGTGGACGCACAGCACCTTCTCCGGTCGGGGATTCATCGTCCGGACGAAGTTCTCGAGGCCCTGGCGGTCGGCGTGCCCGGAGAACCCGTCGACGGTCTCGACGTGCATCTTCATCTTCATCGTGTTCCCGCGACTGCCGTCCTCGCTGATCGGGATCTCGTCCCAGCCGTTCTGGATGCGGCGCCCGAGCGTCCCCTGGGCCTGGTAGCCGACGAACGTCATCGTCGACTCGTCCTCGCTCCCGAGGTGGCGGAGCCAGGACATGATCGGGCCGCCCGTGACCATCCCGCTCGTGGAGAGGATGATGCACGGGCCGCCGTCGGCGACCTCCTGGCGTTCCTCCTCGCCGCCGTCGATGTGATTGAACTGGTCGGCGAGGAACGGGTTCTCGTCGTCGTGGAAGATGCGGTCGCGGAGGTCGTCCCGGAGGTACTCGGGGTACGTCGTGTGGATCGCGGTCGCTTCCCACATCATCCCGTCGAGGTGCACTGGCATCTCGGGGATGTCGCCTTCGCGCATCGCCTCCTCGAGGACGAGCATGAGTTCCTGGCTGCGGCCGACCGCGAACGCGGGGATGAGGACTTTCCCCTCGCGCTCGTAGGTCTCGTTGATGACTTCCTTCAGGCGGCGCTCGGAGTCCTCCTGGTCGGTCTGGTAGTCGTTCCGTCCACCGTACGTGGATTCGAGGACGAGCGTCTCGACGCGCGGGAAGTCGTTCACCGCCCCGTTGAACAGGCGGGTGTCGTCGTAGTGGATGTCGCCGGAGAATGCGACGTTGTAGAGGCCGTCGCCGATGTGGAAGTGCGTGACCGCGCTCCCGAGGATGTGCCCGGCGTTGTGGAACGTCAGCTTCACGTCCGGCGCGATGTCCGTGACGTCACCGTACTCGAGGGGGATGCAGTGCTTGATCGCTTCGCGGACCTGCTCGGAGTCGTACGGCGGCGTACGACCCTCCTTGGCTGCGACGTCGAGGTAGTCGAGCGTCAACAGCCCCATGAGGTCCCGCG
Source organism: Halorubellus sp. JP-L1 (assembly GCF_011440375.1). Lineage (NCBI taxonomy): Archaea > Methanobacteriati > Methanobacteriota > Halobacteria > Halobacteriales > Halorubellaceae > Halorubellus > Halorubellus sp. JP-L1. Next base: position 587,413 of record NZ_JAAOIR010000002.1, read on the forward strand.
TCGGCTCGGTACAGTAGATCGGGCCGTCGTACCCGTACTTGAACAGGAGCGGGATGAGTGCGGAGTGGTCGAGGTGCGCGTGCGTGAGGACGACCGCGTCGAGCGAGTTCGCGCCCGACCCGAGCGCCTCGGGAACCTGGAGGTACGGGACTTCGCCCTCTGCGCCGGGTTTGTCGCCGCAGTCGATGAGGATGCGGGTCTCGGGCGTCGACAGGATGAAGCTCGCACGACCGACTTCGCGACAGCAGCCCAGCGTCGTGATGCGCACCCACTCGTCGTCCTGCATCTCCTCGCGGTGGATCTGGCGGCCGACCTTCTCGAGGATGTCGCGGCGGTCGTCGCGCTCCTGCTTGAGGAAGCTCCGGACGTTCGAGACGGTCGAGGACTCGATCGGCGGCGTGCGGACGACTTCGGGCGTCCACCCGACTTTCTTCGTGATCTCGCGGAGCGTGGAGCCGTGGCGGCCGATGACCATCCCGGGCTTCTGGGCTTCGATGACGACCTCGCCGGTGTCGGCGTGGAAGTCGAGGTCGGTGACGCCCGCGTCCTCGGGGATGACGTCCATGATCTGCTCCCGGGCTTCGTCGGGGTGACTGAGGACGTCCGGGTCGGGGCGGACGGTGATGCGCTTGCGGAGCTTGGAGGCGAGTTGCCGGATGAGGTCGCCTTGCTGGGCGAACTTCTTCGGGTCGCGCGTGTACACGACCAGTTCCGGGCCCTCGTACTTCACGTCGGAGACGGTGATGTCGTCGGGTATCTCGCTCGTGATCTTTGCCTTCAGGTCGTCGAGTTGGCGGTCTACTGAACTCATGAGTGCTGCAGATATGCGGGACGGCGGGCGCGACGCGGTGGTCGCTCCCGCAGGGGGTCCCTGAACGCGTCGCAGGGCTGTTCGCCGCCGCGACGGCGACGACGCACGTGCGAACTGAACGTGGACTGTCGATTACAGCAGTAGTTCATCGGTGATGTACCCCGGGCCGGCTGGCCACTCGGACGATTCCGTCGCCCGCTGGGGGGAGTCCAGGGAGAACCCGCTTACTCGTCGCTATACCCGCGGAGTTATAAAAGCCTTCGCAAAGTTGAGGCGTCGTGGCCCGGTACGGAGCGTATGCGAGTGCTCCTGGAGGTGCGAGCGTCGTGGACGTGACGCCGGCGACGGTCGTCGACGAGTACGAGTGGGTTCGCGAGCGCGCTGACGCGGTCGTGCCGTTGATCAATGCGGTCCGGGACGACCTCGGGGACCTGTTCGAGGTCGACGTCGACCACGTGACTGCCGACCAGTACCGGGGGGTCGTGGACGAGACGTTCGCCGACGGCGACCGTGCGGTGAACGTCGCGGCGCTGACCGCCATCTTGCGCGATCTGGACGTCGAGGGCGACTATCCGGGGTTCGTCGTCGACGAGGTCCTGGGTCGCGAGCTCGCGGGCACCATCGCGGGTGGCCAGCCGCTCCGCATGCTCGGCGAGGCGACGTTCCACTATGCCGATATCCACACGCACGGCGAGGACGACGAGGCCGCAGGCGCGGACGACCTCGACGCGGCGCTCGCCGCGGGCGTTCAGGAGCACGTCCCCGGCTGGGGGTGGACCGAGGAACCGAGTCCGTTCGCGGTCGCGGACGCGGTCGAACGCGCGAACCGGTAAGGCGGGTCACTCCCGATGCTGCTCCGGTGAAACTCGCGTTAGAGTCTCGACAAGACATTTACCGAACGTGGACGCTGATGCTGGCATGAAACGCGTCTCTCGCCGTGCCGTCGTCGCTGCCGTCGTGCCGGCGGTCGCCGCGACGGCGGGCTGTCTCGACGCGACCGACGGTGGCGGCGGCACGACCGAGCCCACCGGGACGCGGTCGACGACGACGAACGCGACGACGCAAGACGAGACCGGCGAGGGGGATGCGGCTCCCGCGAGACGCGCGGACGTCGACGGTCGGTCGGTCCGGCTGGCGTCGGCGCGGACGTCGCGCGCCATCGTCACGCTCCTCGCCGGCGTCCACCCGAGCGTGAGCGCCGAGGCCGACCGACAGTACGTCGTCGTCGAACTCGAGGTGTCCGGCGACGACCCACAGCAGGCGGCGCGAGACGCCTGCGAGCTTCGCGTCGACGACGCCGCTATCGAGCCGGTCTCCGAGACCGTCCAGCCGTTCACGGACGCCGTCCACCTCGCGTTCTCGCTTCCGCTCGACGTCGACCCCGAGGCGGTGGCGCTGGCGTGGGTCGGCGCGGTCGAAACCCCGGTGTTTCCGCTCACGAACTCGCTGGCCCCCTCGCTGAGGAACCCTCCCGCGTTCGAGGTGCGGTCGTTCCAGGTTCCGGCGCGCGCGGACGGCGACGAGGTTGCGGTGTCGTTCACGGTCGCGAACGTCGGCGAGGGCGACGGCGAGTTCCTCGCGGAACTCGGCTCGCGCGCCGTCTCGGACCAGGGCGAGCTCCGCGTCGAGGTCGCGGCGGGCGAGACGAAGACGGTGACGCGGTCGGTCGGCCTGGTGCCGAGTGTGGACGAGCAGGCGGTCGTCCTCGACTGGGGGTCGGGGAGCATGGAACGCACGGTCTCGGTCCCGACGACGACCGAGTGACTTAGTGGGTCGCGTGCGTCGCCCGACCTGTGACCGACGATTCGGGCGTGACCGACGATTCGGGCGTGACCGACGACTCCGGCGCACGTGGCCGGGTGCTCGACACGTACGTCGCGGCACTCCAGCACGACCTCGCGGACGTCGGGGACGCGACGCGCGTGGGCGTCGTCAGGCGGCCGACGCGGTGGTTCTCGGGGAGCGTCGACGAGAACGTGCCCGCGCTCGCCCCGCCCGAGGCCCTCCTCGACGAGACGAAGCGGCGACAGGAGGACTTCGAGATGGCGGGCGTCTGCGAGGAGGAGGCGCACAACGAGGCGTGGCTCGAGGCGGAGTTCTCGGACCGCTATCGCTCGCACCTCGAGTCGGACGCGGACGCGACGGTCGCACTGTCGGAACTCGCGGAGCGCGTCCGCGACGGCGAGGACGTCGCGCTCGTCTGCTTCGAGAACACCGACAAGAAGCGCTGTCACCGCACCATCCTCCGCGACGTCCTCGAATCGCGGTTCGACGGCGTGGACGAGCGGTGACCTCGCGGTCGTGTCCGAACGCTTGATTGTCCCCGCGCTCGCACGGGCCGGCATGGACGACGGTGGGGCGCGCGAGGTCGCGGTCGACGGCATCGAGACGGCGGTGCCGAGCGCGGCGTTCGCGAGCGAGCGCGACGAGGCGACGATCTGCTACCCGATCCGGGGCGACCTCCCGCTCGGGGACGACGACGAACTCCTGATGATCCGCAAGCGCCGCGGGCTCGGCGCGGACCTGTACAACGGCCCGGGCGGGAAGGTCGAGCCCGGCGAGACGCCCGCCGAGGCCGCGGTCCGGGAGACGCGCGAGGAGACCGGCGTCGACGTCGGCGCGGTCGACAAGCGCGGCGAGTTCGACTTCTTCTTCGGCGACGAGCACGTGTTCTGCTGCCACGTCTACGTCGGCCGCGAGGTGTCCGGGGTCCCCGAGGACACGCCGGAGGCGTTCCCGGAGTGGCGCGCACGCCGCGACGTTCCCTACGACGAGATGTGGGAGGACGACGTGCTCTGGGTGCCCCGGGTCCTCGACGGTGACACCATCCGCGGCGTCTTCTACTTCGACGACGACGGCGACGACCTCCTCGAGTACGACGTCGCCGCTGGCGTCGACGGATTCGATTGAGCGGTCGCGCCCGGCGAACGCACCTGACGGTCAGTCGTCCGCAGCGTCGCCCCTGGCGTCCACGTCGCCACGAGTCGGTTCGTAGACGTCTTTGGCCACTCCGACGTGACCCTCGGTCAGGTACGCCCAGGCGACGACGAGCAGGCAGACGCACCCGAGTTCGAGGAGCCGCACTTCGAGGTTCGCCGGGAGCGTGTTCCGCGCGATCGTCAGCGCAGCCGTGAGTTCGACGCCGAGCATCTCGAATCCGCTCAGGAGTTCCAGCGACATCCGACCGAAGTGAACGCCCAGTGGGAGCCCCAGGTCGCCGGTGAGGAGGTACGCCAGCGCGAACGTGACGCCGACCATCGCGGCGTCGACGCCGACCACGACGTTCCCGCGGAGCGGGACGTGGTACGCGCCGAACAGCAACAGGCTCCCGGCGGTCGCGGGGACGACGGCCCACGCCGGCGAGCGACCGCGCGCCGAGAGCCCCTCCGCGAAGTTCTGGAGCATGATCCCCCGGTAGACGACCTCCTCGTAGACGTTCCCGAGCAGGAAGTACAGCGCGAACGCGAGGAGTGCGACCGCGACGAGCAGCGGTTCGTCGACGCCGCTCGCTGCCGACGAGAGGTCGACGGCGCGGTGGCCGCGGGCGACGCCCCACCAGAGCGACAGTGCGATTCCGGCCGCGCTGATGACCGTCCCGGCGGCGAAGTTCCCGAGCCACGCCGCATCGACCGAGAGCCCGAACTCCGCGTACCGCCGACGGTCGAGCGTCGTGGCGATCCGGAGCGCGATCCCGATCGTCGCGACGTACAGGGCGAACAGGAGGACTCGGATCGAGACCGTCTCGGCCGCGGAGAGCGCCGTTCCCGCCGGCTCGAAGACGGTCTGGATGGCCGCGCGCCCGGCCAGGAGCACCAGGAGCGTTACGGCGGCGGGGAGGACGCCGCGGAGGCTCGCACGCAACCGGGTCGAGTTCGATTCGCGAAGGACGCTCACACGTTCGTGAACCTACACGAACCACTTAACCGCAGTCATTTCGGCTCACTGTCGAGGGTCGTCGACGTACCCGGCCCGCCGTCCCACACGCGGGGTTCGCTCCGCGGCGGCGGAACCCCTTCAGGGGACTTAAGGTAGCGGTGGGCGTCGAATCGAGTAATGAGTGGCGAGCAGGAACTCGGCGTCACGGAGAGCAAGAACCACAACACGGGCGAGTGGTACGCGGAGGTCGTCCAGAAGGCGAAACTCGCGGACTACGCGCCGATTGGTGGGTTCATCGTCACGCGACCGCGGGGGTACGAGCTCTGGGAGCGCCTCCAGAACCACCTCGACGGCTGGTTCAAGGAGACGGGCGCGCAGAACGCGTACTTCCCCCTGCTGATCCCGGAGTCGTTCCTGGAGCGGGAGGCGGACATCGTCGAGGGGTTCGACCCGGAGGTCGCGTGGGTGACTCACGGCGGGTACGACGAACTCGAGGAGCGACTGGCGGTGCGGCCGACGAGCGAGTCCATCATCACGCCGTTCATGGCGGAGTGGACGCGCAGTCACCGCGACCTCCCGCTCCGGCTGAACCAGTGGGCGAGCGTCGTGCGGTGGGAGGCGACGGAGACGAAGCCGTTCTTCCGGACGAAGGAGTTCCTCTGGCAGGAGGGGCACACGGCGCACGCGACCGAGGACGGCGCGATGGACGAGGTCATGATGCGCCTCGGGCAGTACGAGCGATTGTACGAGGACGTGCTCGCGATTCCGGTCCTGCGCGGCCAGAAGCCCGATCACGACAAGTTCCCGGGCGCGGACGTGACGACGACCGTCGAGGCGTTGATGCCGGACGGGAAGTCGGTGCAGGGCGGGACGAGTCACGCGCTCGGGCAGTCGTTCGCGGAGGCGTACGACGTGACGTACACGGACGAGGACGAGGAGGAGCGGACGGCGTGGACGACGTCGTGGGGGCTCTCGTGGCGTGCGCTCGGGGCGCTCATCATGACGCACAGCGACGACCAGGGGCTCGTGCTGCCGCCGGCGGTGGCGCCCGAGCAGGTCGTCGTCGTCCCGATCTGGCAGGAGGACACGAAGGACGAGGTCCTCCAGTACGCGACCGAGGTCGCGGCGGAACTGGAGGAGGAAGGTGACGTGCGCGTGCACCTCGACGACCGCGACGAGCGCAATCCGGGGTTCAAGTACAACGAGTGGGAGCTCAAGGGCGTCCCGCTCCGCGTCGAGATCGGGCCGAACGAGGTCGACGACGAGGTCGTCACCGCGGTCCGGCGGTCGGACAACCAGAACCAGAAGCGCGAGCTGGAGCGCTCCAACCTCGTCGAGGCGGTCGACGACCAGCTCGAGACGGTGTTCGACGAGCTCTACGAGACGGCCGCCCAGAACCTCGTCGAGAACGTTCGGTCGGCGACCGAGCCCGAGGAGATCATGGGGACGATCGGCCAGCACGGCGGGTTCGTGAAGACGCCGTGGTGCGGCGACGAGGCCTGCGAGGAGGTCATCAAGGAGAAGGTCGCGGCGGAGATCGCGATGGTCCCCCTCGAGGAGGGCGTCGCGCCGGAGGCGGACGTCGAGGGCGGCGAAGAAGTCGCGGTCGAGGGCGACGAGTGTACGATGTGCGGCGAGCCGGCGAGCGAGGTCGCGTACTTCGCGAAGACGTACTGACTCGATCGGTGGCGTGCGGTCGTGCCGTTCGGCGTCGCCGTCTCGATTATTCTCGCGTTCGTCCACCGTTTCGGCGACGAAGCGCGCGGTTCGCGTGGAAATCCCGCGAGGACTGCGAAGATGGTACTCGCATCCGAATACCTTAAATCTCCTAGTAGGGGATTAAGAGACCCTTAGTGATTCAGGAGTAGCCTCTTGTAGGTGCTCGTGGGACCCAGTGGCATGACTCAGCCACACGACCGGTCCGGCGACGCTCGACCGGCCGATGCAGCGGGCGATTCTGGCCGTACCGATTCGGGCGACGATTCTGGCCGTACCGATTCGGGCGACGACTCTGGGATGGCCGATTCGGGCGACGATACCGGACTGGCGGATCCGACCGCCGCGCGTGCGAACTGCGGCGTCGGCGTCGTCATGGACTTCGACGCGAGCCCCAGTCACGACGTCGTCGCCGACGGCCTCGACTTGCTCGTGAACCTCGAACACCGCGGCACGACCGGCGCGGAACCCGACACCGGCGACGGCGCCGGCATCCTCCTCCGTCGCCCGGACGAGTTCTTCGCAGGTGTCCTCGACGCCGACCTCTCCGACGCGTACGCCGTCGGGTCGCTCTACTTCCCGCAGGACGACGCCGCCCGCGAGGCGCTCCAGGGACTCGTCGCCGAGGAACTCGCCGCACGCGGCGTGGACGTCCTCGAGTGGCGGGATGTGCCGACGGACGCGAGCGACCTGGGCGCGACCGCTCGCGAGGCCGAACCGGACGTCTGGCAGGTCGCGGTCGCACCCAGCGACGGGCAGTCCGCCGACGAGTTCGACACGGACCTGTTCGTCGCACGGAAGCGCATCGAGCACCGCGTCGACGGCACCGCCGAAGCCGGCGACGCCCCGGCGTTCGAGCACCCCGACGTCGACGACGCGGCCGCCGACCGGTTCTACGTCTGCTCGCTCGACCGCCAGACGCTCGTCTACAAGGGCCTCCTCAAGGGCGAGCAGGTCCGCTCGTATTACCCGGACCTCGCCGACGAACGGATGGCGTCGACGTTCGCGATGGTGCACGAGCGCTTCTCGACGAACACCCTCGGCGCGTGGCACCTCGCGCATCCCTACCGGAACATCGTCCACAACGGCGAGTTCAACACGCTCCGCGGGAACGTCAACTGGATGCGCGCCCGCGAGGGCGACCTGGCGACCGACGCGTTCGACGTGGACGACGTTCGCCCCGTCATCGACGACCCCGAGCAGTCCGACACCGCGAGCATCGACAACTCGCTCGAACTCCTCATGGAAGCCGGCCGTGACCTCCCGCACGCACTCCGGACGCTCGTCCCGGAGGCCTGGCGCGGCGACGACGCGATGGCCCAGGAACGCAAGGACTTCTACGACTACCACGCGAGCCTCGTCGAGCCGTGGGACGGCCCCGCGCTCGTCGCGGCGACCGACGGGGAGCGCGTCGGCGCCGTCCTCGACCGGAACGGCCTCCGGCCGTGCCGGTACGACGTGACGACCGACGGCCGGCTCGTGATGGCGAGCGAGGCCGGCGCGCTCGACGTCGACGAGGCCGACGTTCGCGAGCGCGGCCGCCTCGAACCCGGCCAGTGCTTCCTCGCCGACCCCGACGAGGGCGTGCTCACCGACGACGAGGTGTTCGCGGAACTCACCGACGAGAGGTACGCCGAGTGGGTCGACAGCGAGCAAGTGCGTCTCGACGACCTGACCCCCGGCGACGACCCGACGCCCGGCGACGAACGCGGCGACGGCGAGCGGGCTCGAGCGGCGCCCGACGAGCCCGCCGAGGGCGGCGTCGTCGACGAGGTCGAGGACGTTCGCGGGACCCAGGCGGCGTTCGGGTACACGCACGACGAGATCGACGAACTCGTCGAACCGATGAGTCAGAAGGGCAAGGACCCCGTCGGGTCGATGGGCGACGACACGCCGCTGTCGGTGCTCTCGGATCACGACCGCCCGCTGTTCTCGTACTTCAAGCAGCTGTTCGCGCAGGTGACGAACCCGCCGCTGGACTACATCCGCGAGGAGCGCGTCACGAGCCTGGAGACGCGGCTGGGGCGCCAGCGGAACCTCCTCGCGGAGACGCCCGCGCACGCCCGCCAGCTCGTCGCTGACTCGCCCGTGCTCTCGCTCGCCGAGCGCGACGCCATCGTGGAACTGGACGGCTCGAACCGGGCGAACGGCCTGACGTCGACCGTCGTCGACGCGACGTACGACCCCGAGGCGACGACCCTGGAGGCGGCGGTCGAGCGAATTCGCGCGGACGCCCGCGACGCCATCGAGGCGGGCACGGACGTCGTCGTGCTCTCGGACCGCGAGACGGGCCCGGAGCGAGCGGCGATCCCGAGTCTGCTCGCGACCGGCGGCGTCCACCACCACCTCGTCCGCACCGGCGCTCGCGCGAAGGCAGGGTTGGTCGTCGACTCCGGCGACCCCCGGACCGTCCACCACCACGCGACGCTCGTCGGGTACGGCGCGGACGCGGTCTGTCCGTACCTCGCGTACGAGACGCTCGCCGACCTCACCGCGGGCGGCGACGGCGCGAGCACCGACGCGGCGCTCGCCGCGTACCGCGACGCGCTCGAGGGCGGGCTATTGAAGATCATGGCGAAGATGGGGATCTCCACCGTGGAGTCCTATCAGGGCGCGCAGGTGTTCGAGGCCGTCGGCCTCGACGCGGACTTCGTCGCGGAATACTTCGAGGGCACCGAGAACCGCACGGGCGGCATCGACGTCGCGGACGTCGGCGAGGACGTCGCCGCCCGGCACGCGTTCGCGTTCGGCGACGACCCCGACCTCGAGCGTCAGGGCGAGTTCCGGCACCGCAACGGCGGGCGCCGGCACTCCTGGAACCCGGAGACCGTCGGGGCGCTCCAGCGCGCCGTGCGGACTGGCGACTACGAGGAGTACAGGAACTTCGCGAGTGCGACGAACGAAACGCCCGACGACGAGGCCCCGGAGGCGCTCCGCGGCCTGCTCGAGTTCGACGCCGACGCGCGCAAGTCAATCCCGCTCGGGTCCGTCCAGCCGGTCCACGAGATCGTCGAGCGGTTCTCGACGGCCGCGATGAGCCTCGGGAGCCTCTCTCCCGAAGCGCACGAGAACAACGCGGTCGCGATGAACCGGATCGGCGGGAAGGCGAACACGGGCGAGGGCGGGGAGCCGCCCGAGCGCTTCGACACCGAGAAGGAGTGCTCGGTGAAGCAGGTCGCCTCGGGCCGCTTCGGCGTGACGTCGACGTACCTCTCGAGCGCGGACGAGATCCAGATCAAGATGGCGCAGGGCTCCAAGCCCGGCGAGGGCGGGCACTTACCCGGTGAGAAGGTCAACGAGATGATCGCGCACGTCCGGAAGTCCACGCCCGGCGTCGGCCTCATCTCGCCGCCGCCGCTGCACGACATCTACTCGATCGAGGACCTCAAGCAACTCATCCACGACCTGAAGGCGGCGAGTCCGGATGCGGACATCAACGTGAAGCTCGTGTCCGAGGCGGGTATCGGAACGGTCGCGGCGGGCGTGGCGAAGGCGAACGCGGACGTCGTCCACATCAGCGGGCACTCGGGCGGAACGGGCGCGAGTCCGAAGACGAGCATCAAGCACGCGGGCCTGCCGTGGGAGCTCGGGCTCGCGGAGGCCGTCCAGACCCTCCAGCGAACGGGTCTCCGTGACCGCATCCGCGTGACCGTCGACGGGGGCATGAAGACCGGTCGCGACGTCGCGATCGCTGCACTTCTGGGCGCGGAGGAGTACGTGTTCGGGACGGCGAGCCTCGTCTCCTCGGGCTGCGTGATGGCGCGCCAGTGCCACAAGAACACCTGCCCGGTCGGGGTTGCGACCCAGCGCGAGGAGCTCCGCGAGCGCTTCCCGGGCGAGCCCGAGCACGTCGTCAACTACATGACGTTCCTCGCACAGGAGCTCCGCGAGACGATGGCGGAGCTCGGGTTCGAGACGGTCGAGGAGATGGTCGGGCGCGTCGACTGCCTCGAACAGCGCGACGTCGATCACGAGCGCGCGAGCAAGCTCGACCTCTCGGGCGTCCTCGCGGACGTCGGCGACGGCCCGCGGACGAAGGTCCGCGAGCAGACCCACGAGGTCGACGCCCAGCTCGACTGGGAGCTCCTCGAGGACGCCGAGGCCGCGGTCGCGGACCGCCAGCCCGTCGGCGTCTCGGCGACGATCTCGAACACGGACCGCGCGGTCGGCGCGACCCTCAGTCACGAGGTGACGAAGCGCCACGGCGAGACCGGACTGCCAGCCGGCACGCTCACCGTCGACCTGGAGGGGACGGCGGGGCAGTCCTTCGGTGCGTTCCTCGCGTCCGGCGTCGCACTCCACCTCCGCGGTGGCGCGAACGACTACGTCGGGAAGGGCCTCAGCGGCGGTCGGGTCGTGGTCGACACGCCCGACCGCGCCGGGTTCGACCCGAGCGAGAACGTCGTCGCCGGCAACGTCGCACTGTACGGCGCGACCGACGGCGAGTGCTACCTGAACGGGCGCGCAGGCGAGCGCTTCGCGGTCCGGAACTCGGGCGCGCACGCGGTCGTCGAGGGCGTCGGCGACCACGGCTGCGAGTACATGACCGGCGGGGTCGTCGCCGTCCTCGGTGACGTCGGCGCGAACTTCGCCGCCGGCATGAGCGGCGGTCTCGCGTACGTCCTCGACGAGAGCGAGTTCTTCGGCGACGCCGAGAGCGCCGACGTCGCGTTCGAGGACCGCGTGAACGAGGGCATGGTGCACGTCGAGCACGACCTCGACGAGCGCGACGCCACCGTCCTCCGCCGGCTCGTCGAGAACCACCACGCATACACGGGGAGCGAGCGCGCCGCCGCGCTCCTCGCGAACTGGGAGGCCGCACTCGCCGCGTTCGCGAAGGTCCTCCCCGACGCCTACGAGGAGGTGCTCAGCGAGCGCGACGGCTACGACGTCCGCGACAGCCCGCCCGCGAGCGCCACCGCCGACGCCGCGAGCGCGAGGGGGTACGCGAGCAGCGACGACTGACGCGCCAGGCTCGCCGCCGACGATCGTCCTCCTGGGTCCGTCACCCCCAGTGGTTCCCGGCGACGTCGCTGTCGTCGTCACGTTCGTCGCCGGCGTGCTCTCGGCTGTTCTCGTCGTCCTTCCGCGCTCGCGAGCGCGCGTCGTCCCACGACGTGGCCTGGTCTGGGTCCTCGGCGTCGAGCATCCCGTAGACGAAGAACGGGACGACGAGGGCGAGCAGTGCGAGGACGGCGACGAACCCGACGGCGGTCATCTACAGGGAGACACGCGGCGGGTCATCCGAAGAAGACGTCGGCGAGGTCGCTCCCGCGGCGGCGGTCCGATCGGTAGAGCTCGGAGTACCCGCAGTTCGCACAGGATATCACGTCGAAGTTCTTCGACTGGACGTCGAACATCTTCGAGAGGCCGCCGCCGGTGGTCGAGATGCTGTCCGTGATCGCGTCCTGATGCCCGCACTTCGGGCAGCCGTCGTCGGTGGAGGGCGACATGTCAACACGAACGACTCGATTACTTGAGTATTTTTCGCTCGCGTTGAGTCGCCACTGGCGTGCCGCGAGCGCCACGCTCTTTTCGCGCGACCGAGTCCCCTCTCGCATGGACAGCGCATTCGTCGTCGGCGGGACGCGATTCGTCGGCCGACACCTCGTCGAGGACCTCCTCGAGCACGACTACGACGTCACGATCTTCAACCGCGGCACCCACGAGAATCCCTTCGCCGAGGACGACCGCGTGACTCGCGTCGAGGGCGACCGCACGGACGACGGCGACCTCGCGAGCGCCGCCCGCCAGAGCGAGTACGACGCCGTGTTCGACGTGGTCGCGTACCAGCCCCGGGAGGTCCGCACGGCGACGCGTATCTTCGACGACGCCGACGCGTACGTCTACGTCTCCTCCGGCGACTCCTATGGAAACGAGGAGATACCGAAGCGCGAGGGCGCGCTTCGCGCGTCCTCGGAACGAGCGAGTAGCGCGGAACGAAGTTCCGCGGACCATTCGAGCGGGCATCGCCCGCGAGAAGACGGCGACGCCGCGAGCCGCGAGGGCGCGCTCCAGCGGGTAGACGGTGCCACCGCGCTGCGGCCGTGTAGCGACGAGCAGGCGACCGACGACACCTCGGAGACGTACGGGAACCGGAAGGCCGAGGGCGATCGCGCGGTGTTCGCGGCCGCCGAGGAACGCGGGCTGCGCGCGATGGCGGTCCGGCCCTGCATCGTCTACGGCCCGCACGACTACACGGAGCGCCTGGACTTCTGGATCGACCGCGTCCTGAACGCCGATCGCGTGGTGGTGCCGGGAGACGGGACGAACGTCTGGCATCGCGCGTACGTCGAGGACGTCGCGAGCGCGCTCCGCGTCGTCGCCGAAGAGGGGACGGCGGGCGAGGCGTACAACGTCGGCGACCGCCGACTCGTCACGCTCGAGGAGATGCTGGACCTGATCGGGGACTGCCTCGACGACGCCAGGGCCGCACCCGCCGGTGCGGGCGAGTTCGAGGTCGTGCACGCGAGCGAGCGCGAGCTCTCCATCGCGGACCTCTCCGGGGACGACTACGTCCTCTACCGCGACTACCCGCACGTCCTCGACACGACCAAGCTCGCCTCGCTCGGCTGGGCGTCCACGCCGCTGCGCGAGGCGATGCAGCGGACCGTCGACGACCACCTCGCGAGCGACCGCGACGGCAGCGAGCACGACCCCGGCCGCGAGAACGAACGGGCGCTGCTCGACGTCCTCGACACGCTCTGAGTGGGCCGCAGCGCTCGAGAAGCGTGCCGTCGCAGGACACCAGGAGGCGAACTGTCGGCCGTCAGGTCCACCAGACGGCGAATAGGAGCGTGAACATCGCATACGCGCCGATCGTCGACAGGAGCGGGACGACGTTCTGCATCACGAGGACGCGGCCGGTGGTCGCGGGATCGAAGAGGTCCGCGGCGGACGGGATGTCGTCGGGTTCCTCGTCGCCGATCGCGGGCGCTTCCTCGCCGGGTTCCTCCGCGGTGAGCGCGCCGACGGAGACGCTCGGGGACTCCTCGCCGCTGACGACCTCGGTCACCTTCGCGGTCCGGGTCGCGCGCCCCCAGCCGAGGCCGACGATGGAGGTCGTGGCGATGATGACGAACGACGCGGGAATGCCGATGACGGAGAGGAAGATGACGATCGTCGAGGAGACGACGGCGACGACGATCGCCGCCGTCAGCGGGAGGTCCGTGATGTCGTCGCCGAGCGTGTCGAGCGTGCGGCGCGCGATCGTGAACGCGCCGACGGCGACCGCGCCACAGCCGAGGATGATCATCGTGTTCAACTCGACGACCTCCGCGCCGACCAGGGGCGCGATCGCGTTCGCGATGTTCGAAGTCCCCGAGGAGAACGCCATCAGGCACCCGATGAAGATGACGACCGTGCCGCCGAACAGCTCCCGGCGGGTCGTGTTCGGGCCCGCGGTCGGTCGCGGCACGACGCCGGAGCGGTCGATCTCGAACAGCGCGCCCTCGGTGGTCTCGATGGCGACCCAGCGGTTGATGCGCGGATAGAGGTAGCGACCGATCATCGCGGACGTCCAGAAGCCGACGATGGGGGCGACGATCCACCAGACCGCGATGCTCCCCATGACGGTCCAGTCGAGCGATCCCGTGGCGACGCCGAGACCGGCGATCGCGCCGACGGCGGTCATAGAGGTCGAGGCGGGGACGCCGAAGTAGTTCCCGACGAACAGCGCGCCACCGATGAAGAACAGGAGGACGATGCTGGATTCGAGCGTGAACACGCCCGATTGCGTGATGAGGTCGTTCCCGAGCGTGTCGACGACCTCCCGGCCGATCGTCCACGCGCCGACGAAGAAGAACACTGCCATGAGGGCGGCAGCACCCGTCTTCGAGATCGACTTCGAGCCGACTGCGGGCCCGAACGCCGGTCCCGTGGTGGCACCACCGATGTTGAATCCGACGAACAGCGAGACGGCGACGCCGACGACGAGAAGAAGTTCGACCATACCGGATGGATTGTCCGAACGCTCTAAAACCCACCGTCATCGGGGGCTCTCTCGACGGGAGCGAACGTGCGGTCCATCCGGAGCGACCCGCTGGGATGGACGGATATTCCCGTCTGGGCTACGTAATCACTGGTATGCACTTGGGACATGGACTGGGAGAGAGGGGTGGGGTATGAATCCGCAACGCGTCGACTTCGCGGTCGACCTCGCGTACGGGATCGCGATCGCGGCCGCCATCGGGCTCGTCCTCCTGGTGGAGACGGTCGTGGGGATCGCGTTCGGGATGGGGGTTCTCGTGTCGTACGTCATCCACATCGCGTGGAAGATGGCGCGGTTCGACCCCGAGTGGATGACTCGGGAGGTCGCCGAAGCCGTGGAGGAGACCGTGAGCGAGGAAGTCGAGAAGACCGTGGAGGACACGGTCGGGAAAGAGGTCAAGGAGACCGTCGGGAAGACCGTCGAGGACACGGTCAACGAGAAGGTCGAGGAGACGGTCGGGAAGGAAGTCGAGAAGTCCGTTGGCGAGACGGTGAGCAAGGAGGTCGACGAGGTCGCGGAGAAGGTGGAGAAGACCGTCGAGGAGACGGTGAGCAAGGAAGTCGAGGAGACGGTCGGGAAGGAGGTCGAGGAGACGGTGAGCCAGGAGGTCGACGAGGTCGCGGAGAAGGTCGGCGAGACGGTCACCGAGGAGGTCAGCAAGGAGGTGGAGGAGACGGTCGAGCACACGGTCAGCGAGAAGGTCGAGGAGACCGTCGGGAAGGAAGTCGAAGAGACGGTCGAGGAGACGGTGGAGGACACTGTCGAAAAGACTGTCGAGGAGACGGTGGAGGATACTGTCGAAGAGACGGTCGAGGAGACGGTGGAGGATACTGTCGAAGAGACGGTCGAGGAGACGGTGGAGGATACTGTCGAAGAGACGGTCGAGGAGACGGTGGAGGATACTGTCGAAGAGACGGTCGAGGAGACGGTGGAGGACACTGTCGAGGAGAAGGTCGAGGAAGTCGTCGACGGCGAGGGGACCGCCGACGCAGCGGAGGAAGACGACGGGTCCGAGGAGAAAGCGTCCCAGTAAGTCGCGGATCGGTCGTTCGGGGGACCGGTGCGGTGAGGGGCGGAGCGAGTGCGGTCAGGAGCCGGGTCGGTCGCCGGTGACGTTCCCGCTGTGACGTGCGGCGCGTCGACGGAGCGCCTGGGCGACGCGTTCGTGGTGGTTCTCGCAGGACTCGATCGCGCAGCCGACGGCGTCGGCGTCGTCGCTCTCTACGGGGACCTCGTGGACGGTCGCGCGCATCGCGCACGCCGAGTCGACGTCCTCGGGGAGCGTCGACGCCGTCGCGGACGACGAACCCGACCTCGTACGCGACCGCCGGCTCGTGCTCGCACGACAGCTCGCCACCGTCGAGACCCGCAGGCCGTCCGGGATCGGTCATGACGCCGACTCCGAGCGCCGACGGCTTCACGATTCGGGCCCGATTCGTGGCTCGATATCGACCGCTAGCGAACTCCGGATCCCCCGCCACCGCCAGTCGCACTCGCCAGATGACACCCCGCGAACGCACAGAATGCCTCGGTGGTCACATGCGTTCGACGGCGAGCAACCGCGAACGCACAGAAAGCCCCGGTGGTCGCATGCATTCGACGGCGAGCAACCGCGAACGCACAGAAAGCCCCGGTGGTCGCATGCATTCGACGGCGAGCAACCGCGAACGCACAGAAAGCCCCGGCGGGTTCGGGCGCCCTCGCTCGCTGTGGTCCTCGTCGCTCACTGCGTTCGCTCCTGCGGTCCTTTCGTCGCGACGGCGCCCGAACCCGCCGCCCCTTTCATCCCCGCCCGGCCGCATCGCGCCTCGTCCTCCCCAACCGACTCCCGCGGCGACTCCCTCCGGTCGTCGCCGCGGTCGTCCAGTGTGAGAGCAAGCTCTCACTGGCTCCCGCTCGCTTCGTCGCCGGCGCTACGCGCCGGCTTCCAGCGGGACCTCCGGTCCCGCCCGGCTCGCGGGAACCTCGCGCAATATCGACGCGGTCGCGCTCGTGTCGACGACCACGACCGCGACAGCGCGCGCCGACGGACCGATGCGTCGGTCGGAGGCGAAAGGTTTCTCCGGCCCTACCGCGACGAATCGGGTATGTTCCAGAAGTCGGCGTGGATTCGACTCCCGCGGAACGTCGTCGTCGGGCACGACGTGCTCTCGCGGACGGTCGACGTCGTTGACGACATCCACCTCACGGGGCGGCCACTCATCGTGACGAGTCCGACGCCCCGGGACGTCGCCGCGGCACCGATCGTCGCGCAGTACGAGGAGCGGGGCGTCGACCCGGAGGTCGTAACCGTCGAACGGGCATCGTTCGAGTCCGTCGAGGAAGTGGCCGAGGCCGCGGGGAACGACGAGATCGGGTACCTGCTCGGCGTCGGCGGCGGGAAAGCGATCGACATCGCGAAGATGGCGAGCGACCACTGCGGGAAGGGGTTCGTGAGCGTCCCGACGGCGGCGAGTCACGACGGCATCGTCTCCGGGCGCTCGTCGATCCCCGAAGGCGATACGCGGCACTCGGTCGCCGCGGAACCGCCGCTCGCGGTCATCGCGGACACGGGCGTGCTCGCGGAAGCGCCGTGGGAGCTCACGACCGCGGGGTGTGCGGACATCATCTCGAACTACACCGCCGTGATGGACTGGCGGCTCGCGAACCGACTCCAGGACGTCGAGTACAGCGAGTACGCCGCGGCGCTCAGCGAGATGACGGCGGAGATCCTCGTCGACAACGCGAGCATGGTGCGTCCCGGCCTCGAGGAGTCCGCGTGGGTCGTCACGAAGGCACTGATGTCCTCGGGCGTCGCGATGAGCATCGCGGACTCGTCGCGGCCCGCGTCGGGCGCCGAGCACCTGTTCAGTCACCAGCTCGACCGGCTCGCGCCGAACGCCGCCCTGCACGGCCACCAGGTGGGCGTCGGTTCGATCGTGACGGCGTACCTCCACGGCGGCGAGCGCGGCATCTGGCAGGACATCCGGAGTGCGCTCGCCGCGATCGACGCGCCGACGACCGCCGCGGAACTCGGGGTCGACCCGGAGACGGTCGTCGAAGCGCTGACGACGTGCCACGAGATCCGGGACCGTTACACGATCCTCGGGAACGGCATGAGCGAACCGGCCGCTCGCGAGGTCGCACGGAAGACGGACGTCATCTGACGGCGCTATCGCTCGAACTGCGACGTCGAAGAATGGCGGGCGGCAGTCGATGCGACTATCCGAGTTCTGCGTTCTCGAACCGCCAGTAGCCGAAGGCGAGCGGGACGGCGAGCCAGAAGAGGAGGACGACGGCCGCGAACCACGTCTCCGTGTAGAACCCGCTCGGTGCACCCATCGCCTGGCCGGCGGCGGCCTGCTGCGCGCTGTCGCTGAGGACGTCGCGGATGAGGACGCTGTACGCGCCCGTCGGATTGATCGCGTTCGTGAACCCGAGGACGTCGGTGAGCGTCTCCGAAGCGAGGTCCGTGAACTCGTTCAGGAGTAGCGTGAGGACGAACGTGAAGATGTTCCAGAGGAGCGTGAACAGGAGCACGAGCGCGATCGCGCCGACGATCGCGATCGTGTCGGACTTCGTCGACGCCGAGAACCCGATACCGATCGCGACGAACACCGCGCCGAGCACGACCGTCAAGAGGAGGAAGGCGAGGTATTCGACGGCGGGGAACGAACTCGCGAATATCGCGAACACGATCGCGCCGACGAGCGACCCGACGACGACGGCGGTCCCGACGACCGCCGAGCGACCGAGGAACTTCCCTGCGAGGACGTCCTGGCGCGTGTTCGGGAGCGAGAGCAGGAGCTTGATCGTCCCGGACGTTCGTTCGCCGACGATCGCCTTGTACCCGACCATGATGCCCATGATGGGGAGGAAGATCGAGGTCGGCGTGGTCAGCGACGCCAGGAGCGCGTCGCCGGCGACGGCGTTGCTCCCGGCCTGGATGTCACCGAAGAACCACGCTGCGGCGCCGAGGAACAGCGAGAAGATGACGACGAGCGCCCAGAGGGTCTTCGCGCGAGCGGCGTCCTCGAAGTCCTTCCGGGCGACGGTCGCGACGTTCATGCTTCCACCCGTCGTTCGTCGGTGGTGTACGCGGCGAACAGTTCCTCGAGCGACGCCTCCTCGGTAGCGAAGTCCTCGACGGTCACGCCCTCGTCCTCGAGTGCGGAGAGGACGTCCGTCTTCGCGCTCTCGCCCGTGGAGAGCGCGAGCGTGTTCCCGTCGACGGTCACGTTGCTCACGCCGGGAACGCGCTCGACGGCGCCGACAGCGGCGTCGGCCGACCCGGCGAACGTGACGGTGAGTCGGTCGCCGCTACCGACGTTGTCGCGGAGGTTCTCGATGGTGTCGACGGCGACGAACTGGCCGTCGCGGAGGATGCCGACGCGGTCGCAGACCGCCTCGACCTGCTCGAGGATGTGACTCGAGAAGAACACGGTCGCGCCGCGCGCGGCCTCCTCCTTCACGAGTTCGCGCATCTCTCGGGCGCCGTTCGGGTCGAGGCCCGTCGTCGGTTCGTCGAGGACGAGGAGGTCGGGTTCGCCCGCGATCGCCATCGCGAGGACGATGCGCTGCTGCATCCCCTTCGAGTACCCGCCGGCCTTGCGGTCGGCGGCGTCGAGCATGTCGACGCGCCCCAGGAGTTCGTCGACGTCGCCGTCCTCGCCCTTCGATTCGAGCGCGAACTCGACGTGCTTGCGGCCAGTGAGGCGGTCGTAGACGTCGAATCCTTCCGGGAGGACGCCGGTACGTTGGCGGACTTCTTGGCTTCGTTCGTTCGCGTCCATGCCGAGCACCTCGACGCGGCCCGCGGTCGGGCGGATGAAGTCCAGTAGCATGTTGATGGTCGTGGACTTCCCGGCGCCGTTCGGGCCGAGGAAGCCGAACACTTCGCCTTCCTCGACGGTGAGGTCGAGGCCGTCGACGGCGGTGAGATTCCCGAATCGCTTCGTGAGGTTCTCTGTTCGTATAGCGGGACCCATGCTTCGTTCACCACACGCTCCTTTTGTAAGTTTTCTCACTCGACGTGGCGACTGGTGCGACGAAGCGGGCTGTCACTCGACGAGGTGGTCGGTGTCATTCGCGAGGACGCGCGACCAGACCGTCTGGGCGACAGCGACCGCGAGCACGACGACGACCCCGGCGAGCGCGTACCACGTCGTCAGTTGGACGGCGAACCGCGGGCCGAACGCTCGCGACGCGTACAGATATAGCGGGACGCCGAAGGCGGCGACGGGGAGGGCGATCACGGTGAACCACCAGTGCGTGGCGAGGAGCCGCCGGACGTCCTCGGCGTACGACCGGACGTTCATCACTTCAGACAACTATGGGCTGGAAGATAAGCGTTCGGTGTGCTCGGCGCGGGCCGCTACAGGTGTTCGTCGAGGAACTCGGCGACCGCGGAGTACGCCTCAACCCGGTTCTCGAGCTTCGAGAACCCGTGGCCCTCGTCGTCGAATATCAGCTTGCGGACGGGGACGCCCTGCTCGCGGGCCTGCTCGACCACCTGCTCGGCCTCGCCGACGGGGACGCGCGGGTCGTTCTCGCCGTGCAGCACGAACAGGGGCGCCGCAATCTTCTCGACGGTGTTGATCGGGCTGATGGACTCCAGGAACTCGCGGTCCTCGGCGAGCGAGCCGTACTCGGCCTCGCGGAGCTTCCGACGCCACTCGCCGGTGTTCTCGAGGAACGTGACGAAGTTCGCGATGCCGACGACGTCCACGCCCGCCGCCCACAGCTCCGGGTACTCCGTCATGCACGCGAGCACCATGAACCCGCCGTAGGACCCGCCCATGCACGCGATCCGGTCGGGGTCGACCGCGGGATGGTCGTGCAGCCACTCGACGCAGGCTTTCACGTCCGCGACCGAGTCCATGCGCTTCTCGACGTCGTCAAGCCTGGTGTACGTCTCGCCGTACCCCGTCGACCCGCGGACGTTCGGCTCGAAGTACGCGTACCCCCGGTTGAGGAAGTACTGCTTGACGGGATTGAACGACGGCCGGCGCTGGCTCTCCGGGCCGCCGTGGATGCTCACGACCACTGGCGTGTCCCCGCTCTCGCCATCCGCGGCGTCGCCCTCGGCGGCCTCGGGGAGCGTCAGGAACCCCGGCACTTCCACGCCGTCGAAGCTCTCCACGTGCACGAGCTCGGGCTCCCTGAACGACTCCTCGGGGATGCCCGCGGTCGCCGCGTACGTCCACCGTTCGGTGTCGCCCGTCTCCGTCTCGACGACGTACACGTTCGTGTTCACGGCCGCGCCGGTCGCCGTGATCGCGTACTTCTCGCCGTCGGGCCCCCAGGAGACGCCGCCGGCGATGCCGCCGGGGAGGTCGGGGCTCGGGAATACCTCGTACTCGGTCGTCCCTGAGAACTCGGCAACGGTCAGGTCCGTGTAACCGTCGACGTTCCGCGAGAACGCGAACCGCCCGCTGTCGTGGTCGACGCTCACGCCGCCGACGTTCCATTCGCCGCCCTCGGCCACGACTTCGCGCTCCAGGGTCTCCAGGTCGATCCGCGCCAGGTACAGCGTGTCCGAGCCGTCGTCCGTACAGCAGTAGACGGCGTCGCCGTCGGGCCCGAACGACGGGCTGTAGAATCGAACGTCGTCGTCGTGGGGCGTGATGCACTCGAGATCGCCCGACGGGTCGTCGCGGTCGAGGTCGAGGACGTACACGTCCTGGTCGACGTTCGAGTACGCCTCGCTCACGAGGAGGCGGTCGTCGCTCGGCGACCAGCCCGCGGCCGTCAGCCAGCCGTCACCCTCGTGGACGAGTTCCGCGTCGTTCCCGGTCTCGTCCCTGCCCTGTACGTACACGTCGAACACGCTCTCGTCGCGGCGGTTCGACGTGAACGCGAACCGTTCGCCGTCGTGACTCCACCCACCCCAGCGGTGCTTCGCGTCCGGGCGCTGCGTGAGGTTCACCACCTCGCTTCCGTCGCCCGCGAGCCGGTACAGTTGCGCGCGCTCGTTCCCGCCCTCGTCCATCCCGAACGCGAGCTCGTCGCGCTCCGGCGACCAGGACGCGAACGTCACGCGCTCGTCGTAGAACGTCCGCTGGACCGGCCAGTCCTTCGGTTCGTCGACCGTCCAGACCTGCGACGTCCCCGTCGTGTCCATCAGGAACGAGAGCCGCTCGCCGTCCGGGCCGAACGACGCGCCGCTGGCCGACCGCACGTTCAGGTAGCGCTCGATGTCGTACGTCATGCTCACTCGTCCGCCGTCCGGGGACGTAAGGCGTTGGGTCTGGGACTCCTCACTCCGCTCGCGCGAACGCGACGAGGGACGCGGTGCCACCGACGACGCCGAGCAGCACGTAGAAGAACGGGTCCGAGAGCATGTCGAGCGCCGCCGCTGGCGAATCGACGACCGAGACGGTCGCGAGCGCGCCGAGCACGATGCTCGCGACCATCAGGATCACCATCACTGGCACCGGGAGCCACGGTTCTGGTTCGTCGACGTCGTCGATCATCCGTTCGTTCCGAACTTTCGCCCCCGGATGAAAGTGGCTTCGCTTCCGGAGTCGGACTCGGGTCCCCCGCCGCGGTCGCTCGCCGGACGGCAGGCGCGAAAAAGTGGATCGGACGGCGGGAGACGGGCCTAGCTGTGGATGCCCATCGCTTCGATCTGCTCCTGGTAGCGGTTCCGGATCGTGACCTCGGTGACCTGCGCGACGTCCGCGACCTCGCGCTGGGTCTTCTTCTCGTTACAGAGCAGGCTCGCGGCGTAGATGGCAGCCGCGGCGTAGCCGGTCGGGGACTTCCCCGAGAGCAGTCCCTTCTCGGCGGTCGTCTCGATGATCTCGTTGGCCTTCGTCTGGACTTCCTCGGAGAGTTCGAGTTCCGAGCAGAATCGCGGGACGTACTTCTTCGGGTCGACGGGCTTCATCTCCAGGCCGAGTTCCTGACTGATGTAGCGGTACGTCCGCCCGATCTCTTTGCGTTCGACGCGCGATACTTCGCTGATCTCTTCGAGGCTTCGCGGGATGCCCTCCTTCCGGCAGGCGGCGTAGAGCGCCGAGGTGGCGACGCCCTCGATCGACCGCCCGCGGATGAGGTCCTCCTTGAGCGCGCGCCGGTAGATCACGGACGCGACCTCCCGGACCGACCGTGGGACGCCGAGCGCCGAGGCCATCCGGTCGATCTCCGAAAGTGCGAACTGCAGGTTGCGTTCCCCCGCGTCCTTCGTTCGGATGCGCTCCTGCCACTTGCGCAGTCGGTGCATCTGACTGCGCTTCTTCGAGGAGATCGATCGTCCGTACGCGTCCTTGTCCTTCCAGTCGATCGTCGTCGTCAGCCCCTTGTCGTGCATCGTCTGGGTCGTTGGGGCGCCGACCCGGGACTTCTCCTGTCGCTCCTGATGGTTGAACGCACGCCACTCCGGACCGGGATCGATTTGCTCCTCCTCGACGACCAGCCCGCAGTCGTCGCAGACGAGTTCTCCCCTGTCCGAACTCTTGACCAGGTTGTCGGATTCGCACTCGGGGCACTCCCGAACCCCTTCCTGCTCCTCCGACTCGTCGGCCTCGAGGTCTCGCTCCCGCTGGCGGGTGGACCGTGTCATCGCACTTTTATAGTAGCAGTTCCATTGGCCTTAAACCTTGGGACGGTTTCTGCCCTGCTTCGAGAGGTCAGAATTGCCTGCGCCGAAGAGCAAAACCGCCGGACGGCGCACGTTTTAATTTCGCTGACATCCAGGTGGAATCAGAAGCGTTATACCCGAGAACGGGTGACCAAGGGTCAATGCCGGTCATCGAGTGCGACGTCGAGACCGCCCGCGAGGCGCTCGCCGACGCCGGAGCGACAGTCGAACCGGGCAACACCGAACACGAACGGTACCGGGCCACCCTCGACGACGCCACGGCCGTCGCGTACGACGACAAACTCGTCGTCCAGGGCGCGAACCCCGCGAGCATCGAGGCCGTCGTCCGCGACGAGAGCGGTCGCGCGCACCTCTACTTCGACGGCGCGTGCCGGGGCAACCCGGGCCCGTCGGCCGTCGGCTGGGTGATCGTCACCGACGACGGCATCGTCGCCGAGGGCGGCGAGACCGTCGGGCGCGCGACGAACAACCAGGCGGAGTACGAGGCGCTCGTCGCCGTCCTCGAGGCCGCGCGCGACTACGGGTACGACGAGGTCCAGGTACGGGGCGACTCCGAACTCATCGTCAAGCAGGTCACCGGCGAGTACGGCGTCAACGACCCCGACCTCCGCGAGTACCGCGTCCGCGTCCACGAACTCCTCCGCGCGTTCGACGACTGGACGATCTCGCACGTCCCCCGAGAGATTAACGAGCGCGCGGACGAACTGGCGAACGAAGCACTCGACGATGCCTGACGACGACACCACGCACGATTCCGCGGAGACGCACGACCCCGACCCCGCCGAGGACGCCACGCACGACCCCGCCGAGGCCGCGGCGCGCGACGCCGCCGGCCTCACCGACCGCACAGCCGACGGCGGCAGCGACGGCGACGGCGGCGACGGAGACGACGCGGACGACGACCGGCCCGTTCCGGCGTCGGTCGTCGACGCGGCCGAGCGCCTCACGCACCTGGCGCGCGAAGCCGTGGACGACGACGAGGCCGACGCGTATCGCGCGGACCGGGACGACCAGCTCGCCGACTTCGACTACACCGCGCGAGTGCGGGAGGCGGACGCGGCCGCGACGCTCGTTCTCCACCCAGCGGAGTGGGTCGAGGACGGGACCGTCCGCCCCGACCGCATCGAGGACACCGACCGGGCGATCGAGGTCGCGCTCGCCGGGACCGGCGACCCCGACGAGTGGGCGGACGTGGACGCGCACAACCGCGAGATCGTCGCTCGGGTCCGCGAAGAACACGGCGACGTCCACGCGGCGAACGTGGACGTGCTCGCGGACTTCGCCGGCAACCACTACGCGAAACCCATCGAGGACCTGACCGCGGCCGAACTGCGGGAGTTCGCGGACGACTACGCGACGCGGAACGCGTGGCTCGACGACGAGCAGGCCGCGGCACTAGCACAGAGCGTGCGCTACGCGTTCGACGCTGCGAAAGAACGGGTGCCCGATTGGTGACCGCGTAGCGCGGCCGGATGCCAGATGGCCGCCTACTGCTGTTCGTCGACGAGCTCGCGGAGTTCGTCCGCGCGGTCGTCGTCGGTGACGAGCTTCGAGAGCGTCCACTCGATCTGGTCCATGACGGCCGCGTAGCCGTCGTCGGTGAGCTCGTACTGGTTCGTGCGCTTGTCCAGCTCGGACTTCTCGACGAGGTCCATGCCGACGAGTTCGTCCAGGTTCGGGTAGAGTCGGCCGTGGTTGACTTCGGTCCCGTAGTAGTCCTCGAGCTCGCGCTTGATGGCGAGGCCGTACATCGGTTCCTTGCCGAGGATGACGAGGATGTTGTGCTGGAACGCGGTGAGTTCGCGCGCGATGCCCTGTTTGCCGGTCACGGATTGCGCCTCTGACATACGTAGATACATGTCATCGAACTATTTAACAGTTCTCAACTCTTCGAACCTCGCCGGTTCGAATCGGGGCTTCGTGGGCCGGAAAAGCCGGTAAAACCGCCCCGGGCGCTCTGGAAATGGCCATCGGCTATCCAGTCTGATACATGATTCTATTGCTTTGCTATCCAAGTGCGTCCTCGAACGGTTCGCGAGAAGGCTGTTCGTCACTGTCTCGTGACGTATCTGTCTACTGACTGGTTGCGGTCTCTGAAGCTCCGGTGCGCCGAGGGAATCGAAGGGCCTATTTCGCTCTCCCCCGCAGTCTCGGCCTGCAATGACGAACCTCTGGGAAGACCTCGAGACGGGCCCGAACCCGCCCGAGGAGATCTACGCAGTCGTGGAGTGCCTCAAGGGCGAACGGAACAAGTACGAGTACGACAAGGACGTCCCCGGCGTCGTCCTCGACCGCGTGCTCCACTCGAACGTGCACTACCCGAGCGACTACGGGTTCATCCCGCAGTCGTACTACGACGACGAGGACCCCTTCGACGTCCTCGTCCTCGTCGAGGACCAGACGTTCCCCGGGTGCATCATCGAGGCCCGTCCCGTCGCGCTGATGAAGATGGACGACGACGGCGAGCAGGACGACAAGGTCATCGCGGTCCCGACGGAGGACCCGCGCTACGACCACGTCGAGGACCTCGAGGACATCCCCCAGCAGCAACTCGACGAGATCGACGAGTTCTTCTCGACGTACAAGAACCTCGAGGAGGGCAAGGAAGTGGAGACGCTCGGGTGGGAGGACAAGGCCGCCGCGAAAGACGCCATCGAGCACGCGATGGACCTCTACGAGGAGAACTTCTGACGGCGACCGCGTGACGACGGTCACGAACGGCTCCGTCCTCACGCTCGCATCTCCGTTCGGCATTCGTCCGAGTTATCGCATCCGACCACACAGATGCGTTATGAGCATGGGTAATATTATGCGGGCGTGGTGCGTAGGTCCTCTCGTCATGGCCACCGCACGTCACCCCACCGTCGACGCCGACGGCGACCCCGACGCCGACCACGACGAGGACCACGACGGTCCGTCCTCGGACCGCCCAGCCATCGGCATCGACCACCGGACCGTCGTCCCGACGAACTTCGAGCGACGGGATTGAGCGGTCTCCGTGGCCGACGCCCCCGCTCGAACCGACTGACCGCGCGGCTCCCAGGACGAACTGCGCTCGGGAGGCTCTGGAATCTCCGGGCTCACGGCCACTTCTCGCAGTAAAAGAAAGTTCTTGTATCCCACCCCGTTACAGGCTGGTATGGGTCTCTTCGACCGGCTTCGCGGCGACGACGCACCCCGCGTCGCCTTCTTCGGAATCGACGGGGTACCGTACAGTCTCGTTCGTGACAACCCCGACGTCTTCCCGAACCTGAACGCGCTCGCCAAGGAGGGGAGTGCGGGCGCGATCGACTCGATCGTCCCGCCGGAGTCCTCGGCGTGCTGGCCGGCGCTCACGACCGGGCGGAATCCCGGCGAGACGGGCGTCTACGGGTTCCAGGACCGAGAGGTCGGATCGTACGACACGTACGTGCCGATGGGGCGGGACGTCCAGGTGAACCGCGTCTGGGATCGCGTCACCGACGACGGCCGGAACGCGACCGTGATGAACGTCCCCGTGACGTTCCCGCCGCAGCGCGACGTCCAGCGGATGGTCAGCGGATTCCTGTCGCCGGGCATCGACAAGGCGTCGTACCCCGACGACCTCCGCGAGTACCTCGAGTCGATCGACTACAAGATCGACGCGAACGCGAAACTCGGGCACCAGGACGACAAGACGGAGTTCATGGAGAACGCACATGCGACCGTCGACGCGCGCTACGAGGCGTTCTCGCACTACGTCGCGGAGGACGACTGGGACCTCTTCTTCGGCGTGTTCATGACGACCGACCGCGTCAACCACTTCCTGTTCAAGGACTACGAGGACGGGACCGAGAACAAGGAGCTGTTCATGGAGTTCTACAGCAAGGTCGACGAGTACCTCGGGAAGCTCCGCGACCAGCTCCCCGACGACGTGACGATGATCGTCGCGTCGGACCACGGGTTCACGAGTCAGGACTACGAAGTCCACCTGAACGCGTGGCTGGAGGACGCCGGCTGGCTGTCGTACGAGGACGACGACCACAGCGAGCTCGGCGACATCGCGGACGACACGCGAGCGTACTCGCTCATCCCGGGTCGGTTCTACCTGAACCTCGAGGGTCGGGAGCCGCGCGGGAGCGTGCCGGAGGACGAGTACGAGGCGGTCCGCGACGAACTCAAGGCCGAACTGGAGGCGCTCGAGGGACCGGACGGGAAGAAGGTCGCGCAGCGCGTCGTCGAGAAGGAGGACGCGTTCCGCGGCGACCACGAGGACATCGCGCCGGACCTCGTCGTCATCCCGAACCACGGGTTCGACCTCAAGGCCGGGTTCAAGGGCCACGAGGACGTCTTCGGGAGCGGTCCGCGGAACGGCATGCATAGCTTCG
Source organism: Halorubellus sp. JP-L1 (assembly GCF_011440375.1). Lineage (NCBI taxonomy): Archaea > Methanobacteriati > Methanobacteriota > Halobacteria > Halobacteriales > Halorubellaceae > Halorubellus > Halorubellus sp. JP-L1. The sequence goes on from NZ_JAAOIR010000002.1 coordinate 614,736, forward strand.
AGAACGCGAGCCTGTTCGTCGACGACGACGACGCGAACGTCTCGGACACGGACCTCTACGACATCTCGCCGACGATCCTCGACCTGATGGACGTCGACTACGACCGGACCGAGTTCGACGGCGCGAGCCTGGTGTAGGGTCGCCTGCGGGGGCGTGCTGTCGACACGACAACGCTTTTTCGCGTGGTGCTCGAACCGTCGCGTATGGCGGACCACTCCGGGTCGCGGTCGTACACGGGTGCGGTGTCGCTATTGGTCCTGGGAGTGGCACTCACGGGGTTGTTCCTCGGCGTCGAGAACTGGTGGGTCGCGTTCGTGGTCGGGTACGGCGTGATCGTTCCGCTGGTCGGGATGCTGACCGGCGAGGAGCCCGAGACCGACGAGGAGACGGACGACGGTCGCGAGTCCGTCGACGCCCCGCGAGAGGCCTCGAACGTGCCCGGGTCGAAGGCCGACGCCCTAGACACGCTCCGGGACCGGTACGCGCGCGGCGAACTCTCCGAAGCGCAGTTCGAGCGAAAGCTTGAACGCTTGCTCGAGACCGAGACGCTCGAGGACGCCCGAGATACGGTCGACCGGCACAAACGCGACCGGGCAGACGCCCAGCGGACGACGGACGAATCGACGGACCGCGAACTCGAGTACGAGTAACCGCAGATGCGGCTGCGGTCGCGGTTACGGATGCAGTTGCGATGGCGGTCGCGGATGCGGTGGCGGTCGCAGATGCGATAGCGGTGCTGTGTCGTCCAGCGCGCCCACCGAGCGCGAACGAAGTGAGCGCTCGGGCTTTTTTCATCAACGTTTTTTCAAGGAGGGTGCGCCTCTGGCGCACCCGACGCAGAAAAAAGGTTGTCTCAGAAGAGGTCGTCGAGTTCGTCGTTCTGGAAGGTTTCTGTGTGGTCGACTGCGTCTCGTTGGTTGCGTTTGTGGGCTTCTCTGGCTCGTTCCATGAATTCGTCGACGCGGCGGCTGCGTTCGACGCCGCCGAGGAGGACGAGGGCGGCGAGGCGGTCGCTGTCGAGGGGGAAGTCGCCGCCGCGGACTTGGAGGCTGCCGGTTTCGTCTTCGAGCCACTTGCGTGCTTTCTCGACGCCTTTGCGTGGGATGACGTCGCTGCGGCCCGCGATGATGAGGAGGGCGGCGTCGGCGGTGGTGGCGTCGGGGAGGCTGGTGCCGGTGAGGAGGGCGTTCCGCGTGATGGTGGTGACGGCGTTGATGTTGTCTTCGGCGGTGTCGCCGCTGACGGCGCTGGCGTAGCCGAGGCAGGCGATGCCGCCTTCGCGGAGGGTGTTGATGATCTCCGAGGAGTCGACGACGGATTCGGCGACGCCGTCGACGTTCTCGCCGCTCGCGAAGAGGAGGCCGACGCGCTGGGCGATGTTCTGGTTGATGGTCGCGAAGGCTTCCTCGACGCTTTCGCCGGCGTCGTGCCAGGCGTCGTTGTCGACGAGGAGCGTCGAGTCGGTTTCGCGGGCGAGCGTCTTCAGGGAGCGTCCGGCGTTCGCCTGGTACATGGCGCCTTCGCCGCGGCCGGGGAGGATGCCGAGGCCGTAGACGGGAACCGAGTAGACGCGCTGGAGTTCCTTCGCGAGGACGGGCGCGCCGCCGCTGCCGGTGCCGCCGCCGAGGCCGGCGACGACGAAGATCGCTTCGGCGCTCGCGGTGATCTTCCCGTCGAGGCCGTCCATCACTTCGATGGCGTCCGCTTGCATGACCTCGGCGCCGAGTTCGTTGTCGCCGCCGACGCCGTGGCCGTTCACGCGATCCTGGCCGACGAGTTGCGTCTCGATGTCGAGGTTCCGGAGGTCGGCTTCGGCGGTGTTGACGGCGAGTGCGCCCTGGACGGCGCCGAAGTCCATCTCTTGGTCGAACTCGGCGAGGCGCTGGGTGAGTTTCCCACCCGCCTGTCCGACGCCGATGAGGACCACTTTCATGTCACGCTGTTTTCCGTGGTGGGCACATAGACCTTCCCCATGCCCGATGGGTGTCGACGCCGCGGCAGTGGGTGGTCGGCGACGGCTCCCTGACGCCGAGGGTTGATGTGAGAGGGGGCGGCGAGGTGGCTGCATGCCAGGTGACTTCGAGGAGCGGCTCGCGGCGGTCGACGATGCGCTGGACGACGGGACGCCGACGGCGTCCGGCGACGACCCGGGAGCGACGGCGTTCGGCGACGACCCGGGAGCGACGGCGCCCGGAGGCGCCGCTGACGCGGCGAGCGGCGCGAGTGCGAGCGCTGCGGACGCGACGGGCGGCGGAACTGCGAACGCGGGCGACGGTGCCGGGTGGTCGGCGTCCGCGGCCGACGACGGGACGGTGGCCGACGACGGGAGCGCGGCCGCGGCGGACGTGGCGGCGTTGACCGAGCGCGTCGCGGAGCTGGAGGCGGCGGTGCAGGCGCTCCGGGGGTACGCGGGGAGCGTGCGCGCGGTGAACGACCGCGTGGAGGAGCGCGCGGACGCGGCGGTCGCGACCGCGGACGACCTCCGCGAGCGCGTTGCCGCGCTGGAACGGGACGCTCCCCGTGGTTCCGGGGCGTCCGCGGGCCGCGAGCGAGCACCGACGTCCGACCGAAGTCGGGTGCCGGTGGACGCGAGCGAGGCGACCAGTGGAGGGACCGAGACCCGTGCGTCGACTACCGACCACGGTCGGCCTCGCGACGCTGGCCGGGGCGCCGACGAGCGTCGACGGGACGACTCCGCCCGAGCCGGCGATGGTGGCCGCCGTCGCGATGGCGCCGACACGGAGGGCGAGGTGGTCGCGTGGCCGCCCGAGGAGCCGCGGGCGCCGTACGAGGATCCGGACGCGGACGACGACCGCGAGCAGCCGGGGTTAGTCGCGCGGCTCCGTGACGCGCTGTGACGCTCCGGGTCCTGGCGGCGGTCGCGCTCGCGGTGGCGTTGCTCGCGGTCGCCGCGCCCGGCATCGAGGCGGCGCGCGAGCGTGCGACCGTCGAGGCGGTCTCGGGGGACGCCGACCGACTGGCGCTGGCGGTCGAGCACGTCTCGGGGGCGCCGCGGGGGACGCGGCGCGTCGTCGCCGTCGACGTTCCGGAGGCCGCGGTCGGAACGGCTGGCGTCGCCGAGGTCCGGGTGTCGGGGCGCACGGTCCGGTACCGGCTCGCGAGCGGTCGCCGCGGCGGTCGCGCGCTGCCCGCATCCGTCAGCGCGCCGGACGGCCCGCTCGTACTGGAGACGTCGGGCATGCACCGGATCGCGGTGTCGAAGACGGCGTGTGGCGTGGTGGTCGCGCGCGCCACCGGGGACGCCGAGCGTTTATCGGGGGAGGCGCGGCCACCGTCGGCATGTTCGACCGACGCGACGACTGTGCGTGCACGACGAGCATCGAGGGCGGCGCGCTCTGCGTCGACGGAAGCGACTGCGATGGTGACGCGCTCTGCGTCGACGGAAGCGACTGCGATGGTGACGGCGACCTCGTCGCGAACGAGGGCTGTCGCGCGACCGTCGTCGCCGCGTGCCGCGACCGCACCGTGGACGCCGTCAGGGTGCGCGCGCGTGGGTTCGAGCGTCGGTACGGCGACCGCGCGGTCGCGCTGTTCGTCGCTGCCGGTCGATTCCTCGCTCGACTCGGCGACGCCTCTGACCCGCTCGCGGAGCGCGTCCGTCGCGACCCGCTCGGGGCGGCCGAGAGCGCTCGCGCTCGCGCTCCGCCGGTCTCGGAGTGGGCGGCCGAATCCGGGCTCCTCGTTGCGGCCGAAGGCATCGCCGGTTACGACGCGCTCGCCGTCCACGAGGGCCCCGTCGTCGCACCGGTCCGCGTCCGCCTGACTCCGCCCGCCGACTGGACCGCCGAAGAGACACGGAGCCTCTCGACGGGCGGCGTGGCGACGCGGTACCGCGACGACCGCGGTCGGCCGCGCTACCACCTCCGGCCGGCGTGGGCGTCGCTCGACGACGCGGGCCGGGACGCGTTCCGGCGGGCGTACGAGCGCGTCGCCGCCGGCGACTACGGCGGCACGGCTCGCGCCCGCCGGCGCGCGGTGGACGCCGTTACGGACGGCGACGCGGATTCGGACCCGGACTCGGACCGGAACTCGCGCGTCGTCGACGTGCTCCGTCGACAGACCGCGGGCGACGGCGTCCTCGAGGACGCGTTCGCCGACCCCGCGGTGACGGACGTGTACGCGCCGAGCGACGACGACGGCCCGGCGCTGCGCGTTGGCCTCGGCGAGGACGGGTCGGTACCGACGAATTGCCGGGTGACGGTCGACGGCGCGAGCGCGCTCGCGTCGCGGGTCCGCGCGGAGAGCGGGCGGGCGTTCTCGCGAGCGACGCCGACGGTGGACGCGGCGACGACCGTCGGCGAGACCCCCGTACGCGTCGCTGGCGTTCGCGACCCGGTCGCGGACGGCGTCGGGTTCGCGTTCCGTCGCGGCGGCGAGGACGCGTTCACGCTCCCGGCGCTCGTCGCGAACGACACCGTGCCGGCCGAGGCGGCGGCGCTCCTGTCGCTCGCGACGACCAGGGCCGCGGCGACGCTCGTCGCCGGCGCTCGCGGCGCGGGGAAGACGACGCTCCTGGGCGCGCTCTGCTTCGAGCTCGACGCGACGACGCGTGCAGTCCTCGTCGAGGATACGCCCGAACTCCCGGTCGAAGCGCTCCGCGCGGACGACCGCGACGTCCAGGGGTTGCAGACGAGCGAACGCGGCGACGCGCTCTCCGCCGCGGACGCGCTCCGGACGGCGCTCCGCCTCGGGGAGGGCGCGCTCGTCGTCGGCGAGGTCCGCGGCGAGGAGGCCCAGGTGCTCTACGAGGCGATGCGCGTCGGCGCGAGCAGCGACGCCGTCCTCGGGACGATCCACGGGGACGGCGCGAGAGCGGTGCGCGAGCGCGTGGTCGAGGACCTCGGCGTGTCGGCGTCGTCGTTCGCCGCGACGGACTGCGTGGTGACGTGCCGGCGCGTGACGGTCGACGGGAGCGTCGAGCGGCGCGTCGCTCGCATCGAGGAGGTCGTCGGCGCGGGCGACGACGCGACGTTCCGCTCGCTATACGAACTCGACGACGACGGCCGCTTGCGGGCGACGAGCCGCATCGCTCGCGGGAACAGCGCGCTCGTCGCGGATCTGGCGACGCCGACGGAGGACTACGCGGCCGTCCGGGATGCGCTCGCGGACCGCGAGGCGCTGCTCGCCGACCGGGCGAGGGCGGGGCGACTCGACCCCGGAGCGTGGTCGGCGTGACCTCGGGCGTCGGAGACGACGTCACCGGCCCGCGCGAACGCGAGCGACGGGTCGCGGTCGCGTGCGGGCTGCTCGCCGCGCTCGCGCCGGTCGAGGCAGCGGCCGGCGAGGACCTGCGCGGGGCGCTCGGCGACCTCGGCGTCCCGGTCGCCGCGGAGACGCTCGTCCGCGCCGGCTACGGCGCTGGCGTCCTCGTGGCACTCGCTGGCTTCCTCGCGGGCTGGGTCGTCGGGCTGTCCGTGTTCGTGCTCGCGCCAGTCGCGCTCGCGGTCGTCGTCGCCGTCGCGCACGGCGTCCACGAACTCCCGGGCATGCTCGTCGCGGTCCGGAAGCGGCGCGCGCTCGGGCGAGCGCCCGACCTCGTCGCCCGGATCGCACTTCGATTGCACGTCGAACCGGCCCTGGAGCCCGCGGTGGCGTTCGCCGCGGACGCGACGGACGACCCGCTCGCTGACGCCCTCGGCGCGCACGCCCGGCGCAGCGGCCGCCTCGACCGGGCGCTCGCCGCGTTCGCGGACGCGCACGCCGACGCCGCACCGGGCCTCCGGAGGGCGTGTCACCTGCTCGCGAGCGCGCCCGACGCGCCAGACGGCGACCGCGGGCGCCGCATCGATCGCGCGTTCACCGCGGTCCTCGACGGCACCCGCGACCGCCTCCGCACGTACACCACGGGACTCAGCGGCCCCGTGAACGCGCTGTACGCGTTCGGCGTCCTCCTCCCGCTCGCGCTCGTCGCCGTTCTCCCCGCCGCCGGCGCCGTCGGCCTCCCCGCCACGCTCCCGCTCGTCGTCGCCGTCTACGACGTCGCGCTCCCGCTCGTCCTCCTTGGGGCGACGGCGTGGGTGCTCGCGAACCGGCCCGTGGCGTTCCCGCCGCCGCGCGTCCCCCGCGACCACCCGGCCGTCCCGACGCGACGGTGGCCGGCCCTCGTCGTCGGCGCACTTGCCGGCGCGACCGTCGCCGGCGGCGTCCTCGCGCTCGCCGACGGGGCCGTCGTCGAACTCCCCGTCACCGAACTCGTCCCGCGATGGGTCGCGCCGATCCTCGGTGTCGCGGTCGGCGTCGGCGTCGCCAGCCATCGCCTCGCCGCGGCCGCGGGCGACGTCCGGGACCGCGCGCTCGCCGTCGAGGACGGCCTCGTCGACGCGGCGTACGCGGTCGGGCGACGGGTCGCGGACGGGGACGCCGTCGAGGACGCGCTCGCGGCCGGCGCGGACGTCCCCGGCGCGACCGGCGAGGCGTTCGCGGACGCGCTCGGCGTCCAGCGCCGCCTCGGCGTCGGCCCCCGCGACGCGTTCCTCGGCGAGCACGGCGCGGTCGCTGCGCTCCCGAGTCAGCGTACCCGCGCCGTCGTCGACCTGCTCGCGCTCGCCGCCGCCCAGGGCGCACCCGCGGGCGAGGCGGTCGTCGCGGTCGCTGACCACCTCGAGGACCTCGCCGCCGTCGAGCGCGCGTGTCGCGACGACCTCGCCGCGGTCACGGGCACGCTCCGGTCGACGGGACGCGGGTTCGGGCCGCTCGTCGGCGGCGCCACCGTCTCGCTCGCCGGGAGCCTCGCCGCACCGGGCTCGCTCCTCGGCGACGCACCGAGCACGGGCATCGACCCGACCGCACTGGGCCTCGCCGTCGGCGCGTACGTCCTCGTGCTCGCCGCCATCCTCGCCGTGCTCGCCGTCGTCCTCGAAGCCGGCCTGGACCGCGTCGCCGTCGGCCGCGAGGTCGCCGCCGCAATCCCGACGGCGGGCGTCTCGTTCACAGCCGGCGTCGTCCTCACGAACGCACTCGTCTGAGATCGGACGCGACGGGTCGACCGCGAGCGTCGCGCGGACGCGTCGAGAGGCCGCCGAGGGTTCAAGTACGGAGCCGCGGCGACGCCCTGCATGTTCGACGTGCCGCTATCCGCGACGTACTGCTTCCTGGGGCTCGCCGCCGCGAGCCTCGTCGTGGTCGGCGTCGCCGCCGACCTACCGACGCGACCGCCGCCGGACGCTCGCGCAGCGGCGAACTCCGTGGACGCGCTCGCCGCGAGCGACTACCCCGGGACCGCGACCCATCCCCTCGAGGCTTCGAGCGTCCGCGTGACGCCACGCAGTCTCGGGCTCCGCACCGACGCGGGCGCGACCCACGCCCGGTTCGCGTTCGGGCCGGTGACGCCCGTCGACGCGGACTCGCGACTCGGTGCGGTCGCCCGCGGCACGCCACCGAGCGAGGCGTTCGAGTCGCCGCGAGCGCTCGCGGCGATGGCCGAAGCGACCCGCGAGGACGCCGGCGACGCCACGTGGCGGTCGGCTCGCGACGAGATCGTCGTCCGCCGCGTCAACTGGGGTGACGTGCATGTCACGCTCGTCCTCACCTGAGTCGACGCCCCGGGCGTCGCCGCCTGGACAGTCGACGACCCGGCGATCGCGGACCGGCGACGACCGCGCGCAGACCGGGCCACTGCCGGCGCTCGCGGCGACCGTCGTCGTCGGCGCGGCGCTCGCGCTGTACGCGGGCGGCCTCTACGACGCCTTCCCGTCGCCGAGTGATCCGCGAGTGGCGGAGCCAACGCTCGAGCGCGCCAGCGCCACGCTCGCGGAGGATGGCGTCCTCGACCCCGGAGACCTCTCGGACGCCCTCTCGAGCGCACCGGCGGGCTACGACGTCGCGGTGTCGTTGTCCGCGGCGGGCGACCGCTGGCGCGTCGGGCCCGCCAGTCCGCCGGACGCCGCGACCGCGAGCGAGCCCGTGAGCGTCCGCGTCGCCCCCGGCGTGGTCGCCACGGGCCGCCTCCGCGTGGAGGTCTGGCAGTGACTCGCGCACGCGCCGGCGGCCTCGGCGTCGGGGCAGGAGCGACGTCGCCGCGAGTCGACCGCGGGTTGAGCACGACGCTCGACGTGACGCTCTGCCTCCTCCTGGTGTCTGCCGCCGTCGCCGTGCTCGCCGCGGCCGGCCCACCGCCGGACCGCCACGACCCCGCGAGCGCGAACGCCGCCGCCGATCGGCTCGCGACCACGACCGTCACCGTCGAATACGCGCTCCAAGACGCTCACGCGGACGACCCGGTCGCACGCCGCGGTCCGGACGCGCGCGGCGCAGAGGGTGGTGAGCGGGCCGAGGGTGCCGGCCGCGGCGAGGGTGCCGGCCGCGGCGAGCGCTCGGTGCAGGGGACGACGGCGGCGCTCCTCGCCCGTGCGGCGGTCGCGGACGTCGCCGTCGACGCGAGCGAATCGGCTGCCGGCCCCAGCGTAGAGGGGTCGTTCGAGCAGGCGGTCGTCGAGCGAGCCGAGCGCGTGCTCGCGGGCATGGACGCTCGCGCGAACGTCACTGCGACGTACGCGCCGGCGCCTGGGAGCGGCGTCAGGGGCCGCACGACGGTCGGGCCGACGGCGCCGCCGGGCGTCGACGTCGCGGTCGCTCGCGTTCGGGTCCCCGTCGGCCCGGGGCCGCGACCGACCGAGCGTCGGGACGTGGCGCGCGAGGGCGGCTATCGCGCGCTCGCGGAGGTGGTTGCGGCCGCGACGATGGCCACGGTCGCGCCGCCCGCTCGCGCGCGCTGGGGACTGCGCGACGGCGCGACCAGAGCGGCCGTCGCGGGGCGGTACGGACGCCTCGGGGACGCACTCGGCGTCGACGTGGACGGTGCGCTCGAAGGTGGCCGCGTCGGTAGCGCGAACGACCTGCTCGCTCGCGCGCTCGCCGACCTGTTCGTGGCTGCGTTCCGCGACCGCCACGACGCGCCGAGCGCGGCCGCGAGCGAGGCGGATCCGCGAACCGTCACGATCACCGTCCGGACGTGGTCGCCGTGAGGCTCGCCGAGGACGACCGCGCCCGCGTGCCGTTCGCGCTCGTCGGCGCGCTCCTGCTCGTCACCGCCGCGTCCGTCGCCGCCGTCGTCTCCCGGCCGACGCCGTCTCCGGGGCCGCCGGACGCCGAGGTCGCCGCCGAGCGCGCGACCGCGAGCGCCCGCACCGCCGTCCGGAGCGCCGTCGCGACCGCACTCGAACGCGGCGCGGCGAACCCGGTCGTTTCGCCCGCGGACGCGCCGTACGGGCGCGTCCTGAACGACAGCACGCCGTACCGGGACGCGCTCCGCGCCAGGGCGTACGTCCGCGTGCAGCGAGCGCTCTCGGCGACGACGGTCCGGGTCGGCGACGCGACCGCGACGCTCTCCGTCGCACCCGTCGAGGACCCATCGGACCTCCGCGCCGGCAAGCGCGACGTCGCGCTCGAGGGACACGGGAACGCGACCGTCGGCGTCGTCGTGCGGAACGTCACGCTCGTCGTCCGCGTCGACGACCGCGTCGTCGAACGCGACGTCCGCGAGATCGAGACGACGGTCGCGTCGCCCGCGCTCGTCCTCCACGACCGCGTCGCGGACTACGACGCGCGCCTCGACCGGCGAGCGACGGCCGGTCCCGGGTTCGGCCGGCAGTTCGCCGCGCGCCTCTACGGGATCGCGTACGCTCGCGGGGTTGCCCAGTACGCCGGTGCGCCCGTCGGGAACGTCCTCGCGACGCGGCACGTCGCGGTCGCCGCGAACGGCGCGGCGCTCGCCGCCCAGCGCGGCTCGCTCGGCACCGTCGACGCGGCTGGCGTGCGCGCGCACCGGCGGGCCATCGCTCGCGTCGGCGTCCGCGAGGTGACCAAGCAGTGGGCGGCGCCCGGCGTCGACCCGGAGACGTACCTCGACGCCGTCCTCGGCGACCACCCCGGCGGGTCGTTCTCGTCGACGGGAGCGAGCGTTCCGAGCGTTCCGTCGGGCGACACCGGGCACGACGACGAGCTCTCGGTGTCGGTCGGGGAGACCGCGGACGACGCGTTCGCGGACCTGTTGGCGGGTCGCGACGGGCAGAGCCTCGCGGACGCCGTCGCGTCGGCGTACGACGCGCGCCTGCGTCGAGAGGTCCAGGTGCAGACGATCGAGCACGCGCGAACGCCGACGATTCGACCGCCCGGAGTCGGGTGGACGCGAGAGGGAACGACCAGGAGTCGCGACGTCACCGTCGCGGACGGCACCGCCGCCCTCCCCGCTCCCGGGCCGCGGGCGACGCGCGTCGACGCCGCGACCAGGGTCGTGACCGTCGAGCGGACGTACCGGACGCGGTGGACGCTGGCGAACGAGACGACCACGACGACCACGACGACGACCGAGCGTGCTCGCGTCGGCGTCGCCGTTCACGCCGAACACCACCCGCCGGAGGCGGTCGAGAATTCGGTGCCGTCCGCGTTCGACTCGCCGAGCGCGCTGGACCCGAACCTCGTCGACGTCGCCGAGGCGGGCGCGAACGTCCTCGCCGCCGACGACGCGGACGCGATCGCGGTACGTGCCGCGACCGGCAGCCCACCGACCGGGTCCACGTCGCTCCAGGGCGCGACGACGAACCGGACGCGCCAGTTCGTCTACCGGGACGTCGCCGCGCTCCGCGAGGGCGTCCGGAACCTCTCCGTCGAGGTCGAGCGAGGGAGCGTCCTGACCGGCGATCCGCCCACGGTGGCGTTGCTCGCTGCGGTCCGCGAGCGCCGAGCCGAACTCGCGCCCGTTCCCGACGAGTACGACGCTGTCGCCGGCGTCGCGAGCGTCGCCGCGCAGCGCGCGTACCTCGCGCACGTCGAACGGCGACTCGAGGCGCGCGTTCGCGCCGACCGGAGCGTGCTCTCGCGGACGAAGGGCGCGGTCCGGTCGGCGGTCGGTGACGTCACGGATCGCGCAGTCGGCGGGCTCGCGGGCGTCCAGCGCGCGATCGATCACCGCGGCGACGGTCGTCCAGCGAACGTCGAGAATCACCTCGTCGGGGACGTCGACGTCGCCGTCGGCGGGTCGCCGTCGTACCTCGTCGTCGACGCTGTCGACGCCGACCGCGTGCCGAGCGTCGCGCGCGCCGGTAGCGTCCACGTACTCGCCGCGCGGAACCTGAACGTGTTCACGATCCCCTCGGGCGACGCGACGAGTCGCGTCACGGACGCGGTCGCGCCGGACGGCGACGGGACCGGCCTCCGCGCCGGCGTCCGCCAGCTAGAGCGCGCGACGGACGTCGACGGCGCGAACCGGACCGACGAACTGAGCGCGCGAGCGGGTCGACTCCGGGCGTCGGTCTCGGAGTCGGTCGCGGCGACCCGGCGGACGCTCGCGAACGCGCTCGCGGACCGGACGTCGCTCGACGCCGAGGCGGCGAGCGCGGCCGTCGCGGACGCGTTCGAGACGTATCCGTCGACGACCGCGCGAGCGTCGGCGATCGTCGACGGCGACGTCACTGACCGCGTCGTGGACGCGGCCGCCGCGCGAGCGGACCGCTCGGATGCGCGGTTCCGGGACGCGACGCGAGCGCACGTCGACACCGCGCTCCGGCGGGCACGGGCGTCGAGTGCAGTCCGACCGTCGGACGACGTCGTCGCCGCGCTTCGCGGGTACCTCGACAAGAAGGCGGGCGACGTCGCGGAGAACGCCACCCGGCAGTTCGTCGGCGGCGCGCTCAACAGCACGAACGCGTCGTTCCTCGGCGTCCCGCTCGCACCCGCACCGGGGTACTGGTACGCGACCGGGAACGTCTGGGTCGTCAGCGTCCGCGGCACGTACCCGACGTTCGCCGTCCGCGCGCGGAACGCAACCACGGGCCGCCTCGGGGCGACGACGTACGTCCGCGACGGGAGCGTCGTCGCGCTCGACGTCGACGGCGACGGCGTCGACGACCGCCTCGGGTACGCCGACCGCGTCACCGCGCGAGCGACCGTCCCCGTCGGCGTCGTCGTCCCGCCCGGGAAGAACGGCGTCGGCGACCGGAACTTCGTGATGTTCGAGGACTCCCCGGGCTGGCCGTGTCCCGTCCCCGCACGTCGGCCCGGTGCGGTCGACGACACCGCGTCCGACCGGAACGCGACCGACGGGGAGTCGGCGGGGGCGGACGGCGAGTGCGGACCGGCGCGTGCGGCGAGCGTGGAGGATGAACGAGTGGGCGCGGCAAGCGTGGGAGACGGTAGCGCGAGCGCGGCGAGTGTGGAGGAGATTTGTACCCGCGGGCGAAACGACCGGACATGTTCCACGACCAGCGCCACGACGTCGACGGCCTCACGGTCGCCGACCTCCGCGCCGAGTACGCCCAAGACCTCGCCGCCGTCGTCGACGAGCACGGCGTCGACGCCGTGGTCGACGCCACCGACCTCGACCGCGACGTCGTCGCGCGCGTCGGCGACGCCGACCTCCCCGCGGACTTCACGCTCTCGGACGCCGCGAGCGTCCTCTCGCTCCGCGACGGCGTCGCCGACCCCGACACCGTCGTCGAGATCGCGTGCGACCACCTCCTCCTCGGGATGACGACCGGCGTCATGGACGTCGACGCGGTCGCGAGCGAGCTCGCGATCGACCTCGACGCGAAGGAGGTCCAGCAGAAGATCGAGCGCCGCGCACCGATGACGTTCGACGAGTTCGTCCACGTCCAGCACGTCATCGCCAGCCGGCAGCGGTAACGGTCGTCAGTCAGGGGCCAGCACGTCATCGCCAGCCGGCAGCGGTAACGGTCGTCAGTCAGGGTCCAGCACGTCATCGCCAGCCGGCAGCGGTAACGCGTCCTGAACTGGATGCGACGACTGCCGTGCGCCGGCCGTCCCGACAGCGACCCTGGCCACGGGCCGGAGTGCCGGCGATGAGGCGGGGGGTTGAAGGCTCCGCTCGCCCGACGGACGAGTATGCGAATCGTCGTCCTCGGCTGTGGCTACGTCGGCATCGAACTCGGTCGACAGCTCGTCGACCGCGGGCACGACGTCGTCGGCGTCCGGCGGTCGACCGGCGGCGTCGACGCCATCGAGCACGCGGGGTTCGACGGCGTCCGCGGGGACCTGACGGACCCGGACGACGTCGCGGACCTCCCGGACGCGGACGCGCTCGTGTTCGCCGCGTCCTCCGGCGGTCGCGGCGCCGACGCCGCGCGCGAGGTGTACGTCGACGGCCTGCAGACCGCGCTCGGCGAGTACGCAACGCGCGAGGACGCCCCGCGGCGAATCGTCTACACGTCCAGTACGGGCGTGTTCGGCGACCACGACGGCGACTGGGTGGACGAGACGACGCCGATCGGGCCGACGACGGCGAAGACGCGCGTCCTCGCGAGCGCCGAAGCGGTCGCGCTCGCCGCCGACCGCCTCTACGGCATCGACGGCACGGTCGCGCGGTTCGCCGGCCTCTACGGTCCCGACCGCTATCGGCTGTCGCGGTACGTCGACGGCCCCGTCACCGAGGGGTACCTGAACATGGTGCATCGGGACGACGCCGCCGGCGCCGTCCGGTACCTCCTCGAGACCGACCGCGGTCGCGGCGACGTCGTCCACGTCGCAGACGACGAACCGGTCGCGAAGTGGACGTTCGCGGACTGGCTCGCCGACGAGTGCGGGGAGTCGGCGCCGGAGAAGGTGACGACGAGCGAGCGCCTCGCCGACGGCGACCTGTCGGCGGCCGCCGAGCGCCGCATCCGCGCGGAGAAGCGCGTCGACAACGCGCGCCTCCGCGACCTCGGGTACGAGTTCCGGTTCCCGACGTTCCGCGAAGGGTACGAACGCGCCGTCGACGATTACCGCCACGGCGACGCCTGAAACGGGTTCGACGGGGTCGATTGGGGCGTTTGACGGCCACGAGACGGCGATTCGCCCGATGGGGGAACCTTCTTTGCCTCCGGCCCAATGTGGTCGGGCATGGGAATGCGGTTGCAGGTGTCGCCGCCCACCGATCTCCCGCGTCCGCTGGGCGACGACACCGGGGTGGCTGTCGTCGCGGCCGTTGTCGTCGTGCTCGCGACGGTCGGGGCGCTCGCGTGGTGGTGGAAGCGACGCCAGCACCCGGCACGGCGCCTGAAGCGTGCACTCGCGGGGACGGACGACGTCTCGATCTTGATGCATCCGAACCCGGATCCGGACGCGATGGCGTGCGCGATGGCTGCCGCCACGATCGCTCGAAGCGTCGATTCGACGCCAGTCCTCCAGTACCCGGGGTCGATACGGCACCAGGAGAATCGCGCGTTCCGGACCGTCCTCGACCTCGACCTGGAGCGCATCGAGACGCGCGGCGACCTCCACGAGGACGTCGTCCTCGTCGACCACAACCTGGCGCGCGGGTTCCAGGGCGCGGAGGGCGTCGACCCGATCGCGGTCGTCGACCATCACCCCGGCGAAGGCACCGGTGACGTCACGGACGTCCGCCCGGAGGTCGGCGCGTGCTCGTCGATGTTCGTCGAGTACTTCCAGGAGCTCGATGCGACCGTCGGCGCGGACGACGACCTCTCCGTGTCGCCGGAGCTCGCGACCGGGCTCGTGTACGGCATACAGTCGGACACGAACCACCTCACGAAGGGGTGCTCGGAGCACGAGTTCGAGGCGAGCGCGTACCTGTATCCCGCGCTGAACGAGGACCTCCTGGATCGGATCGCGAACCCGCAGGTCCCGATCGAGGTCCTGGAGACGAAGGCGAAGGCGATCATGAACCACGAGGTCGAGGGGTCGTACGCGGTCTGCGACCTCGGTGACGTTCCGAACGTCGACGCGATCCCGCAGGCGGCGGACGAACTCACGCACCGGGAGAGCGTGAGTGCCGTCGTCGTGTTCGGGAACTACGACGGCCTCGTTCACGTGTCCGGGCGGTCTCGCGACGACCGCGTCCACATGGGCGAGGCGTTGCAGGCCGCGATCGAGGGGATTCCGATGGCCGAAGCCGGCGGGCACGCTCGAATGGGTGGCGGGCAACTCTCGCTCGACCACATGAACGGGATCGGGCCGAGCGACGGCGTGAGTCGAACGGAGTTCTCGCAGCGACTGTTCCGGGCGATGGAGGGCGACTACTGACGGTTTTCTTCGGCGACTACTGACGGCGCTGGGAGGGACTATCGAGGCACTCGGAGGGGGTCCGGGTTCGAGTTCGGTCAGGCGCCGACGCGCGGGACGAACTGTCCGGTCTCGCGGTAGACGCCGCCGAGGAGGACGACCGCCGCGGCCGCGGGGAGTGCGGCGCAGGCGAGGTAGATGGGGCCGAATCCGACGACGTCGACGAGCGGGAGCGTGACGATCGGGCCGAAGCCACCGCCGATGTCGCCGAAGACGTTGTTCGTGCCGACGGCGCGTCCCATGCGCTCTTCGGGGACGAGGTCGGCGAGGAGCGCCATGAGCGGGCCGCTCGTGCCGCCCTGGCCGACGCCGACGCAGACGCAGGCGACGGCGAGCGTCGCGACCGAATCGGCTGCGGCGAGCAGCACGAACCCGATCGCGGTCGCGGCGAGGAAGACGAGGAGAGTCGGGACGCGGGAGCCCCGGCGGTCGCTGACGTACCCGCCGACGTACATCGAGAGACCCGCGGCGACGACGGTGATACCCATGAAGATGCCCGAGGAGCCCTGTGCGTCGAACCCGAGGACGTGGAGGGTGTTCTCGTCGAGGAAGAGGACGAGCGTCGCGAACAGCGCGCCGATGTAGACGAAGAGGACGGCGAAGTTCACGAGCCCGACCGTGAGTGCGGGGAGGCTCGTGTCGACGTCCCAGGGTTTCGCGGACGTCCCCTGGCCGGGATCGACGTGGGTCTCGGGGACGGTCGCGTACGCGACGGCACTCGCGATGAACGCGAACGCGGTGGCGACGACGAACGCGGTGACGGTCCCCGCGAGCTCGCTCACGATGCCGCCGACGACGACGCCCGTCGGGAATCCGAACAGGACGCCGCCGCGGATGAGCCCCATGTTCGCGCCGCGGGAGTCGGCGTCGCTGACGTCGGCGGCGATCGTGTACGCGGTCGCGAACACGAGCGCGCTCCCGACGCCCCAGAGAATGCGTGCGAGCATGAACCAGCCCTCGGGGAACGGGGCGAGCATCGCGACGACGTACCCGAACGTCGCGAACCCCTGGACGAGCATCCCGACGACGAACGGCGTCCGCGTCCCGATCCGGTCGACGAGCGCGCCCGCGGGTGCGTTCGCGAACAGCCGCGAGAACCGGTTCGCGCTCAAGATGAGGCCGACGAGGAACGGCGAGAACCCGAGGACTTCGCCGAGGTTCGGGAGGATCGGGTAGATGACGCCGCCGCCGAACCCGATGAAGAACGTGCTCGCGATGACGGCGGCGACGACGACGCCGTCGCCGGACGCGCCGACGCGAGCGGCGAGTCGACTGACGGCGTCGTCGACGACGCCGCGGAGCGCGCTCACGGTCGCCCTCCCATTGCAGCCGCGGTCACTGCCTGAAGTACGAGAGTCGGGTTCATGACGGTTGTGAACTGCGAAGGCGACGAGGAGTCGCCGTGGGCGGCACGTGGTGGTCGAACGCGGGCCTTTTGTCCGCGCCACGATTCTCTACGACTATGGTTACAGCCACGGCGTCGTGGGACTACCGGGACCGTCACACGGACGCGTTCGGGCGGACGTACTTCCGGCGGTTCGGGGACGGCGTCGTCTCCAGCGTCGGCCTCGGGACGTACCTCGGCGAGCCGACGGACGCGGTCGACGACGACTATCGCGAGGCGATCGCCGAGGCCGTCGAGAGCGGCGTCAGCGTGCTCGACACCGCGCGGAACTATCGCGCGCAGCGCAGCGAGCGCGTCGTCGGGGAGGCGCTCGCGGACGCGGACGTCGACCGGGAGGCGGTGCTGGTCGCGTCGAAGTGCGGGTTCGTGCCGTTCGACGGCGCTCGCCCCGACGACCCCGGCGCGTACGTCCGCGAGGAGTTCGTCGAGGACGGGCCGCTGGCGCGCGAGGATCTCGTCGCCGGCCAGCACGCCATGACGCCCGCGTTCGTCGACCACCAGCTCGACCGGTCGCTCGAGTGCCTGGACCTCGACGTCCTCGACCTCTACTACCTCCACAATCCCGAGGTCCAGCTCGCCGAGCACGACCGCGATGCCGTGTACGACGCCGTCGAGGACGCGTTCGTCGCGCTGGAGGAACGCGTCGCCGCGGGCGACCTCCGGCACTACGGCGTCGCAACCTGGGAGTGCTTCCGCGTCCCGCGCGACCACCCGAAGTACCTCTCGCTCGCCGAAGTCGTCTCTCGCGCCCGGAGCGCGGCCGACCGCGCCGGGAACGCCGCGACGTCGTTCCGCGCCGTCCAACTGCCGTTCAACGTGCTGATGGCCGACGCGTTCACGGAGAAGAGCCAGTCGAGCGCGGACGGCGACGTCAGCGTCCTCGAACTCGCGAACACCGCGGGCCTGGACGTGTTCACGTCCGCGTCGCTCATGCAGGGCGACCTCGCCAGCGCGGACGCGATCCCGGATTCGGTCGCGTCGAAGCTCGACGGCGACACGCCCGCCCAGCGCGCCATCAACTTCGCGCGGTCCGCGCCCGGCGTCACGAGCGCGCTCGTCGGCGCGTCCTCGCCCGCGCACGTCGCGGAGAACGTCGCCGCCGGCACGTTCGATCCCCTCGGCGCGGACGCGTTCGACGCCACGTTCGAGTGACCGGCCGCCTCAGAGTTCCTTCCACTCGCCGCCGCACTCCTCGCAGACCCGGACCGTCCCGATCTCGTCCGGGTCGTTCTTCGACCCGAGCTTCTTCTCGCAGTCGCTACAGTTCAGTCGCTCGTACGTGTCCTTGTACAGCGACCCGTCGCGGAGTGCCTTCCTGACCGATTTCATGTCACGCACTACGAAACCCCGCGGATAAAAGCCTGCGGTGAAATGGACGGTATCTGATGGAACGCCTGACGGCCGATACCGGGACGACCATTCGCGACGCCGCCCGAATCCGGCGTTTCGGTTCGAAACCCGTAAGCACCGGAGTCTCGAACACCAAGTCGTGACAGAGGGACGGACGAAACTGTTCGGCGCGATGCTAGCGATGGTGTTCCTCGTGAACTTCCCGCGCGTCGCGTTCGCGCCGATGCTCGACACGCTCGCCGCCGCGTTCGACGTCACGTCCCAGGGAAAGGTCGGCCTCATCGCGACGCTCGTCTGGCTCGGGAGCGCGCTCCCGCGGATCCCGACCGGGTGGGTGCTGACGCGCGTCCCGCGGCATCGCGTCATCCTCGCGACCGGCGTCGTCCTCGCGGTCGCGGCGACGTTCACGACGTTCGCGTGGTCGCTTCCGTCCGTGTACGTCGGCTCGCTCCTCATGGGGCTCGCCAGCGGCGCGTACTTCATGGCCGCGAACCCGCTCGTCAGCGAGCTGTTCCCCGAGCGCGTCGGGCGCGCGGTCGGCATCCACGGCACCGCCAGTCAGACCGCGGCCGTCGCCGCCCCGCTGTTCGTCGGTGCAGTCCTCGCCGCCGCGTGGCTCGTCGTCCCGTTCGCGCGCTGGCGGCTCGTGTTCGCGTTCATCGCCGCGCTCGCCGCCGCTACGACCACCGTCTTCTACGTCGTCTCGCGCCGCGTCGACCTGCCGGACGCCGGGGACGCCGACCGAGACCTGTTCGCGGCCGCACGCGCACAGTGGCCGCTGATCCTCGCGGGCGTCGTCTTCCTCGGGTTCACGGGGTTCGTCTGGAACGGCGTCTTCAACTTCTACGTCCAGTACCTCGACGTCGTCAAGGACGTCCCCCGGTCGACCGGGCGCGTGCTCCTCACCGTCCTGTTCGCGGCGGGCGTCCCCGCGTTCTGGGCGACCGGCCGCCTCATGGACCGCCTCCCGCACGTCTCCGTCATCCTCGCCGTCCTCGCGGGCATCGCAACGATGCTCGCGGTACTCACGGTCACCTCGGGGCTGTACGCGCTCGTCGCGGTGTCGGTCGTCTTCGGGTTCGTCGTCCACGCTTCGTTCCCCGCGATGGACGTCTACCTCCTGGACGCACTCCCCGACGAGCACCGCTCGAGTGCGTACGCGCTCTACTCTGGCGTCATGATGATCGGGCAGGCGACGGGGAGCGTCGCCGTCGGCACGATGCGAGACCTTGCCATCCCGTTCACGGCCATCTTCCAGGGGTTCGCGCTCGCACTCGGCGGTCTCGTCCTCGCGCTCGTCGCGCTGCACGCCGTCGGGCGACTGCCGACGAGCGCGCGCGCCGTCCGCTGAGCGAGCGATCCGTCGTCGCGCAGACGCGCGGGGTTCCGTCATCGCGTCGGCGACCGGCCGTTCCGTCATCGCGTCGGCGACCGGCCGTTCCGTCATCGCGTCGATTATACGACTCCACGCCTCACGTTCGGTCGATGGAGTACGTGCAGGAGCGCGTGACGACCCTCCACGACTACGGGGACGCCGATCCGGTCGCGCCGACGGAGCGCGCGGCGGTCGTGGTGCCGATGACCGAGCGCGAGTACGCGGGCCTGGCGCCCGAGCGAACGCTCTCGGCGCTCGAGGCGGTCGACCCGGCGCGCGTCGTCGTGCCACTGTCGGCCTCGTCCGAGCGCGTCGCGGACTTCCACGACTGGCTCGATTCGTTCGACCTGGACGTCGACCTCCTCTGGTGCTCGAGTCCGGAGGTCGAGGACGCGCTCGCCGAGCACGGCCTCGGCGGGCCCGCGGGGAAGGGACGGGACGTCTGGCTCGCGCTCGGGTACGCCGCGGACGCCGCCGAGTTCGTGGTGTGCCACGACGCGGACGCGAAGACGTACAGCGAGCGCCACGTCCCGAAACTGCTCGCGCCGCTCGGCGACGAGTACGCGTTCGCGAAGGGCTACTACGCTCGCGTCGAGAACCGCCAGCTGTACGGGCGACTGTTCCGGCTGTTCGTCCGCCCGCTCGTTCGCGCGCTCGACGACGCGACCGACCACGCGTTCGTCGACTACCTCGGCGCGTTCCGGTACGCGCTCGCCGGCGAGTTCGCCATGGACGCCGACCTCGCACGCGAAGTCCGCGCGCAACGCGAGTTCGGGCTCGAGGTCGGGACGCTCGCCGACGCCTACGCCCACGCCGGCTTCGAACGCAGCGCGCAGGTCGACCTCGGCCGGCACGAGCACGACCACCGCGCCGTCACCGGCCCCACCGGCCTCTCCGACATGAGCGAGCAAGTCGGGCGCGCGCTGTTCAACGCCCTCGCCGACCACGGCGTCGACGTGGACTACACCGCGCTCCGCGACGCCTACCGCGACACCGCAGACGCACTCGTCGACCAGTACGCCGCCGACGCCGCCTTCAACGACTTCGACTACGACGCACCCGGCGAACGCGACCAAGTCGAAGCGTACGCACCCGCCGTACGGCCCCCCGACCGCGACGACCGCCTCCCAGCGTGGCACGACGTCGACCTCCACCCCGAAACCATCCTCGACGCCAGCCACCGCGCGCTTCAACGCGTCACCGACTGACCCGCCTCACTCCCTGGACTCGGTCAGTTCGACTGGGATCGCGTGCCCCTCCGACCGCGACACGCCCCAGTAGACGAAACGGTACCGCCCTGGGTCCAGTTCGCTGCAGACGCCGTACTGCGGGAGCGAGTCGTACGCCTTCGTCAGGCCGGCCGCGGAGAACGTGAGCGTCCATTCGAAACCCTCACCGGGGTCGTGCGAGACGGTCTTGTCGAGGTGCCCGCTGGTTCCGTCCTCGACACCGAAGACAGTGCGCCACCGCTCGCCGTCCCACCGCTGGACGTCGAACTTCTTCTTCACTCCAGATGCACGCTCGTCGTCGGTGACGTTCGTCAATGCGAAGGTGACGTCGTCGCCGACCGCGACCTCGTCGGTGCTGGCGCCGAGTTCGAACCCGTGCATCGGACCCGGCCCCTTCGCGCTCCAGTACGGGTCGAGTGGCTCGAAGCGCGCCGGACAGTCGGTGCTCGCGACGACGTCTGTCCGCGAGAAGTTCGTCGGCGTCGCCTCCATCGACGTCGAGGACCTGGACTGACAGCCAGCGATGGCGACCGCGAGGCTCCCGCTGACTGCCGCGAGCATACGCCGTCGGTTTCTGGACACTCTCATTCAAATCACCGTCGGCTACAAGTGCCTTCTGTCGACAACGCCACACTCCCCGAACGGTTTTGTCGTCGGCGCGCGCTCGCACGAACGTGACCGATAGCGACCACGCCGGGGGTGGCGAGAGCGAGGAAGCCGAGAGCCACGGACTCGACCCGGACGAGCTCGCGGGCGTCCTCGAGCTGTTCGGCGCACTCACCGAATCCGAGTTCAAGCAAGCGGTGAAGGAGGTCGCGTTCCGCGCCGGCCGCGACGTCGACGACGCGACCGTCGCCGAGCGCGTGAACGCCGCCGCCGCGTCCTTCCACGTCGTCCGCGTCGAACCGGACGCCGTCGAACACGTCGTCCCCGCGTTCGACGGTACCGAGGCGGCGTACGTCGCCGGGCCGCGCGCGTGGCCGACCGAACCC
This sequence comes from Halorubellus sp. JP-L1, assembly GCF_011440375.1. Taxonomy (NCBI): domain Archaea; kingdom Methanobacteriati; phylum Methanobacteriota; class Halobacteria; order Halobacteriales; family Halorubellaceae; genus Halorubellus; species Halorubellus sp. JP-L1. The sequence goes on from NZ_JAAOIR010000002.1 coordinate 636,123, forward strand.
GAGCACGCCGAGGACCTCCCGCACATCCTCGACGTCCGCGCTCGCGACGTCGACCGGAGCGCGCTCGCCGGCCGCGTCCGCCAGCAACTCCGCACAACCGTCGAGCAAGCAGCGGCACGCGGCGACGCCGACCGCCTCCACGACGTCCTCGACGTCACGTACGACGTCGAGACGTGGGCGGACGTCGACCTCGCCGACACCCGCGGCCTCGTCGACGGCGCGCTCGCGAACCTCTAAGCGCGAGTCCGCGACGCATCCAGTTCGCGCGCGACACTAAACCGTTAAGTGCCGACGAACGGGAGTTCGCTCCATGAGCGACCTGCCGGAGGACTTCAAGTGCACCATCACCAACTGGGAGTACATCTACTCGCTGTGCCGGGACGTCTCGAACGACGTCAAGCGCGACGAGTTCGAACCGGACGTCGTCGTCGCGCTCGCACGCGGCGGCTGGTTCGCGGGGCGCTGCATCTGTGACTTCCTCGGGCTCGACGACCTGGCGAGCCTGAAGATGGAGCACTACGTCGGGACCGCCGAGAAAGCCGACGAACCGCAGGTCCGCTATCCGATGCCGGAGGGCTCGGTCGAAGGAAAGGACGTCCTCATCATCGACGACATCGCGGACACCGGCGGGTCCATCCGGCGCGCCGAAGAGTACGTGACCGAGCGCGACGCGGGCGAGGTGCGGACGGCGACGCTCCAGCTCCTCGACACGAGCGAGTTCGAGCCCGACTACGTCGGCGAGAACCTCGAGGAGTGGGCGTGGATGGTGTATCCCTGGAACTTCATCGAGGACATGATCGACGTTATCTCGGGCGTGATGGAGCGCGCGGACGAGGACGCGTTCTCGAAGGCGGACGTCCGGCACTACCTCTCGGAGTACCACGACGTCGAACGCATCGAGATGGAGATCGCGCAACCGAACCGCCTGAGCGAGGTGCTCACGGAGATGGAGCGCCGCGGCGTCGTCGAGCACGCCGCCCCTGGGTCGTGGCAACTCGCCGACTGAGCGCGACTCGCAAGGATTACACCGGCTGCGAGGGAACCCGGTGGTATGTCCATCGGCATCATCGGCGGCAGCGGCATCTACGAGGCGCTGCCCCTGGAGAACGTCGAGAAGCGGAGCGTGACCACGCCGTTCGGCGACCCGAGCGACGACCTGACAGTCGGGGAACTCCACGGGAAGGAAGTCGTCTTCCTGCCGCGGCACGGTCCCGACCACCAGCATACGCCGACGAACGCGCCGTACCGGGCGAACGTCTACGCGCTGAAGGCCGCTGGCGTCGACCGCGTCATTTCGACGAACGCCGTCGGGAGTCTCCGCGAGGACCTGCCGCCGCGGAGCCTCCTGGTCCCCGACCAGATTTTCGACCGGACGAGTCACCGCGAGCACACGTTCTTCGGTGACGGCATGGTCGTCCACATGGGGTTCGCGGACCCCTACGATCCCGCACTCAAGTCCCACCTCGCGGAGGCCGCCGAGCGCGCGGACCACGACGCCGACGTCGAGGAGGACGGGACGTACGTCTGCATCGAGGGCCCGCAGTACTCGACGCGCGCCGAGAGCGAGTTCTACCGCGAGCAGGGCTGGGACGTCGTCGGCATGACTGCCGTTCCGGAGGCGAAGCTCGCTCGCGAGGCCGAACTCGCGTACGCGACCGTCACCGGCGTCACCGACTACGACGTCTGGAAGCAGGACAACGAGGTCACGCTCCAGGAGGTCCTGGAGAACGCGGAGGCGAACCAGGAGTCGATCAACGCGGTCGTCGAGGAGGCCGTTCGGACGATGCCGGAGGACTTCGAGAGCGACGCCTGGTCGGCGCTCGAGGGCACGATCAACACGCCGACCGAGGCGATCCCGAGCGAGACGCGCGAGCGCGTCGAGTTGCTCGCTGACGACTACCTCTAGTCCGAGCGAACCTGGCGGGAAGTCACCGCGTCAGTCGCGGAGCGTGACGGTGCGGATGCGGACCTTCCCGCAGCTGGGGCAGAGGTGGCGGTAGTCGATGCGACGGCCGTTCGTGCTCGCCCGCCAGTTGCCCTCGTCGTCGACGTACCCGCACTCGGGGCAGATCGCCTCCTCGTCCGCGTACCGCGAGTTCAGTCGGTCGATGACCGACGAGCCCCCTTTGCTTCGAGACATGCGCTGGAACTTCGGCGCCCACGAACATAAGTCATGCCATGGTGTAGCATGACAAGGTGGTGGGGTCTGTAGCTCCCGGCGCGAGTCAGCGGAATCCCATCCAGAGAAAACCCAGGTCAGTCCGCGGCCGCGCTCTCTCTCGCCGTCGCCGCGTTCGGGTCCTGCACCCACAGGTCGCCGAACAGCTCGTCCTGCTGGAGTCGAACCGTCCCGCGATGACTCATGAAGAGGACCGCGAGGAACGTCTGCACGCGAGAGCCGTACGCCGCCGCAACCTCCTTGAACAGGACCTCGTCGCGACCCGCGTCGTAGTGCTCGCGCAACGTCGTCTCCACGTCCTCGATCACGGACTCGATGTCCTCCTCGTGAGTCGTCCCCGTCACGTCCGCCTCCGTCGGCTCGTCGTCCACGCGGAGGTCGTCCGCCGACCGATAGTCGAGCGTCTGCTCGCCGCGACCGTACCCCGACGGCGAGTCGCTCGTGTCGTACTCGCGCTGGCGCTTCCACCACGACCCGCGCTCGGCTTCCCGGAGCTCGCGCACGAGCTCGTCGAGCGTCTCCGGCGTCCCGCGCGCGTTCTTCCGGTCCAATCGCCGCTCCATCTCGTCCTCCAGCGCCGCCACCGGATCGAACTCGCTCGGCTGCTCGCCGTCCGCCATCCCACCGGCGGGAGCGTCCGCGAACGGCTCCTCCCACGGCGCGAGCTCGTCCTCGTCGTCGTCGTCGCTCCCGTGCAGGAGCTCGTCGCCCTTCATCCGCACGAGCACGCTCGCGTAGAACAGCGCCCGCCCCGACGTCCGCAAGTCCGCGTGGTCGAGCGCGTCCAGGAACTTGTCCGTCACCGTCACCACGTCGATGTCCCACGGGTCGATCTCGCCGTTCTCCGCGAGATTCACGAGCACCTCGACGGGTTCGACCTCCTCGTCGTCGCCCTCGGCCACGTCGTCCTCGTCCGGCAGCACCTCGTCCATCGTCTCCGTCGCAGCGTCGGCCGCCTCGGCCGCGTCCGGGTACGGGTCCTCGCCATCGCCGTCTTCGCCGGCAACGTCTTCATCCGACCCATCGTCGTCGAGCGCGTCGTCGCCGAACGGCGAGTCCTCCTCACCCGGCGGGTCTCGGTCCTCGTGCCCCGCGATGTCGAGCATCGACGCCGGGTCCGCTTCGCCACCGTCCGACCGAACCTCCTCCCCGCCGCCGTTCCCCGCCGACCCCTCAGTCATCCGCCGGCACCCCCTCTCCACCGGCGAGGTCGATGCCAGTCACCGCCGACACGTTGTCGTCCTGCATCGTCACGCCGATCGCGCGCTCCGACCGGTCGAGCATCGCGGAGCGATGCGACACCACGACGAACTGCGCGTCGCCCGCGAGCTCGTCGACCATCTGCCCGACGCGCTCGGCGTTCGCCGCGTCCAGGAACGCGTCAACCTCGTCCAGCGCGTAGAACGGCGCCGGGTTGTGCCGCTGGATCGCGAAGATGAACGCCAGCGCCGTCAGGGACTTCTCGCCGCCGCTCATCGCGTCCAGGCGCTGGATCGGCTTGTCCCCCGGCTGGGCCTTCATCGTCAACCCGCCGTCGAACGGATCCTCCTCGTCCTCCAGGTGAAGCGTCCCCGTCCCGTTCGAGAGCCGCTCGAAGATGTCCGTGAACTGCTCGTTGATCGCCTCGTAGGAGGACATGAACGTCTCCCTCTTCTGGGCCTCGTAGGACTCGATGCGCTCGGTGATGCCGTCGCGCTCCTCGACGAGCGTCTCCTTGCCGTCGAGGAGCGTCTCCAGGTCCTCCTTCACCTCGTCGTACTCGTCGATCGCGAGCTGGTTCACGGGCTCCATCGCCTCCATGTCCGCCTCGAAACACGCCACCATCTCCACGACGACGTCGTGCTCCGGGACGTCCTCGGCGTCGTACTCGCCGACCTCCGCCTCCAGGCTCTCGACCTCCCACTCGAGGTCGTCGCGCTCGCCCTCCAATCCCTCGAGCGTCGAGGCGACCGCGTCCACCTCCTGCTGTTGCTCGTCGCGAGCCTGGCGCGCAGCCTTCGCCTCCTCGCGGAGCTCCTCGCGCTCCTCTTTCAGCTCAGTCAGCTCGTCCTCGAGCTCGAGGACCTTCCGGCGCTTCTCCTCGAGGACCGCCTCCTTCTCCTCGATGTCGTCCTCGAGGTCAGCGATGCGGTCCTCGTGCTCGGCCTTGCGCTCCTGGGCGTCCTCGATGTCGTCGTGGAGGTCCTCGATCGCGTCCTCCGCGTACTCCTTCTGCAACGTCAGGTCGTTCAGGGAGCCGTCGATGTCGCTCACGCGCGCCTCCAGGTCGTCGATCTCCGCCTCGACGTCCTCCATCTCCGCCGTCAACTCCGGCACGCGCGAATCCGCGAGCTCGTCCTCGAGCTCGTCGATGTCCGCCTCGATCTCCGCGATCGCGTCCTGCTTCTCGCCGACTGCGGCCTCGATCTCCTGCATCTCCTCGTCGACGTCCTCGCGCTCCGCGACCAGTTCCTCGCGGCGCTCCTCGAGCGACTCGACGCGTTCGCGCGCGGACTCCAGCTCGTTCTCGACGCGGTCGATGTCGCTCTGGACGTCCCGGACCGCGTCCGTCGCGTCCGTCTTCCGGTCGCGCGCGTCGTCCAATCGCTCGTCGATACCCCGGAGTTCCTCGCGGAGGTCCTCGCGCTGCTCCTGGAGTTCCGTGATCTGCTGGGCGACCCGCTCCAGTTCGCCGCGCCCGGACTTCGCGAACGAGTACCGCGACCCCGAGGACGACCCGCCGGTCATCGCCCCGGACTTCTCGACGAGGTCGCCGTCGAGCGTCACCAGCCGGAACTCGCCCTGGAGGTCTCGCGCCGTCTCCAGATCCTCGACGACGAGCGTGTCGCCGACGACGTAACTGAAGATACCCGTGTATTCCGCGTCGAAGTCCAGCAGGTTGTACGCGAAGTCGACGACGCCCGGCACGTCCGGCGGACTCGGCAGCGACCGGTCGTGCATGTCCGTCATCGGCAGGAAGGTCGCACGCCCGGCGTTCCGGGACTTGAGGTGCTCGATGCACTGCTGGCCGACGACGTCGTCGTCCACGACCACGTTCGCCATCCGGCCGCCCGCGGCCGTCTCGCACGCCTGCGCGTACTCGCCGCCGACGCTCCCGAGCTGCGCGACCGTCCCGTGCACGCCCTCGATGGCCGAGTTCAGGATCGTCGTCACCGACCGCCCGTAGGACGAATCGCCCGATGCCTCCGCGTTCGCCTCCAGCTCCGCGTACTCCTGTTGCTTTCGCTGCAGTTCGTCCTCCACGTCCTCGATGTCGCCCTGGACCGCCTGCTTCTCGCGCTTGAGGTCGTCGACGACGCCCTCGATCGAGAGCGCGTTCTTGCGCGCCTTCTCGAGTTCGGCCTGGAGGTCCTCGCGCTCGGCCTCCAGTTCGGGAATCTCCGCCTCCGCGGCCTCGACGTCGTCTTCGACCTCGCTTATCTCGTTCGAGCGTCGACGCGCCTCGTCCAGCAACCGGTCCTGTTCGCGCTGGAGCTCGTTCTTCTCGTCCCTGGCCGCCTCCAGGGCCTCCTTGCGCTCCTGGAGCTGGCCCTTCAGTTCGTCGTACTCCGTGTCGATCGCGTCGATCTCCGCTTGCAAGTCCGCGAGCGCCGCGCGCTTCTCCTGGACGTCCGCCTTCACCGAGGACTTCTCGACCTTGTACTCCTTGATCTCGCTCTCGAGGTCCTCGATCTCCTCCTGCTTCTTGTCTACCTGCACGAACGCCTGCCGTCGGTCCGCCTCCGCGGACTCGATCGCGTCCTCGCTCGAGGATACCTTCTCCTCCAGGAGCTCGATGTCGTTCTGGATCGAATTGATGTCGCTCTTGATCTGGAGCTGCTCGTCCTCGCCCTTCCGCTCGATCTCGCGGTTCAACTCCTCGAGGTCGTCCTCGAGACGCATCACCTTCCCCTGGCGCTCGTCGAGCTCGCGCTCCAACTCCGCGAGCTCCCGTTGCTTGCGTTCGATGCGCTCGATCACGGACTCGAGGGCCTCGCGTTTGTCCTCGAGTTCCGCGGCCTTCAGGTAGCCCTCGTACTCCTCCATCTCGCGACGGAGTCTGCGGTACCGGAGCGCCTCGCGCCGTTCGTCCGCGAGCTGGTCGAGGCGGTCGCGCTTGTCGTCGATGCGGATTTCCGCCTCCTCGATGCGCTCCCGGACCGTCTCCAACTCCTCTAGGGCGTCCTCCTTCTTCGCGTCGAACTCCGCGACGCCCGCGATCTCGTCGATGATCTCGCGGCGCGCGAACGGCGTCATGTTGATGATCTCCGTCACGTCGCCCTGCATGACGACGTTGTAGCCCTCCGGCGCGACGCCGGCCTGGGCAAGCAAGTCCTGGATGTCGGAGAGGTTCACGGAGCGGCCGTTCAGGTAGTAGTACGAGTAGTAGTTGTCCTCGGTCTGCTTGACGCGACGCTTCACGGAGATCTCGTCGACGTCGCCGACGTCGTCGGTGCCGGCGGCGTTCTCGACCTGCGAGCGCGACAGGCGGTCCTCGTCGTTCGCGAGCACGACCTCGACGATCGCCTCCTTCGGCCCGCCGGCCTCGTCGCCGTCGGCGTGCCCGGGGTTGTAGATGAGGTCAGTGAGTTTCTCCGCGCGAATCCCTCGCGTCCGCGCGAGGCCGAGCGCGAACAGGACGGCGTCGATGATGTTCGACTTGCCACTCCCGTTCGGGCCGGTGACGACTGTGAAGTCCTCGTAGAAGGGAATCCGGGTCTTGCGCCCGAAGCTCTTGAAGTTCTCGAGGACGAGTTCCTTGATGTGCATCGTGTGTGCGATTCCGGCAGGGAGTCCGGCGTCAGGCGACGATGATGTCGTCTCCGAGGTCGGAGTCCTCCGAGTCGTCGGCCGCTTCGCTCTCCCCGCTTTTGTCTCCTTCGACTACGTCCTGGGTCGCTTCCTTCGTCGCTTCGGCGACGTCGTCCTGCCCGGCTTCGGGCGTGACGATCTCGGTGTCGGTCGCCTCGCTCTCGGGGATGTCGCCGCGCGCGGTGGTCTGTGCGCTGCTCTCGCCCTGGGCGAGTTCGACGTTGGGGTCGGCGTCCTCGACCGCCGTCTGCGGGTCGGCGTCCAGTTCCGCTTCGAGGATGCGGACGCGCTCTTTCGTCTCGACTAACTCTTCGGTCAGTCCACGGACGGTGGATTCGAGTTCCGCGACGGTGGCCTCGAGTTCCTCGACACGATTCGTAGGCATGTTCAGTACGCGCGGGCGGAGTCTCTTAATGGTACGCAAGACACGTGTAAGGAATCTGCGACTAGTCGGCGACTGGTCGCCTCCCGGACGCTGGCTAGCGCTCCCGACCGGGTGCGACGCACGATACCACGCCACGCGACCCCGCGTTTAAATATCGCCCGGCCGCTCACGGCCTGTGCTGGCAGACCGACGCAGACCACGGTGAAGCCGTCGATTGCTGAAAGCGAATTTTGACCGTGGGGCACCCTTAGGCCCACGTCCGTCGTAGCACAGCGTGCATGCAACGCAAAGCACTCGCCGCCGTCGCCGTCGCCACACTGCTCGTGGTCGCGTCCGTCGGCGTCGTCGCAATCGGAACCGGCAACGACGCCTCCCAGGAGGCCCAGAACGCCCAGCAAGACTCGGAGACCATCTCGGTGTCGGCCACCGGGTCGGCCGGCGCCAGCCCCGACGAGGGCGTCGTTCGCGTCAGCGTCCGCGCCGAAGCGAACGACTCCGAGAGCGTCCGGTCGTCGCTCGCCGACGACGCCGCAGCGCTCCGGAGCGCCCTCGACGAACTCGGCGTCTCCTACGAGACCACTCGGTACTCGATCGAGAGCGTTCATCCCCGCGAGCGCGAACGCCAACCCGACGCCCCCGAGTACCGTGGCGTACACGCGTTCGAAGTGACCGTCGACGACCCCGACCGCGTCGGCGCCGTCATCGACGCCGCCGCGAACGCCAGCGCTGAGATCGACGGCGTCCAGCTCACGCTCTCGGACGAACGCCGCGAGGAACTCCGGAACGCCGCCATCGAGGACGCCATGGGCGACGCCTCCACGCAAGCGACGACGATCGCCGCCAGCGCGAACCTCACCGTCACCGGCGTCGCGAGCGTCGACGCCACCCAGGGCAACTATCAGCCCGTCGCGTACCAGACCGAAGCCGCAGCAGGCGGGGACGCCGCGCAGGATACCGTCATCGACAGCGGCGAGGTCACCGTCACGTACGACGTTCGCGTGACGTACAACGCGACCAGCTGATCGGCCACGCCGATTCGAAGCGACCCGCTGGTACCGGCGCGCGTTCGCGCGCTCAGAAGAGGCCGGTGGCCGCGATCTCGTCGCGGTAACACTGGAGGTACGTCTCGAGGACGGCGTCGTGGTCGTACGCGTCGAACGCCGGGTCGTAGTCGAGTCGCTCGAGCGACGCGGCGTCGCGGATGGCGGCGGCGAGCTCCTGTTCGCTCGTCGTCCGGAACCCGCGGTCGCGGTTCCCGCCCGGTTCGAGGTAGTGCTCGACGAGCTCGTGCGCGCTCGACCCGGCGTGGTACTCGACGATGCCGACGCAGCCGGAGGCGAGCGCCCACAGGAGTTCTTCGGCGAACAGGCACTCGTCGGCGGTCTGCGCGAACACGTGCGCGCCCCGGTAGACGGCGACGCGTTGGTCGCGCGAGCACTCGCCGAGCCACGTGATGCGGTCGTCGATCCGGAGGTCTCGCGCCTGCCGCTCGTAGCTCTCTCGTTCGGGGCCGTCGCCGATCACCGCGGCCGTCCAGTCGGTCTGCCGGAGCTCCGCGAGCGCGAGCAGGAGCGACTCGAGGTTGGCGTCCTCGTCGAGTGTGCGCGCGTACACGACGTCCGCGACCTGTCGCGGCTCCGTTCCGCGGATCGCGTCCACGTCGACGCTGTTCGGGACGACCTCGACCGCGTCGCTCCCGAGGTCGACGTGCTCGCGGACCGCCGTCTCGACGAGTTCGGAGGGGACGAGGACGCGATCGGAGCGCGCGAGCGCCTTCCGCTCGGTTCGCCCGTACCGCTCGACGTCGCCGTACCACTCCGTCACGAGGGGTGCGCGCGCCAGTCGCGCCCCCTTCTTCGCTGCCGGCACCTGGCTCGCTGGCGTCCCGGCCGCATGAACGACGTCCGGGCGCTCGCGAGGCACGCGCGTCGGCAGCGCCCACCGGAACGACCGCTTCGCGTCGACGTCGCCGACCACTGCCCGGTACGTGACGTCGTTCTCCACCCACGAGCCGTCCTGGCTCGTCCACCACTTCGCGCACAGGACGACGACGTCGTGCCCACGCCCAGCGAGCCGCTCCGCGAGCCCCCGCACCCGCAGCGTCTCCGGCGACGTGCGGTGAAAAGCCGTCTCCAACGCGACGAACACGACGCGCATACACACTCCCGACAGAGGACAGCTATTAAACACCACCTTTTTTCGGCGTCGGGTGGCCCTTCGAGCCACCACTCCTCGAAAAAACGTGGGCGAAAAAGGCCGAGCGCTCCCTTCGGTCGCGCTCGGTGAGTGCGCTGGACGACACCGCAACCGCATCCGCCAGCGCGACCGCATCTACCACCGCGACTGCACTGCGACCACAACGCACCGCAACAGTATCGCACCGCGACAGGACTGTACCGTGCCTCACCCTCCCCAGCCGACTCCCGAGGCGGCTCCCTTCGGCTCGCGGCCGTTGGCCGCTCGCCATCGAGGCGACTGCGTCGCCTCGCTTCGGTCGCCGCCGCGCTCGCCCCTCGCACGCGGTCGTCGCCGCGCCGCCGCGAGGCGGGGCGGCGACGGCCCGCGCGCCAGCCGGCACTCGAACGCTCGACTCGACCAACCAGCCGGGCCGCGAGCAGCGCGCGCAGAACTGCGCGCGCTGCGAGCAGGGGGAGGGCAGGGCGCGGTGCGGTAGCGGAGCGGTGCGGACGCGGTGCGGATGCGGCGGCGGAGCGGTCGCGGTGTGGTAGCGGAGCGGTGCGGTAGCGGAGCGGTGCGGACGCGGTGCGGATGCGGCGGCGGAGCGGTCGCGGTGCGGTCGCCGTCGGGTGGGACTGAAAGGGGCGGCACGTTCGCCCGTCGTCGCGACGGAAGGACCGCAGGCGCGAACGCGCCGGGGCTTTCTGCGTGTTCGGGGCGGTAAAGGTGTCGTTGGTGAACGAGCACGGCGCGGATTCCTCCGTGCTTGTGGTATCGGATGGCGAACTGGCCAGCGCGTTCTGGCTGTTCGCGGTGGGGTTGCCGTTCGGCGATTCGATGCGTTCGGAATCGGGTTCGAGGGGTCAAGTTCAAGCGTCGGGGCGCCCAACCCGAGATAGATGCGGCTCGACGAGTACATCGACGGGCTGGAGCCCGAGAGCGAGGAGGCGAAGCGTCGTCGGCTCGCGGAGGAGAAGTCCTACGAGATCACGGAGTACCTGGAGGACTTCGAGCGGGCGTTCGAGGAGAGCGTGCAGGGCGGGGATCTGTTCGGGTCGACGTCGCCGTCGGTGTTCGTTGGGCGGTCGGGGTATCCGGACGTGTCGACGGGGCTCCTCTCGCCGGTGGCGGGGGACGTCGACCCGGAGAGCCTGGTGACGGACGCGTCGTGGTACGGGGCGGTCGGGATCGACGACGTGGTGCAGCGCCGGAGTTCGCTCCTGAACTCGAATCGGCGCGCGGACGTTCGCGACGCGGGGTCGCTGTCGGATTCGGAGAGCGTCCACGATGCCTGGAGTGGGTTCCTCGGGACGCAGCGCGAGGTCGCGATCGCGGGCGATCCCGTGGACGTCGAGATCGGGCTGGACGGCACGCCGGAGCTGGATCTCTCCGGTGGCGAGATCTCCGCGCCGCGGGGGCCGAGGGCGAAGGCGAATCGCGCGGAGCTCGCGGAGAACCCGTACGTTCCCAGGCCAGTGAAGAAGACGCTGGAGGACGACGACTGGCAGGCTCAGGGTGCGATGACGTACCTCTATCGGCGGGGGTTCGACGTGTACGAGATCAACAACATCCTGTCGGCGGGTGCGCTCGGGCGCGGCGAGGACCGCCGGCTGGTGCCGACGCGCTGGTCGATCACGGCGGTCGACGACACCGTCGGGCAGTACCTCCGCGGGCAGCTTCGCGGGACGCAGGGCATCGACCGGGTGGAGGTGCACGAGAACGAGTTCATGGGGAACCGCTACTGGGTGGTGCTCGCGCCCGGCACGTGGGAGTTCGAGCTCGTGGAGATGAAGGCCCCCGGCAGCATCTGGAACCAGGGGGCGGGCGAGGTCTGGATGGGGTCGGCGCGCGAGGGGTTCGAGGGCCGCACTGGGTACGTCGAGGAGACCGCCGGCGCGTACTACGCGAGCCGGCTCGGCGTCCTCGAGCACCTCGTCGAGCGCGGCCGGCAGGCGAAGTGCCTCGTGCTCCGCGAGGTCAGCGACGACTACTGGGCGCCCGTCGGCGTCTGGCAGGTCCGGGAGTCGGTGCGGAACGCGTTCGACGACGAACCCGGGGAGGCGGAGGACTTCGCGACCGCGGTCGACGCCATCGAGACGCACCTCCCGGTGTCGATGAACCGACTCCGACGGAAGTCCAGCATGGTGTCGGGCCTCCAGTCGTCGCTCGCCGACTGGACGTGACCTCGTCAGTCGAGTCGTCGCCGGTCACGACCACGCGGTGACCGGTGACCGCCCCGACAATTCTTGAGGGGGCCGTGCGAACACCGCAGGCATGTCACTGCACGCGACGTTCCCGCTCCAGGTCCCGGGCGGGCCGGAACTCCTGGTCCTCACACTCGTCCTCCTCCCGCTCCTGATTCTCGCACTCATCGGCGTCGTGCTCGTGCGACGCATCCTCGACCTCCCGGACCCGAGTCGCGTCAACGAACTCGAGCGCGAGATCGTCGCGTTGCGCGAACGCGTCGCCGAACTCGAAGGCGAGACCGACGACGCGCTCGAAGCCGGCGACGCGCTCGGAGCCGACGACGAGGAAAACGAGCGCGCCTGACCGTAGCGGCCTATTCGACGTCCAGGATCTCGCCGTCGAGGTTCGCCATCGCCGCCGCGACGTACTCGCCGGTCTCGTCGACGATCGCCTGCCAGTCCGCGTCGTCGGGCGCGATGCCGACGAGGCGCGCGATCCGCATGATGGAGACGTGATAGACGAACTGGACGCCGGGTTCGTCCTGCCAGACGACGACGTTACACGGGAAGAGGCCGCCGATCTGCTTCGTCACGTCCAGGGCTTCGTCCGCGACCGCGGGGTTGCACGCGCCGAGGACGTAGTACGGGTCGCGGTCCGCGTCCACCTTCTCGTTCAGGAGGTCGCTCGGCGAGAACTCGACGGGGACGCCGAATCCGGCGTCGACGAACGCCTCGCGCACGTGTTCGACGGCCGCGTCGTGCTCCATCTCGAGGACGGCGCGCTTCGTGCCGACGTCCGAGTCCGCGATCTTCGTGGGGTCGATGGGGAGTGTCATCACCTATGCGTCCGCGCCCAGGGCTGAAAAGCGTACGCCGGTTTCGAGTCGCGGGCGCGCATCCGGGGACCCCCAGTAGTCCGTCAGATCGGGAGCGGGAGCCAGCGGAGCCACCCGAGGACGGTGTCTATCGGGATGATGGGGTCGTGGATGACGAGCCAGTCGAGGAAGACGAGACCGACGCCGTGCGCGACGACGCTCGGCAGGAGCGAGTCGGACTTGTAGTCGACCGCGCCGAAGAGGACGTCCGTCGGCCCGGAGAGCAGGATCTCGATCGGCGGCTTCGTCGCGTGATGGATCGCGTACACTACGGGGCTGATGAACGCCGCCTTGATGCCGAAGCGTTCGCCGACGCCGACGCACAGCAAGCCGCGGTAGTACGTCTCGACGGCGAGGACGAGCGCGAACTGCTTGACGGCGTGGGCCGCGAACGCGATGGGGTCGCGTAGCTCCGCGGCCGTCCCCCACATCGGGTAGAACGCGCGGATCGAGGGGAGCGACGACCCGACGAGATAGAACGGGAGGACGAACAGCGCCAACAGCGCGGCGTTCCTGACCGCTCGCCGATCGACGCGATACCCGAGGTCGCGGCCGTACGTCGCGGCGAGCGCCATCGGGCCGACGAAGAAGATGAGGCCGTCGACGACGACGCGCTCGTCCAGCCCCGGCGGCGAGTACCGCATCCAGAGGAGCGTCAGCACGAACCCCCACAGGAGCGACTTCGCGGTCCACGAAAGCGACCGCCACGCGTCGACGACGCGCTCCACGGACCCGCGAACGCTCGTGCTCATCGACGCGAGCGAACGCTACCGCCAGCCGCGAAATCCATCACGAGCACGATTCCAGAGAGCCGAATGCGAGCACGGCGTTACTCGTCGGCGGTCGCGACCGGGCCGTGCCCGGCCGCGTTCCGGACGGCTTCGACGAACGTCTGCCGCGTGTCGAAGTACGTCGTGTCCACGTCCTCGAGGAGCGATTCGAGCGACTGCGGACCGTCCGGCGTCCGCACCTCGCTGTCGCCCTCGAGTTCGAGGATGCGACTTCGCTGCTGGGGGTACTTGAGTCGCGAGGCGACGCGCGCTATCGGCGCACCCTCGACGGACGCTCCCGTGCCGAGTTCGACGGCGGGTTCTTCCTCCGCTTCCTCGTCGTCTGCCATGGCTGGCGCTTTGCGAGCGCCGCGATTCAACCTTTCGCTTCGCCGACCGCTGCGGACGCCGCGGCAGTCGCTTGTCTGACGTAGCCTTTTGTTGGAGGCGCTACAAGGGGCGCGCATGACGAGTCTCGCGGACGCGTACGAGGACACCGTCGGAGAGGTGGGGAGCGTCCGCCGACTGTACGCCGGCACCGGCCTGTTCGTCGTCGGCGTCCTCCTGACGCTCGTCGGCGTCGTCGTCGGCGGCACGAACGTCCTCGCGAGCGTCGGCATCGGCGTGTTCGAGGCGCGGAAGATCGCGGGCGTCCTCGGCGGCCTCGGCGTCCCCGCGGTGCTCTCGGGCGTGTTCACGGTGCTGCCCGCGAGTCAGCGAGTCCGTGGCGCGGCCGCGATCGGCGCGAGCGTCTGCGTGTTCGGCGTCGCGCTGTTCTGGCACGCGTACCCGACGTACTGGGTGACGTCGACCGCCGACACCGACCTGACGCTCGTCGTCGCCGCCGTCTACGTCTTCGGCGCGTTCACGAGCATCTGGACGCTGTTCACGGCGATCGTGAACTTCAAGACCCGGAACGACCCCGGCGGCACGATCGAACTCCGCATCACGAAGGAAGGCGAGACGCGCGTCGTCGAGGTCGACGAGACGACCGCCGAAGCCGTCCGCGAGAACGAGGCCGTCTCGACGGCCGACCTCGGGAGCGGCGTCGGGATGCTCGGCGGACAACCAGACGGCGACGTCGAAACCCAGACCGGCGGTGGGAAACCGACCGCAGCCGCCCAGTTGTCGGCCGGGTCGAAGCCTTCTTCGCGTGCGTCGCGCTCGACCAACTCGAAGCGCGACGCCGGCCGGTCGGCCGCGGCGAGCGACGGCGGTGCGACGACGCAGGACATCACATCGCCGATGGACGACGGCGACTCGTCGGCGAGCTACACGGGCGACGGCTACGACGCCGAAGTACTCGAGGACGAACCCGCGGACCCGGCGACGAACCACGCGGACCGCTACTGCGGGAACTGCGAGCACTTCGACTACGTGCAGACGAACCAGGGCATCCAGCCGTACTGCGGGTACCACGACGAACAGATGGACGACATGGAAGCCTGCGACGCCTGGAACCCGAACAACTAGGACGCCGGTCCGCGGTCACGCAGCCGAGTCTCTGATCCTCGCGAGCGTTTCGACCATCCTGTCGTAGAGACTGCCCTTCCAGAAGCACTGCTCGCAGTCGCGACACCGCCATACCGGCGTCTCGGCGGGGTCGGGCGCGTACTCGCGAGTGGATCCGGTCTCCGGGACGCGATCCAGACGGCCGTTGCAGCGCCCGCAGCGCTCGGGGTCGTCGGTCGGCGTCAGGTCGACGCTGGCGGCCGCGAGTTCGCGGAGTTGCGCGCGAGGGTCGCGCTCGTGGAGGAGGATACCGTCGGTCGCGGCGGCGAGGTCGCGGTCGCGCGTCACGACCGTCCGATTCTCCTCGTTCGCGAGCGCGGCGGTCTCGTCGTCGGCCTCGACGCCGTGGTCGAGGACGAACGCGGTGTCGTGCCCGCAGAGGCGTAGGTACGCGCGGAGCCCGCCGCACATTGCGTCGAGGAGCAAGCGCATGCTGTTCGCGTTCGTGGTCTCGGTTCGTCGCCGCTCAATGCAGGAACTCGCGGAGCGCGTCCTCGTCGTACGTATTCAGGACGTCGTCGGGTTCCGCCCAGCCGCGGCGGGCGGTGTGGACGCCGTACGTGACGTTCGCGTACGACGCAGGTCGGTGCGCGTCGGTGTTGATCGAGACCGTCGCGCCGGCCTCGACCGCGGCCTGGACGCTGCTCCCGGAGAGGTCGAGCCGGCTCGGGTTCGCGTTCACCTCCAGCGCCACGCCCTCGCTCGCCGCGACCTCCGCGAGCCGGTTCGCATCCACGTCCAGGCCCTCGCGCTGGTTCAAGAGGCGTCCCGTCGGGTGTCCGAGGACGTCGACGCTGGGGTGCGTCATCGCCGCACAGAGCCGGTCGGTCGCCTCGTCGCCAGGCATGTCGAGCTTCGAGTGCGGTGACGCGACCACGACGTCGAGCTCGGCGAGCACGTCGTCGGCGACCGAGATGCCGCCGTCGGCGTCGACGTTCGCCTCCACGCCCGAGAGCGCCGTGATGCCGTCGACGTCGTCGGTCACCGCCTCCACCTCGGCGGCGAGGTCGAGGAGGTCGTCGTCGGGGACGCCCATCCCGCCGACGACGCCCGGACCGACCGCGTGGTCCGTGACGGCGACGAACTCGTGACCGAACGACTTCGCGCCCTCGACCATCTCGCGGACCGAGAACGCGCCGTCGCTCGCGTCCGTGTGCGTGTGGAGGTCCCCGCGGACGTCCGCCTCCGTCAGGAGGGTCGGGAGGTCGTCGTCGACCGCGGCCTCGACTTCGCCGCGGCCCTCCCGCAACTCCGGCGGCACCAGCGGGAGGTCGAGCGCGTCGTACATCGACGCCTCCGTCTCCCCGCCGATGCGTTCGCCGACGCGCTGGCCGTCCTCGGCGTCCACGACGTCGCTGACGTCGAACGCGCCGTACTCGTTGAGCTTCACGCCGTGCTCGATGGCGTAGTTCCGGAGCTTCACGTTGTGGTCCTTGCTCCCCGTGAAGTACTGGAGCGCGCTCCCGAACTCGTTCGGGACGACGACGCGCAGGTCCACGCGCATCCCGTCCATCCAGACCGACGCCTTCTGTTCCCCAGCCTCGATCACCGAGTCCGCCGCCTCCCAGTCCGCGAACGCGTCGACGACCGCTTGCCCGCGCTCGCTCGCCGCGAGCACGTCCACGTCGCCGATGGTCGCCCGCCACCGCCGCACCGACCCCGCCGCCTCCGCCTCGTCGACGGCGTCGAGGTCGCTCACCCACGCCCGGACGCGCTCCGCGACCGGCCGGGCGTCACCGAGGAGCTCTCGCTGGCCGGCCTCGCGCGCGAACGGGACGTTCTCGAGGATGTTCCCCTCGGTCTTCGCGCCGAACCCCTTCACCTCCTGGATGCGGTCCGCCTCGGCCGCCGCCTCCAGTTCGTCGAGGTCCGTCACGCCCAGTTCCTCGTACAGCGTCCCGACCGTCTTCGGGCCGACGCCCTCGACGCGCAAGAGCGCCCGCATGTCCACCGGGTAGCGCTCGCGCATCTCCTCGAGTTCCTCGATCGCGCCCGTCTCGTGGAACTCCACGATCTTCGACGCGATCGCCTCGCCCACGTCGTCCAGTTCCATCAGGGCGTCCTCGCCCTCGTCGGCGAGCGCCTCGAGCGCGCCCGGGTACTCGCGGACGCTCTCGACCGCGCGCCGGTAGACGTTCGGCTTGTACTCGACGCCGTCGGCGTCGAGGAGGTTCGCGTACGCTTCCAGTTCGTCGGCGACGTCTTGCTTGAGTGCCATGAGTCGATGAGTGCGTCGTCGTCACGGGCCGGTTCGCGGCCCGTCCTCGTCGTGCCCGAGCGCCTGCTGGAGGAAGTTCATCCAGCGCTTCCGGTCGGCCGCCTGCTTCGCCTCGACCTCCCGCTCTATGTCCGTCGGGCCGATGCTCTCCAGCGCGTTCAGCGCGCGGTCCAGGCCGATGATCGCACCGACGACGGCCTCCCCCTCCTCGAAGGAGAGGTCGGGGTCGTCCTCGAGGCGCTGCTTGCGCTGGAGGCGCTCCCGGCGGAGGTTCTTCTTCGCCTCCTGGACGCGCTCGCGGTCCTCGGCGGGCACCGCGTCCACGCGCTTGGTCTCGAACACGAACGACTGGAGGTCCAGTTCCTCGCCCTGCACGTCGATCGTCTCGGGAATGTCCGCGCCGACCGTCGCGCTCTCGCGCTCGATCCGCTCCAGGAGTTGCTTGCGCTCGTACCCCTTCACGGCCGACGCTCGGGCGGCCAGCGTCAAAACGATGCGGGTCGAATCGACTGCGAGCGCCAGAGCGGTGGGGGTCGAATCGACTGCGAGCGCGAGCGCGGTGGGGGTCGAACCGACTGCAGCGAGAGAGCGGTCGGGTCGCAGTCGCCGGTCGCTGCCGTGACGATGCAGCGGTCGCCGGCGGGTCAGGTCGGCGCGACGACGATGACGCGGAGGTCGTTGACGTTCGTCCCGGTCGCATCCGAGTGGAGCAGTCCGCCGTCCACGCGCTGGTCGTCGGAGACGCGCTCGAAGAACCCGGTGGCGTCGTCGTCGGCGAGCGCGCGCCGCGCTCCGGCGAGCGCGTCCGCGTCCGCGAGCGCGTCGCCGGCGAGCACTGCGCCAGCGGCCTCGGACGAGCCGTCTCGGCCGTCGGTGTCGACCGCCGCGACCGCGACCTCGACGCCGTCGGGTAGCGACGGTCCCTCCGCGAGCGCGATCGCCGCGCCGAGCACGAACGCCTGGTTCGGGCCGCCCGTGCCGTCGCCCGTGACCGTCACCGTCGTCTCGCCAGCTGAGAGGACTACTCCGGGAGCCGTCACCGGCTCGTCGGTGGCCGCGACCTCGCGCGCGATCGCGGCGTGCACGCGACCCGCCGGCGACGCCTCGCCGTCGACCGTCGTCGAGAGCACGCGCGACGCCAGACCCCGGTCCTCGGCGGCCGCCCTGACGCCCGCCACCGCCGTCCGCGCGGACGCGACGACGTGATAGCCCGCGTCGTCGAACGCTGCGTCGTCCGGCCCCGGCGTCTCAGTGTGGTCGCCGCGCTCGCCCGCCGCGAGGTGCGCGCGAACCGCCGGCGCGGCGACGTCGTACCGCGAGAGCACGTCGAGTGCGTCCGCGTACGTCGACCCGTCCGGTGCCGTCGGCCCGCTCCCGATGGTCGCCGGGTCGTCGCCGACCACGTCCGACACCGCGACCGTCACCACGCGCGCCGGCGACGCCGCGACCGCCAGCCGACCGCCCTTCAGCGTCGAGACGTGCTTGCGGACCGCGTTCACCTCCCCGATGCTCGCCCCCGCGTCCAGCAGGTCGCGCGTTACCGACCGGAGCGCGTCCAGGTCGACGCCGTCCACGGGCGCGGGCAGGAGCGCGCTCGCCCCGCCAGAAACCACCGCGAGCACGAGCGTCGACGCGTCCGCCGCCACCGCCCGCTCCCGGACCGCCGACGCCGCCGCCACCCCGCGCTCGCTCGGCAACGGATGGTCGCCGACCCGCACCGACACCGGCCCCGCGTCCACGCCCTCGGTGGGTTCGTCGACGGCCACCACGCCGCCCTCGACGCGCCCGTCGAGCGCGTCCACGAGCGCCGCCGCCACCCGGTCGCTGCCCTTCCCGCCGCCGAGGACCAGCACGCGCTCGACGCCCGCCAGCGAGTACCGTTCGCCATCGACCACGAGCGTCGCGTCGTCGGACTCCTCGTCGTCGACCGCACCGTCGTCGACCGCGACGGCGTCCCGCGTCGCCCGCGCCGGGTCGGCTCGCCGGACGCCAGCCGACAGGCACGCTACCGCCGACTCGACGACCGCCGGGAGCGACTCCGAGTCCGAACCGACGACCTCGAACACGACTCAGGCGAACAGTCGACGCGCCAGCGAGAACAACCGATCGCGCACGCGCTTGGGGACGAACTGCGCCAGCCCCGCGTACTTCGCGACCGGACCGACCGGGTACCGCGGCGCCGGGTCCGTCGCACTCGCCGCGTTCACGATCGCGTCCGCGACCACGGTCGGACCGATCGACGCCGGCCCGAAGCCGCCCATCGACGCCGCGTCGTCGTAGAGCTCGTAGATGTCCTCGTACGCGCCCGATCGCTGCGCCGTCGACGCCAGCTCGTCGTCCGCGCGATCGTAGAACTCCGAGTCGACCGGCCCCGGCGCGACCACGACGACGTCCACGCCGAACTCCTCGACCTCCGCACGGAGCGCGTCGCTCATCGACTCCACCGCGGCCTTCGACCCCGCGTACGCTCCCGATCCCGGGAGCGAGAGCTCGCCGACGACGCTCGACACGTTCACGATCGTCCCGTCGCAGGCCTCGCGCATGTGCGGGAGGACGGCGCGAGCGAGCCGATGCGGCCCGAACGCGTTCACGTCGAACTGGCGCTCGACGGACTCGGTCGTCACGTCCTCGAGCGGCCCGAACTGCGCGAACCCCGCGTTGTTCACGACGCAATCCACCTGCCCTTGCTCGTCGATCACGCGATCGACGACCGCCTCGACTTGCTCGCCGTCAGTCACGTCCAGTTCCGCCGTCCGACAGCCGGCGTCGGCGAGGTCCGCGACGTCCGCTTCATCTCGTGCCGTCGCGTACACGACCCAGTCCTCCGCGAGGAACCGCGCCGCCGTCGCCTGCCCGATCCCCGAGGACGACCCGGTCACGATGCAGACGTCCTTGTGCCGCGTCTCCACGCCAGCCGCGTCGTCGGCGGTCGCCGGCGACTCGTCCGCGTCGGTCATGCTCCGGCGTTCGACCGGCGGGTACGTAAGTGTCACCGGTTCCCAGCCGCCCACACCACTCCCGAGGGTCCAAATACGAAGCCGCGGCCACCCGTCGCCGTCACCTGACAGTCGCCGCGCGTCGGTCCAGGCGGGAGCGCGACCCGCCGACGCGCACACGTCCACGGGTCGCCTGCTCGCCACCACCGCGACAGTCCGCGTTCACTCGACGGTCGCGTGTTAACAGTCACTCGACGGTCGCTTTCGCCTCGTCGGCGTACGCGTCAGCGAGCCGCGTCGGCTCCGGGAGCTTGTACCCCGCCGTCGACGCGAGCACCGCGTCCGCCGCGGTCGACGCACTCACGCGATGTCCGGGGCTCACCCAGAGCGGATTGATCGATTGCGCGCCCGACGCGTACTGGCGGGACTGGACCGCGTACCCGATCACCTCGCCGTCGGGCGCGGTCACGTCCGCGTTCGCCAGCACCGGCACGCGCTCGCCGTCCGCGAGCCCGTCGACGTCGCCGTCGGGCGTCCCACAGAGCAAGTTCTTCGCCACCCCGATCGCCGGCACGTCGAACACGACGCCCATGTGCGTCGCGATGCCGGCCTCCCGGAAGTGGATGCGGCCGCTCCCGTCGAAGAAGAGGAGCTCCGGCTCCGACTCCAGCTGGGAGAGCGCGTCCACGATCGGGCCGCCCTCGCGGTACGAGAGGAGCCCGGGGATGTAGGGAATCTCGAGTGGCGTCACCGCGAACGTGCGCTCGACGACGACGTCGCCGCGGACGCAGACGACCGCGGACACCGCCCGGTCGTCGAGGAACGCCTGATCGACGCCCGCGACCAACGGCCCCTCTGGCCGCCCGACGCGCGCCGCGTCGAACGCGAAGTCGTCGACGAACGTCGCCGCTTCCGCGACGGCGCGCTGCTGGGCTTCCATCTCCTCGCGGGACGCGTCCGCGTCCGGCAGGAACTCGGGGCGAACGACGTCCATCAGAACCGACGACGACCACCGGGGCCGCCCGGACCGCCCGGGCCGCCGGGACCACCGGGGCCGCCGCCCATGCCGATGCTCTGGGGGCGCCGAACCCGCCCCTCGATGTGCTTGCCGTACGCGAGCCCGAGCAGGAGCCCGATGAGGTGCGCGCCCTGGGCCGTGCCACCGGCACCGATGCCGCCACCGATGATGGCGAGCGTCGAGATGAGCGCGTAGAAGATCGTGATCGCCCAGATCGGGACGGGGAGCACGAACCAGATGTATACCTTCAAGTCCGGCGCGAGAACCGTCAGCACGCCGAGTATCGCGAGTGCCGCGCCGCTCGCACCGAGGACGCCCGCGAACTCGCCCGGCGCCATCACCATCGCCAGCCCGATCTGGCCGAGTCCCGCGAGCATCCCCGTTCCGAGGAACAGGAGCGTGAAGTCCCTGGAGCCGACGATGTCCTCGACCAGTCGGCCGAAGAAGAATATCACGATGGCGTTCCCCGCGATGTGCCCGAGGCTCGGCGGCGGGGAGTGCGCGAAGATCGACGTCACCCACGTCCACACGTACTCGGGGTGGTCCGAGGACAGGATGAACACGTCGAGGTACACCCCTTGCCCGACGAAGTTGAACACCATCCACTGCATCATCCACGTGATGAACATCAGTGCCAGGAACACGTACGTCATGTTCCCGCGGAAGTACGAGAGCGCGCCACCGGGCCCGAAGAGCGTGAACGAAGGCAGCGACCAACCGTCGCTCTCGGCCTGCACCGAGTCGTCGAACCCGCTATCGAACACGCCCTTGGGGTCGTTCCACTCCGTCAACCCCGGACAGTCGTGCTTCTCCGGCAAGCGGTGTTCGCCGCAGTACGTGCTCCCGCAGTGAGAACACTCGTACGGCATGTTCTCGTGCTTGCCGCACTCGTCGCATTTCGCCATTGGCGGCGCCTACGGGAGGGTGGGTCAAGGGGCTTTGGGTGACCCCGCGGCGGTTACGCGACCGGTTAGAAGAGCCCTTCGTCGTCGTCGAGGAGTTTCGCGGGGCCGCCGACCTCCCAGATCGTGGTCTTGACGCCGGTCTCCGCGACGGCTTCTTTGACGCGTTCGACGTGGTCGGCGGTCGTGTTGACGTACACCGATGCGCCGGTGTCAGTCGAGAACCAGACCGGGACCGAGTCGACGTCGTCGTCGTCCTCGTACCCGTTCTCGCGGAGGTTCCGGACTTTGTCGAACACGGAGAGCGTCGCGGGCTTCCAGTACACCCAGCCCTCGGGGCCGGTCATCGTCGTCGCGGCGAGACTCAGCGAGTCGTGTTCGGCGATGTGCCCGACGCGCTCGAGGTCGTTCTCGTGGAGGGCGTCCTTGCAGTCCTGGAGTTGCTCGTGGACGTGCGCCATCCGGTCGCCGAACATGTGGCTGCGTTCGGCCTCCGCGTGCGCGTCGTCGGTCTCCTTGTACGCGGGAACGAGCGCGACGACGGTCTTGAGTTCGCTCTCGAGGTCGGTCGGGATGCGGTGACTCCGACAGTCCTGGTCGTTCATCCCGGCGCTCAGGTAGGAGAATCCGCCGGTGACGGCGCGTGCCGCGCTCGCGGAGCCGACGCGAGCGATCGTGGAGATGTCCTCGATGGTCGCGTCGAGTTCGGCGGCGTCGGCGAGTGCGCGAGCGGCGGCGGCGAAGCCAGACGAGGAGGATCCGAGGCCGACGTTCGACGGGAACGAGTTCTCGCTCTCAAGTCTGACGGGGTAGACGGTGTGGGCGGCGTCGCTCATCGACCGCGCCTTCTCGACGACGCGTTCCACGCGGTCGAACGCCGAGCCATCTAGTTCCTCGCCGTCGACGATATAGGTGTCCTCGTCGTAGTCCATGGAGAACTCGACGGTGGTCTTCGTGTGACTCGGCGCCGTGCAGACGCTGATGGAGTCGTGGTAGGGGAGTCGTTCGATGTCGTCGCGCATCCCGTGGTACTTGACGAGGCCCTGGATCGGGTGCGCCATCGCGGTTGCTTTCATACCACTACGGGAGACGACGGCCCGCTTAAAACCCACGGCGACGCGGCGGCGGCGGTCCTCGCTCCCCCCTCTCGTCCGCTCTCGCGCGGTTCCGGAACCGAACGCCTGAAACCGCGGCGTTTCGACGAAGCGAGTATGGGAACCCCACTGGATTCGCGACGGGCGCAGGCCGAGACGGTCGTCGAGCGCCTCCACGAGGAGTACCCCGACTCGACGATCTCGCTGAACTACGCGTCGCGTCTGGAGCTCCTCGTCGCGGTCGTGCTGTCCGCGCAGTGCACGGACGAGCGCGTGAACGACGTCACCGAGGATCTCTTCGAGACCTACCAGCGTCCCGAGGACTACGCGAACGCGAGCGAGGACGAGCTCGCGGACGCGATCTACGGTATTACGTTCCACAACAGCAAGGCGGGCTACCTGAAGGGGATCGGCGAGCAGTTGCTCGCGGAGCACGACGGGGGGGTCCCCGACGAGATGAGTGCGCTCACGGACCTCCCGGGCGTGGGTCGGAAGACGGCGAACGTCGTCCTCCAGCACGGCCACGACGTCGTTGAGGGGATCGTCGTCGACACGCACGTCCAGCGACTGTCGCGTCGCCTCGGTCTCACGGAGGCGGAGCGACCGGAAGCCATCGAGCGGGACCTGCTGGACGTCGTCCCCGAGAGCGAGTGGCAGCAGTTCACGCACCTCCTCATCGACCACGGGCGCGCCGTCTGCGGCGCTCGGACTGCGGAGTGCGGCGAGTGCGTGCTCGCGGACGTCTGTCCCTCGGAGCAGGGCGACAGCGAGATTGACCTGGCGAGCGGCGACCCCTGGTAGCTGGGGCTCGCGGCCTCGGCGGCGTCTCTCTCGTTCGGCCAATCCGATTTGGCGCCGCACCTACGCACGTCCAGTGGCAAGTTCGCGCATGGCACACACGGACCGCGAGGTCGACGAGGAGACGCACGACGAAACCACTGGCGACGAGGACACGACCGAGGAAGCGGAGCGGGACGCCGAGCAACACGTCGAGTTGTCGCCAGAGGAGCGGACGAACGTGCCGACGGAGGAACTCGTGGACGTCGACGACGCGCACGACGAGGCCGTCGAGGAGGAGGAAGTGGAGAACGAGCCGGGGAACCGAACGAACACGGAGAAGCTCAACGACGAGGCGCGCGAGCAGAACAACCACGACAACGCGCCCGACGAGATGCCGAACCGCCAGAAGTAGCGGCCAGAACTGGCGCGAAACCCGACGGTCGCGAGCGCCTCTAGATGATGGTGTACCATCGCAGGTACCGGGCGACGCCGACGAGGTACGCGAGAATCCAGAAGAAGACGTACCCGAAGACGCCGACGCGGAGGCGCGTCCGCCACTTCCCCATGTGCTCGTGGAGTTCGTCGATCGAGACGTCCTGGTCTGGGTCGTCGTAGAGGTCCGCGGCGCGCTTGGCCTGGAAGATGCGGACGATCCCCCAGAGGCCGAACAGGAGCATCGCGTACGCCTGCAGGCCGAAGAACGCGTGGAGGGCGGTGAGGCTACTCAGGTTCTCGATCAGTCGCGGAGCCATCCACGTGACCACGGGGACCGTGTTCAGGACGAGGCCGGTGACGACGAACTTCAGGTGGTGCGTGAGGACGTCCCACGTCACGACCGGCTGGTTGATGATGTACCAAGCGCCGTAGACGTAGAACGGGAAGCTGGCGGTGACGACGAGGACGACGACCGTCGCAACCACCACGTCTTCGACCATGCCCGGCCCTTGCGGCCGGGGTGTCCTAAAGGACGCGTTCCCGGACGCCCGCGGTCGGAAAGGGTAAACCGGCGTGGGCCGAACTAACGCGCGATGAACGACTCCCGACCGTCGTCCGCCGACGACCCCGACTCCGGGAGCGAACGCGACGACGCCGAGCCCTCCGAGGACGTCGCGCCCTCGGACGACGCCGACCCCTCCGAAGACGCGCTCTCGGACGCGGAATTGCGGGCGCGCGTAGAGGAGAAGTACGACTTCGACGACTTCGGGCCCGGGGACATGGCGGAGATGACGCCCGACGAGTGGGACGTGGCGTTCGATGCCGAGTCCTGGATCACGGGCGAAGAACTGCTCGACCGCGTCGCGGCCGACCTCGAGCGACGCGTCGCGTACCGGGACGTGTTCGCGGTGGTCGAACGCCGGACGGTAGAGGGCGTCGACGCCGTGCTCGCGTTCTCCGACGAGGGATACGCGCTCGTTCGCGAGGACGGGAGCGTCGAGGGATTCGGGACGGTGCTCCGGGACGTGAAGCCGACGGTCGCGCTCTGCTCGATGGAGTCCTACGACGTCGAGGAACCTCCCGCGGACGCCGTCCTGCCGAGTCCGGGCGACGTTCCGGAGGGCAGCGGCGAACTCGGGAACCTCATGCTGCAAGTCATCGCTGGCGTCCTCGGGCTCTCGGGGCTCGTGCTCCTCGTCGGTGCCGTCGTCGCACCCGGTGCGACCGGAACGAGCGAACTCGGACGGGGTCTGATGGTCGTGTTCGGCCTGCTGTTCCTCGCGGCCACGTTCGTCCTGTTCTTCACCGTCGCGAACGCCAGGCTCTCCGACAAGTTCCGCGCAGAGGAGTACCGCGAGCGACTGCGTGCAGTCGGCCTCGAGGACGGCGAACGGCCGTCGTTCCTCCCGACGGAGGACGGCGGGACGGCCGTCGACGCCGACCGCTCGACCCAGGACGCGACCGCCGCCACGGACGGCGCGACCTCGGTCGACGCCGACCGAACGCACCCCGCGGACGGTCGGGACGAAGAACGACCCGGAGTGGACGACGCTACCGAGCGGAACGACGCCGGTGAAACGACGGGCGACGAAGGCTCGAACCCGAGCACGTGAGGCCCCCGAGACGCCCGCATCGGTGGGTTTAAGCAACGCCAATCCTGACCTACGGATGTATATGAAAAGGCGGGACTTTCTGAGAACTGCCAGCGGCGTTACTGGGGCCGCCGCGGCAGCCGGCGCGGCGTCCGCTGGTGCTGCCGCCGACGATACACGGCAGTCCGGTGTGGCCAACAACACGACGACGGAGGGGACGCCGGACGGTACCGGTACCACCAACGGTACCGAGACTGGCGGTGCGAACGAGACCACCGGCGGCGGCGGAGCGTCCGGCCCCACCGAAGAGGTCATCGTCGGCCCCGACGGCGACCTCGTGTACGACCCGGCCGACCTCACGATCGCGAACGGGACGACCGTGAACTTCGTGTGGGAGTCGGACGACCACAACATCGTCGTCGACAGCCAGCCCGACGGCGCGGGCTGGGAGGGTACGGAAGGACCGGACTCGAAGACGTACGACACCGGCCACGAGTACTCGCACACGTTCACGACGAACGGCGAGTACGCGTACTTCTGTCAGCCCCACGTCGGTGCCGGGATGGAAGCGACGATCACCGTTCAGGACAGCGTCGACACCGGAGGCGGTGGCGGCGAACAGAACCCCGAGCACATGGGCGTGCCGTTCCAGGCGCACTTCGTCGGCCTGGCGACCATCCTCGCCATCATTAGCTCCCTCCTCTACACGTTCTACACGCTCAAGTACGGCGAATCCGCACACACTGCGGCCCCGAACAAGAAATAACGATGTCGACCAAAGGAAGCAACTACGGCGACATTCATCGCTACGAGCCGGCCCAGGAGAGCACCGCTGCCGCGGTCGCCATCGTCCTCCTCACCGTCATAGAGGTCGTGTTCGTCGGCCTGTTCACGTACGGTCTCATCGCCGGCTGGGGACTCGACGCAGTCGGCAACATGTACCTCGGCACGATCCTCGCCATCATCTTCGTGGACTTGGCGTTCATCCTCCTGCTGTACCGCAAGGAGTTCCTCCCGGACGTCATGATCGTCAAGAAGCGCCGGCGGAAGTGGGAGGACCTCTACGTCCGCGAGGAGGACGTCGACGGCGAACAGTTCGGCGGTGACGCCATCGAGACACTGAAACGGGCAGTATACCCGTACTACAAGCGATAATCATGCCACTGGACGAAGACAAGTATCCGGTCGAATCGGACCGTCGGCGGTTCGTCAAAGGCGTCGTCGGCGGCGCCGCCCTCGCGGGCGTGACGACGGCGAGCGCAGCCGCGGTCAACAGCGCCACCGCGCCGACTGGCGCCGGTGGTGGAGCGACGACGTTCTACGCCGTCGAGAACACCGACGGCCCCGCACCGCGCGGGATGCCCCAGATTCCCATCGAGATAGACGACGAAGGCTACCTGAAGGGTGCGTGGCCGGAGTACGAGGAAGGCGACGACGCCGCCGTCACGGAGAACTACGGCGGGTCGGACGTGACGTACTCCTCGGCGTGGTTCCAGTACTGTGGCGTGCAGACGTACTCCGGCGTCTACCCGGACGCCGACCAGGACAACTACTTCCGGTACTCGTCGTCGGGCTACGACTGGCACAGCGACGTGGGCGGCGACCGGATACACGTCGACGACTTCGCGGAACTCGGCGAGGACTGGCGGGAGTGGAACACGTCGTTCGGGACGCGATCGAACGGGAAGCCCGCTTCCGGGACGTGGCGGTCGCAGGACCTGTCGCCCCAGGAGACGATGCCGATCCAGGTCATCCGCTCGGAGAACGTCCTCGAACTGGCCGAAGAGGACCCGTGGATCGAGGCGTCGACCGCGCAAGGCTGCATCGCGTGGCTGAACAAGTGCACGCACTTCTGTTGCGTGCCCGGCTTCAAGACCCTCGAGGGGTCGGCGAAGTTCGGTGCGGCGGACCAGATCTACTGCCAGTGTCATCAGTCGGTCTACGACCCGTTCAGTATCGTGCGGAAGTCGTTCGTCGCACTCCCGCGACCGGAGCAGGAGGACTGACAGCATGAGCTTGGAGAAGAAAGACGAATACGACCATAGCGGCTGGATGCAGAAGAAGGACCTGACGCCCGTGGAGAAGGGCTACCTGATGGTCCTGGTCTGGCTCGACCGGCGACTCCGCATCGTCGACTACCTGGAGCTGCTCGAGGACCTCTACTACAAGGTCAACATGCAGATGCCGAAGAGTCACACCGAACAGTACAATCTCGACAACAAGTTCTGGTACTGGTACCCGCTGTACGCGCTCGGGTCGTTCTCGACGATCGCGTACGTCGTCGCGGCACTCTCGGGGGCGCTGCTCGGGTTCTACTACGCGCCGGCGACGACCGGTGACCCCTCCGGGGCGTACAACCAGATCGTGTTCATCATGACCGACCTGAACTTCGGGTTCATGCTCCGTTCGATCCATCGCTGGTCGGCGCAGGTCATGGTCGCGGCAGTGTTCCTCCACATGCTCCGCGTGTACTTCACGGGGGCGTACAAGGAACCGCGCGAACTCAACTGGATCCTCGGCATCGTCCTCATCTCGCTGACGATGGTGTTCGGGTACACGGGCTACCTGCTGCCGTGGGACCAGCTGGCGTTCTGGGCGGGCCAGATCGGCGTCGAGATGTCGCTGTCAGTACCGCTTGCCGGCGAGTGGGTCGCCCAGCTCATGTTCGGCGGGTTCACGTTGACACAGTCGACCTTGCAGCGCATGTACATCCTGCACGTCTTCCTGTTGCCGTTCGTGGTGACGACGCTCATCGCGGTCCACATCGGCATCGTCTGGATGCAGGGCATCGCGGAACCACACTAATACCATGTCAGAAAACAACGACGAGGAACCCATGGCCGACGGCGGTAGTGGCACCGGCATCGTCGCGCCGGACGACGAGACCCCGACGTGGCGCGAGCGCAAGGAGCGCACGCAGGGGCTGTCCCGGTTGACGTACGAGTACTTCGAGCGCGCGCGTCGCGAGGATCAGGATCTCCGCCAGGAGTCCGATTACGTCGAGCGGGACGTGCTCGCGTTCCCGGCGTGGCCCCACGAGATGATCCGGAACCTGTCCCTGACGAGTTTCTTCGTCGGGATGATCCTGTTCCTGTCGGCGACGCTCCCGCCGCACATTGGGCCGCCAGCGAATCCGAATAGTACGCCGGCGGTCATCCTGCCGGACTGGTACCTCTACTGGTCGTTCGGGCTGTTGAAGCTCGGCCCGCTGAACCCCGACCTGTCGCTACTTGGTGGGTCGAAGCTGCTGGCGGACCGGACGTACGGCGTGATCGCGAACCTCGTCGTCGTCGGCGTCATCGCGATCGTCCCGTTCCTGAACAAGGGGAGTGCGCGCCGGCCCGTCGAGCAGCCGTTCTGGGCTGCGGTCGGGATGTTCGGCGTGACGTTCGCGTTCACGATCAGTATGCTCTCGATCAAGAACCTGCTCCCGATGGACTCGAACCTCCTGCTGGACGTGACGTTCCTGCTGCCGATCGTTGCGGGGACGATCACGTACGCGGTGCTTCGGTCGATGCAGGAGGGGTACATGTACGACCTGAACCGGCGGTACTATCGGCTGCGGCCGCCGAAGTAACCCGGTATTTCCTTGTTTCGATGACGGACGATGACTCGGTAGACGGTGGTTCTCGTGGGTCTCGCGAGGTCGAGGTGCCGATGCGGGTGTACAAGACGGTGACGGTGTTCGCGACGTTGATCGCGATGGTCGCGGTCATCCTCGGGTTCGTGGCGCTTGACGCGGCGACGAACCGAGCGCAGGCGGCGGCGTCGGACGTGAACGTCGTGCTGGCGCTCGCTGGCCTCGGGAGTATCGTCCTGGGTGCGTTCGTGTACGCGTTCTCGACGCGCTTTCGCACTCGGGGAATGGGAAAGTCTAAAGACGAATCCGACGAAGGTTCAGGTAATGGCTGACGAATTCGCCAAAGGCACGGCCATCCTCACCGGCGTCGGCCTGGTCTGGATGGTGCTCGCCGGCTGGTACAAGACGCCGTCGTTCGAGGGTGCACAGCTCACGGGCGCGCCACCGGGTGACCCCGGGATGTGGGGCGAGATGGCGCTCGTCCTGGAGAGCGGGCTGCGCTGGTTCATCATCATCGGCGTCTTGACGTTCTGGATCGTGATTCCGGCGGCCGAGCAGACGCGCGAGCACTTCGCGAGCTAGCGGTCTCGTTCTCTCCCGTTCTCGACGCCGTGGAGCCGCTGGTGTCCGCGCGCGAGACGGCGATTGTGTCTCCAGTTGAACGATGGCTGTGGAGGGGAGGTGGTTTCGCGTCGGAGGTGGTTGCGTGAGGCGGTGTGTGGGGCGTCGGGTGTGTCGAACGCGGCGTGGGACGTCGGGGTTGGCCGGCGTCGAACGCCCTGGCGTGTCCGTGGTCGGGGCGGGGGAAGCTGGGTGGTGACGTGGCCGTGTTTCTCTGAGAGTGGTCGTGCAGCTTGCGGTGACGTGCGGGGTCGCTATCGTCGACTGGTCGGCCGGTGTCTCGTTCGGGAGGACGGAGTCTCGTTCGGGAGGACGGAGTCTCGTTCGGGAGGACGGAGTCTCGTTCGGGAGGACGGAGTCTCGTTCGGGAGGACGGAGTCTCGTTCGGGAGGCCGAACGGGGTTGCTAGTGGCGTCGATGGCGGCGTGAAAACGTGCTGTGAACGGCCGGTCAGAGGATCTGGGAGAGGGTGTCGACGAAGAGCGCGAACTCGTTCACGAGCTGGAAGGTGGCGTACGCGAGGACGAGGAGGGACGCGACGAGTGCGCCCTTCGGTCGGCGGACGTGGTCGTCCTTGCGGATGTCGACGGCGCGGGTCTCGAACTCGAAGAAGTCCGTGAGGAACAGTCCGAGGACGAGCATGGTGAGGACGACGCCGCCGTGGGGGGCGTACGTGGCGTAGTAGAACGTCGTGAGGATGAGTGCAATCGTGGTCGCGGCGTGCAGTGGGTGCCTGGACGCGGTCGTTGCGTCCTCGTCGTCGGCTTCGTTGACGTTACGCTTGTAGGCGAGGATGCGGGTCGCCATGTTCGCGAGCACGAGCACGACCAGCAGGTACTTGAAGAGGACGACGCCGAGGACCTCGGTGGTGAGGATGGCGTCGAGGGGTCCGAACATCGTCGCTGGGTCCATAGGTGGACCTGTGTGGACGAGCCATTAGTGTTTTTCCAATGCGTGCGGCCACGGCCCGGTGCTCTGGGGGGTGATCGCGAGCGTGAGCGGGTCGTCCGTGGTGACGTCGACGGTCGCTTCGCGCCCGACGGTGGTGACGTGGCGGTCGTCGATGCGGAGGGAGACGTCGCCTTCGTCGCGTTCGACGGTGAGGGAGACGTCGTCGTCGGGGACGATCCAGTCGTCGGCGTTCGTGGCGAACGGCGCGATCGGGACGGCTGCGAGGACGCCCGTGTGTGGGGCGAGGACGTGGCTGCCGGCGGCGCGCGCGTATCCCTGTGATCCGACGGGGGTGGCGAGGACGACGCCGTCGGCGCGGAACCGGCCGACGATGCGGTCGGTCGCGGTGAGCGTGTACTCGCTGATGCGTGCGGGTTCGCTCGTGACGAGGGTGACGTCGGCGAGTGCGCGAACCGGCTCGATGGTCTCGGTGGCGACGGCGAGCGTCGTCCGGGTCGTGGTCTCGTAGGTGTCGGCGACGAGGGCGGCGATGGCGGCGGCGGCGTCCCGGTGGGGGACGCCGTGCGTGCCGTGGTCGGTGTCGATGGGGAGGACGGGCGCGTCGACGCGGGCGCGAACGCACTCGTAGAGCGAGCGTTCGCCGCGGGCGACGACGGCGTCGACGTCGGCGGTGGCGAGCGCGCGGGCGTCGTCGACGAGCGCGGTGGCGTCGTCGACGGCGGCGGCGAGCGCGCTGACGTCGGGCGCGGTGGCGTCGGCGACGTCGACGATGCCGACGACCGTGGACGCCCTCTTGGAGTCGTCCATACCCGGCGTTGCGGTGGGGCGAGTAAAAACCCTGCCTGTCTCGATGGCGTGCCGTCGGGGGGTGCCGGCCGCGGTCGCCCGGGGCCGAGTCGGTGCGTCGCGTGGTCGGTCCTCGGTGCGTCAGTCGTCGTACGGCCAGTCGCCGGTGACTTGCATGCCTTCGGCGAGGTCTTCGTCCCGGAGTTGGTCGGCGATTTCTCCGGGGTCGCGGTGGGGGATGGTGGTGTCGGCGTCGGCGAGGGCGACGACGAGTTCGGTGAGTACGATGGCCTGTTCGCGGAGGTCGCGCTGCTCGAGTTTGTCGAGGGTGTCGGCGTGCGTGTGCCCCCAGCCGCGGCCGTCGCCGGTGGTCTTCCCGTAGGCGTGCGTGCCGGGGACGCCCCACTGGGTGAACGGCCAGTGGTCGCTGTGCGGGCCGAGTTCGGGCGTGACGTACGCGGGCTGGTCGAGGCGGTCTGCGACGTCCTCGACGACGGCTTCGAGTTCGTCGAACCCGTGCGCGTAGAACCCGAGCGTGCGGCCCTGACAGATCCCGTCGAGGTTGCAGACCGCGGCGACGTCTGCGAGGTCGGTCTCGTTCGCGAGGTGGGTCGAGCCGACGAGGCCGACCTCTTCGGCGCCGAAGCAGACGACGTGGACGCGCGTGTCGAGTTCGCTCTCGCGTGCGGCGAGTGCCTTCGTCACCTCGACGACGCCGGCGGTCCCGGCGCCGTTGTCCATCGCGCCTTCGGCGATGTCGTGCGCGTCGACGTGGCTCGTCAGGAGGACTTCGTCGTCGGTGTCGGGGCCGAGCGTGGCGTGGACGTTCTGGCTGGTGGCGTCGTCGAGGGTTGCGTCGACGGATACCTCGACGAGGTCGCCGTCGGCGCGGCGAGCGATGCGCGCGCCGGCTTCGGCGGAGACGCCGACGGCGGGGATTTCGCCGACGGGGTCGGCTTCGGTGCCGACGCTTCCCGTCGGCGGGAGGCAGCCCTCGACGTGGTTCTGGTAGAGGAACGCTGCGGCACCGGCTTCGACGGCGTGATAGTATTTCTCGCGCCGGTGGAGGTAGCGGTCGTACCACTCGGGGACGTCCGAGCGCGCGAGCACGACCTTCCCCTCGAGGTCTGCCGTCTCGAAGTCCCGCGGGAGGCCGTGGCCGAGGTCGACGAGTTCGCCCGAGACGGTTCCGGCTGGCGAGCGCGGGAGCGCGAGGGCCTGGTGTTGTTCGTCGTAGCGTTCGCCGCTCGCGTCGACGTGGCTGTCGCCGCGCTTCCAGCCCTGGATGGGGAACTCGGCGAGGTGTGCGTCGCGCGCGCCGGCGTCGGCGAGTGCGTCCCGCGTCGCCGCCGCTGCCGTCCGCTCTCCGTCGCTGCCGGCCATGCGGTCGCCGACGTCGACGAGCGTCTCCAGGTGATTCCAGCCCGCGTCGCTGGTGAACGTCGCACCGATCCAGTCTGTCATTGGCTCTCAGGAATCGACGCGCGGTGTTAGGATTTCGGGTTTGCGAACCCGTCGCTCGATTCGACGATTCGTCACCGTCCCCGTGTCGTAGGGCGGAGTTACTCCGTCGAATCTACGGTCAGTTTAAGTGAGTGGTTTCGATTCGACGGCGGACGGAGAGTGGGGCGATTCTTTATTACTGATGCGGGCGTCTGTCCGATAGACCCTCAGGTGTCCTCTATGTCGAAGGCCGATAACATCGTTCGCGTCATGTCTCCGGGCGGCTCCCAGATCGACGACCACTCCGTCTCCGCCGAGCGAGCACGCTCGCTCTACGAGACGATGGTACTCGCCCGGACATTCGACGAGAAAGCCGTGAGCCTCCACCGACAGGGCCGGATAGGGACGTACGCGCCGATGGCTGGCCAGGAGGCGGCCCAGGTCGGCGCCGCGGCGGCAATGCCCGACCGGGACTACCTGTTCCCGACGTACCGCGACCACGCGATGTACCTCCAGCGGGGCCTCGACCTCCGCGAGGTGCTCCTGCACCTCTCGGGCGACGGGAACTACATCGACCGCGAGGACCCCGCGGACCTGACGACGTTCCCCCCGACGATCCCCATCGCCACCCAGTTACCGCACGCCGTCGGCGTCGGGATGGCGGCGAAGTACAAGGGCGACGACGTCGCGTCGCTCGTGTCGTTCGGCGACGGCGCGACCTCGGAAGGGGACTTCCACGAGGCACTGAACTTCGCGGGCGTGTTCGAGACGCCGACGGTGTTCTTCTGTCAGAACAACGGCTACGCGATCTCGGTGCCGCGCGAGCGCCAGACGGCGAGCGCGACCATCGCCCAGAAGGCCCAGGCGTACGGGTTCGATGGCGTGCGCGTCGACGGAAACGACGTGTTCGCGGTGTACGACGTCGTCACTGAGGCCCTGGAGAAGGCGCGGAACGGCGGTGGGCCGACGCTCATCGAGGCGGTGACGTACCGGAAGGGCGCGCACACGACGACGGACGACCCCTCGAAGTACCGGGACGAGGCGGACGCGGAGGACTGGCGGCTCGAGGACCCCCTGGATCGCGCTCGCACGTACCTCGGCGAGGAGTTCGAGTGGTCGGAGACGGACGAGGCGGCGACCCAGGAGTGGGCGACGGAGACGGTCAAGGAGGCGGTGACGGCGGCCGAGGAGCACACGGGTTACGACGCTGGCGAGATGTTCGAGAACGTGTTCGCGGAGATGCCCGCGCACCTCCGCGAGCAGCGCCGCGACCTCGTCGCCGACCCGCAGGTCGAGCGGTAGCCGGCGGGTCGACTCAGAGGAGTTCTTCTTCGCGCAGTCCCGCCAGGACGTCGTCGACGAGCGCGGACGCCGTCTCGTAGGGGAACTCGTGGTGTGGTTCGAGGCGGACGGCGAGTTCCATCGCGGTGAACCGTCGGTCGTCGACGACGACGCGCTCCGCGTGGGGGGCGTCGACACCGGCGGCGACCTCGAGTGGGTCCGCGACGGGGAACGCGACGTCCGCGAGGACGTCCTGTAAGCGCTCGCGGATGGCGGCTTCGTCGGTGGGTGCGTCGTCCGTCACTGTCGGTGCGTCTTCGGTTTCGGTCGATGCGTCGTCCGTCACGGTCGGTGCGTCTTCGGTCACGTTCGATGGCGGGCGGTGGTGAGGTGGGGTTCGTCAGTCGTCGGTGAGCGTCGCGAGCAGCGTGTCCATGCTGTAACTCGAGAGGCCGCGCGAGTCCTCGTGGATCTCGTCGATAACGTACGTGGAGTTGGTGCGTTCGACGGCGTCGACGGACTCGAAGTCGCGGATGAGGCGACCGACGTCGTCGCCGTCTGTGAGGCGCGCGATGGCGACGTAGTCGGTCTCGCCCATCGTGGAGAACAGTTGGGTGACGCCCTCGATGGCTTCGACGTCCTCGGCGACGTGCTCGTGGCTGCCGGAGTAGTCGGTGAGGACTTCGAGGATGACGGTGACGCCGAGGCCGAGGGCGTCGAGGTCGAGGTCGTAGCAGTCGTTCTCTATGACGCCGGCCTCGCGGAGGTTGTTGAGGCGGTAGTGGATCGTGGAGACGGGGATGCCGGTCTCCTCGTGGAGGCGCTCGGGGCTGCCGGTGCCGAGGTCGGCGATGGCCTTCAGGAGGCGCACGTCGCGGTCGTCCATGCCTCGACGCTCGGCCGCGGGGGTCTTCAGGCTTCCCGACGGCAGCGAGTTCGAATGGAATCCAGAATCCGGAAGAAGATTGTAGATTCGTCCAACGTTCTTCTCAGTAGCAATTCACAATGTCGATTTTGAGACTCTGATTGCAATAGCCTTTAATACTGCCGTCGGCTGGCGTTGGATTGAAACCGATGATTTCGCAGAAGTACTGGAGAGCTCTTCCAGACACGAGCCTCATGTTCGTATCGCTCGCCATCCTGTGGGGGACGTCGTTCGTCGCGATCGAGGTCGGCCTCCATCACGTCCCGGCGCTCGCGTTCGCCGCACTCCGCTACGACGTCGCCGGCGTCGTCGTGCTCGCGTACGCCGTCGCCGCAACCGACCGCTGGCGGCCGCGCACGCGAACGGAACTCGCGTCCGTCCTCGTCCCCGCCGTCTTCGTCTTCGGAGCGTACCCCGCACTCCTCTACGTCGGCGAGACGTACGTCTCCGGCGCGCTCGCGGCCGTCGTCGTCTCGCTCTCGCCAGTCCTCACCGCCGGGTTCGGGAGCGCACTCGACCTCGAGGAACCCCTGACCACGACCGGGCTCGTCGGGGTAGCGCTCGGCATCCTCGGCGTCGGCGTCGTCGTCAATCCCGCACCTGGCGTGCTCGACGGGAGCGTCGTCGGCGTCGGCCTCGTCCTTGCCGGCACCGCGTGCTTCGCACTCGGGAGCGTCCTCGCACGTCCCTTCGACGCCGGCCTCCCGAAACCCACCACGCAAGCGTGGGGGATGGTCGGCGGTGCCGTCGGCCTGCACGTCGCGAGCCTCGCCCGCGGCGAATCCCTCGCGGACGCGACGTGGACGACCGACGCCGTCGTCGCGCTCGCGTACCTCGCGCTCGCCTCCGGCGCAGTCGCGTTCCTCGTCTACTTCGAACTCCTCGAACGCGTCGGCGCGACCGAGATCACGCTCGTCGCGTACCTCGAACCCGTCGTCGCCGCACTCGTCGGCTGGGCGATCTTCGGGAACGTCGTCGACACCACGACCGCGCTCGGGTTCGCAGTCATCTTCCTCGGGTTCGCCGTCCTCAAACGCCACGCGCTCACGGACGTCCTCGCCGCCGCTCGACAGCGCGTCCGTACGCACGCCTGAATCGACGCACTCACCCGGTACCGACGCCGACGCTCTCCCATCGCCGACTTCCGGCGACGTCGTCGTGGTTCTAACGGCTTTTGTATGCGGCCGTTCGAGTGGCTGCCATGACGGACTTTGCCTTCGACGAGTCGCTGCTCGTCGAACTGACGGAGACCCACGGCGTACCAGGCTACGAGGACGCGGTCCGCGACGTCGTTCGACGCGAGTTCGACGGCACCGTCGACGCCGTGCGGAGCGACGCGATGGGGAACCTCGTCGGCACCATCGAGGGCTCGGAGACGCCCGAGTACGAGGTCGTCGTCGCCGCGCACATGGACGAGATCGGGTTCATGGTGCGCAACGTCGACGAGGACGGGTTCGTGCAGATCGACGCGCTCGGCGGCTGGGACCCCGAGGTCCTGCGCGCGCAGCGCGTCGTCGTCCACACCGACGACGAGGCCCTCACGGGCGTCATCGGCTCCATCCCCCCGCACTCGGGCGGGTCCGACGACGACGACCGCGAGGTCCACGACGTCGACGTCGACCTCGGCCTGCCCGCCGACGAGGTCCGCGAGCGCGTGCACGTCGGCGACCGCGTCACCACCACGCAGACGACCGCGGTCGTCGGCGACTGCGTCAACGGCAAGTCCGTCGACAACCGCGTGAGCGTGTTCGCGCTCTGCGAGCTCGCCGACCGACTCGAGGACCCGCCCGTGACCGTGCATCTCGCCGCCACGGTGCAGGAAGAGGTCGGACTCCGCGGTGCGGAGGCCATCGGCGTGGACCTGGCACCGGACCTCGCGCTCGCGCTCGACACGACCGTCGCGAACGACGTCCCCGAGACGGACGACGACAAGTACGTCACGCGCCTCGGCGACGGCGCCGGGATCAAGTTCAAGGACTCGAGCGTCCTCCCGAACCGGAAGGTCGTCGACCGCCTGCGCGCGGTCGCGGACGACGAGTCGATTCCCGTCCAGCACGAGGTCCTGCCCGCGGGCGGCACCGACACGGGGAGCCTCCAGCGGTCCGCGGGCGCGACGCCCGTCGGCGCCATCTCGTTCCCGACGCGGTACCTCCACACGCCGACCGAGAGCGTGCACGGCGACGACGTCGCCGCCGCCATCGACCTCGCCGAGGGGTTCCTCGCGTCGGAGACCGGCGACCACGACTACACGCTGTAGGCGTCCGCGAATCGTCGTCGACGCGCGACCTTCGACGGCCGTCGACGACGTGTGCGAATCGAAGATTTCAGTACGGGGCTCTCCTAACGACCGGGTATGGACGAAGACGCTACGGACGCACCTGTCTCGCGCCGGCAGTTCATGACGGCCGTCACGGGCGCGGCCGCGGCCGGCACCGCGGGCGTCGCCGGCGCACAGGAGGAGGAAACGACCGGCGAGGGCGGCGGTGGCGGTGGCGGCGGTGCGACCGAGGAGGTCGTCGTCGGTCCCGGCGGCGACCTCGTCTACGAGCCCGCCGATCTCGAGATCGCGGTCGGGACGACCGTGAACTTCGTGTGGGAGTCCGACAACCACAACATCGTCGTCGAGAACCAGCCCGACGACGCGAACTGGGAGGGCACCGAGGGCGAAGCATCGGTGACGTACGACACCGGCCACGAGTACTCGCATACCTTCGAGACGACCGGTACCTACGATTACTACTGTCAGCCCCACGTCGGCGCCGGCATGGAGGCGTCGATCGAGGTCGTCGAGAGCCTCGACACCGGCGGGTCGACGGGGCCCGTGCTCCCCGAAAGCGCGAAGACGCTCGCCGTGGCGACGACCGCCGCGATGCTCTCCGTACTCTCGCTCGCGTACTTCTTCATGCGGTACGGCGGCGACTTCGAGACGCCCGAGTGACGACGCCCGGTCGCCACCTTCGAACGCGGCGTGCGGCCGTCTCCTCCACGGATCATCGCACTCGCGTTCTCTCGGAGCGATCTCGAGACGCCAAATCTCCGAACCGGCCGTGAGACGACCGCTACCGCCTGCGACTACGACGACCAGTAGCCTCGCGTCAGGAGGACGAGCACGGGGAAGATCTCGAGGCGACCGATCCACATCAGGACGACCATGAACACCTTCGCTTCGGCCGAGAAGTCGATGTAACTCCCCATCGGTCCGACGAGTTCCAGGCCGGGTCCGATGTTCCCGAGCGTCGCGGCGATGGCGGTCATCGCCTCGAGCACCGAGAGCGACTCGGGGCGACCGGCGAGCGTGGCGTCGACGACGAGCGCGATCGTCGCGACGAAGAAGATGACGAAGTACAGGAGCGTGAACGCGTAGATGCCACGGATGGCGCGCTCGTCGAGAGCCTTCCCGGCGAGGCGAACGGGCCGCACGGCGTCGGGGTGGACGGTCGTGAACAGCTCGCGGCGGAGGGACTTCACGATGACGACCCAACGTACGATCTTGATGCCACCACCCGTCGACCCCGCGGACCCGCCGACGAACATCGCGAACACGAGCAGATACTTCGCGGCGCCGCTCCACGCGTTGAAGTCCATGCTCGCGTACCCCGTCGTGGTGACGATGGAGACCGCCTGGAACGTCCCCTGACGGAGCGCGCCCTCGACGTCCCCGAATATCGGGAACGTGTGCGTGATCGGGCCCGCGGCGACGCCGTCGTAGTGCTGGGCGGCGGCGTCGGTCGTCGCCCCGGCGAGTCCCGGGTCGAGGTAGAGGATGCTCGCCGCGATCGCCGCGAGCGCGCCGATGACGCCCGCGTACGCCCTGAATTCGGCGTCCTCGATCAGCTTCCGTGGGTTCCCGCGCGTGACGTGCCAGAACAGCGCGAAGTTCACGCCCGCGGCGACCATGAACGGGATGATTAGCCACTGGACGACCGCCGAGAATGCCTCGATGCTCCTCGCTTCCGGCGAGAACCCGCCGGTCGACATCGTCGTGAACCCGTGCGCGATGGCGTTGTACGCCGTCATGTTCGGCGCCAGCCCGCCGACGTGCAGGCCGTACAGGAGCACCATCTCGAGGACGGTGATGCCGGCGTACGCCACCCAGAGCGCGCGCGCCGTCTCCGCGATCCGGGGCGTGAGCTTCTCGATGCCCGGCCCCGGCGCCTCCGCGTCCATCAACTGCGCACCGCCGACGGAGAGCTCCGGGAGGATCGCGACCGCGAGCACGACGATCCCCATCCCGCCGAGCCACTGCGTCATCTGGCGCCACATCATCAGCGCTCGCGTGTGGTCCTCGA
This sequence comes from Halorubellus sp. JP-L1, assembly GCF_011440375.1. Lineage (NCBI taxonomy): Archaea > Methanobacteriati > Methanobacteriota > Halobacteria > Halobacteriales > Halorubellaceae > Halorubellus > Halorubellus sp. JP-L1. The sequence goes on from NZ_JAAOIR010000002.1 coordinate 675,811, forward strand.
ACGAGAAGCTCCCGATGACGGTCGCGCCCGTCGTCGTGAACCCGCTCATCGACTCGAACAGCGCGTTCTCCGGACGCTGGAGGGTCGTCTCGGTCGCGTGCACGAGCGAGCCGTTCTGGATCGTCAGATGCTCCAGCATGTACGGCAGCGTGCCGACGAGCGACACGACGAACCACGTCGCCGCCACCATCAGGAACCCCTCCCGCGCGCCGATGTCCGGGTCGTCGTCCAGTCGTTCGAGCGCACTCCCCAACCCGATCGCGACAGCGCCGGTGACGAGGAACGGCACGATGCCGCGACCGCCGTAGACGAGCCCCGTCGCGACCGGGACGACGAACGCGACCGAGAGGTACTTGGTGACGCGACCGACGAGCGACGCGCTCGCACGCCAATCGACCTTCATGAGCCCGCGGTCATAGTTTCGATTCGACTTCGGCCAGGACCTCGGTGTCGATGAACACGACGACGTGATCGCCGGGCTCGACGACCGTATCCCCGCGCGGCGTGACGAACGCGTCGCCGCGCGTGATCGCCCCGACGACGACGCCACGCGGCAGGTCCGACGTCGCGTCGGCGATGGTGCGATTCGCGAGCAAGCTCTCCGCGCTGACCTCGATCTCGAGGACCTCCGCGCGGTCGTGCTCGAGTATCGCGACGTTCTGGGTGTGTTCCTCGCGCGTGAACCGCGTGATCTCCTCCGCGGTCACCTCGCGCGGGTTCACCGCCACGTCGACGCCCACCGCCTCGAACACGTCCGTGTAGTCGCCGTCCTCGACGACCGCGACCGTCCGCTTCGCACCCAGTCGCTTCGCGAGCAGGGAGACGAGGAGGTTCTCCTCGTCGTTCGGGAGCGTCGCGACGACGAGGTCAGCGTCCGACACGTGCTCGCGCTCGAGGAACGCGATGTCCGTCGCGTCGTTCTCCAGGACGACGCTTTCCGCGAGGTCCTCCGCGAGCTCGCGCGCTCGCTCGGGGTCCCGCTCGATGATCCGCGGCGTCAACCCCTCCGACTGCAGGAGCTTCGCGGTCTGGTACCCGATCTCGCTCCCGCCGACGACGAACACGTCGTCGGAGTCCTCGAGTCCCGTCTCGGGCGTCACCTCCGCGGCGAACAGCCGACAGCTCTCCGGGCTCCCGATGACGACGACCCGGTCCCCGGTCTCGATTCGGGTGTCGCCGCGCGGGATCTCGACGTCGCCGTTCCGGAAGATGGCGGCGAACGTCAGCGAGTCGAAGCGATCCGCCGACGCCACCGTCTGGTTCGCGAGCGAACTGCCCTCGGGAATCTCGAACTCCGCCATCCTGACGCGGCCGTCCGAGAACGAGTCGACGTCCTGCGCGCCCGGCAAGCCCGCGATGCGGACGATCGTTTGTGCGGCCAGCAGGTCCGTGCACACCATGAAGTCGACGCCGAACGCTCCCTCCGCGCCTCGCCACGTCGTCAGGTAGTCGGTCTTGCGGACGCGAGCGACCGTGAACGCGTCCGAGACGGTCTTCGCGGTCGCACACGAGACCATGTTCGTCTCGTCGCTGTCCGTGCTCGCGATGAACATGTCTGCGTTCTCGACGCCCGCCTCCTCGAGTACCGCCAGCGACGTGCCGTCGCCCTCGATCGCGAGCACGTCCAGGCGGTACGTGACCGCTTCGACGCGCTCCGGGTCGTTGTCGACGACCACCACGTCGTGCGCGTCGGCGAGACTCGCAGCGATGTTCGAACCGACCTCGCCGGCACCGACGACGACGACTCGCACTACGCACTCACCTCAGTCATTGCCGGTGCCGACGAACGGCCGGAACAAGAGGGTTGTCATGCAGTCCGCCACTCGCGGCGTCGGCGAATTTGCTCCCGACGGTCAGTCGGGGGCGTCGGTGTCGACGTCCAGCGAGACGTCGCGACGGCTGCCCTCGAGGTCGGCGACGACGCGTTCGACGATGCGGGACGCTTCGTTCCGGATCTTCGGTTTCACCTTCTCGACGACCCAGGACAGCGAGACGAATCGCGGCAGGTCGACGCTGCCGACCGCCGCCGACTCCGCGTCGTACTCGACGAGGAACCGCACCTCGGTCGCGTCGTCCTCGCCCGCCGGTGGGTCGACGGACTCGACGAACCAGTGACCGGTGGCGTCGATGTCCTTCGTGATCCGCCAGTCGATGCGTGCCGGCGGGTCGACCGCGGTCACCTCCGACCGGGCGGTGTACGTGAGCTTCCACCACGCGAACCGGAGGTCGTAGCGCGTGCCGGGGCCGCCGTCGCCGCGCTGGTCGACGTGCGTGAGGTGCTCGGAGTACGCGGCGTACCCGGGGAAGTCGAGGAGGAACTCGTACACTCGCTGTCGGTCCGCGTAGACGACGGTCGTGACCTCGACTCGCTCCACGCCGGTACTCGCGGCGGTTCGCTGGTAAACGTTTCGTCGTTCACGTCAGGTACCGGTCACCTCGACGGCGCCGTCCGATATCTCTCGCCCAGAAATAATTCGGCCAAATAGATCGTGACGGAAAGATATATTTGGGGCGGTGGAGAATAATTAGAATACGCTATTATGGGGAATAAATACACTGGCGTGCTCGTGGCGTTCGTCGCCGTTCTCGCCGTCGCCGGTCCGGCGGTCGGCGCGGTCGGTGCGGCCAGCGGGGCCGGCGCCGCGGCGGGGGCGACGGACGCGACGTCGGTCGACCTCGCGTTGTCGGTGGAGACGGCGACGTCGTCCGTCGACCCTGGCGAGACCGTGACCGTCACATTCACCGTCGGGAACGCCGGCGGGAGCCCGGCGGCGAACGCGTCGCTCCAGCCGCGGTTCCCGCCGTCGTGGTCAGTCGAGAGTCACGAGGACGACGGCGCGGAGTTCGCCGAGCGCGGCGTCGGCTGGCGGTTCGCGGAACTCTCGAGCGGCGAGCAGCGGACGGTGTCGGTGACGATGTTGGTTCCCGCGGACTGGGACGGAGGCGACTTCACGCTCCGATCGCAGGTCGGTGACCGCGAACGCAACACCGCGAGCGCGGAGACGACCGTCGTCGTCGGCGACGGTGGCGACGGTGGAGATGGTGGCGACGGTGAAGACGGCGGTGGCGACGACGACGGCCTCGACGGCGGAGACGGCAGTGACGACGGTGGCGATGAGTCGACGGACGGTAGCGACGATGGATCGAAGGACGGCAGCGATAGCGAAGACGACTCCACCATCGAAGCTCCCGACGACGTCTCCGAGGATGGCTCGAACGATGATTCGACGGACGAGAACTCGAAGACGGACGGGTCCGAAACTGATGGCTCCGCGTCGGACGGGTCGGCGGACGATGGCGACGACGGGGGGCTGTCCAGCGGGTCCGGCGACGGGTCGAGCGATGACGCATCGAACGACGATGAGTCGAAGACGGACGGGTCGGAGAAGGATGAGTCGAAGACGGACGGGTCGGAGAAGGATGAGTCGAAGACGGATGGGTCGGAGAAGGATGAGTCGAAGACGGATGGGTCGGAGAAGGATGAGTCGAAGACGGATGGGTCGGAGAAGGATGAGTCGAAGACGGATGGGTCGGAGAAGGATGAGTCGAAGACGGACGGCTCGAAGGACGATGGGTCGACGCAGTCTGGGTCGGACGACGGAACGTCGGCTGATGAAGCGGGCGACTCGAGCGGTGACGCGTCGAGCGGTGACGAATCGATCGAGGGTGGGTCGTACAGTGACGTAGCCGACGGAACCCCAGAGGGGGCGTCCGGCGGTGATTCGACGGCGTCCGAACCGGACGTGAACGAGGTGCTCGGCGTCGGTGGGAACGACGAGACCGTCGACCTGCTGGCGCCGCTGGACTCGCTCTCGGCGCCCGTCGAGGACCCGCGGCGCCAGCACTTCGACGGCGTGTTCAGCCTGTTCTCCGTCGGGTCGATCGGCGTCCTCCTCGCACGACGGTTCCAGTGACGGCCGCGTACCGATACCCTCTTCTCGTCGAACGTTTCAGCGTCGAGCATGGAGTACGACGTCTGCGTCGTCGGCGGCGGCGTCGCCGGCCTTACCGCGAGCACGTTCGTCGCTCGCGGAGGTCTGGAGACGGTCGTCGTTGACGACGGGAACTCGATCCTGCAACGGAACGCGCACCTGGAGAACTTCACGGGGTTCCCCCAGGGTGTGGACGCACGGCGGTTGCTGGAGCGAACGCGACGGCAGGCCGAGCACGCGGGCGTGACGTTCGTCGACGGTCGCGTCACCGACGTCGTCGACGACAGCGGCGAGGACGACGATGCTACCGCGGAGTCGACGGCGTTCGCGGTGTCGGTCGACGACGGGTCGTCGTTCTCGGTTGAGCGCGTGATCGCGGCGTCGTGGAGCGACGCGAGCTACCTGCCGGCGGCGGTGGCGGCGGAGACGCGCGGGACGAAGGCGTTCGTCGAGGTGGACGCCGACGGGCGGACGAGCGTGGGCGGGATCTACGCCGCGGGCCGGCTCGCCGACCAGTACCATCAGGCGATCGTCTGCGCGGGCCACGGTGCGACCGTCGGCGTGACCGTCGTCCACGACAGCGACGAAGCGTTCTACCACGACTGGGTCGTCCCCGAGGGCTACTTCACGGGTCGCGGGCGCGAGGTCCCGCCGGGCTGCGAGGAGATCGACGACGCCGAACGTCTGGAGCGAGACGCGGCTGCGCGCGAGGCGAACGCGACGTACACGGTCGCGCTCGACGACGATCCCGTGATGCATCCGAGCGTTCGCGATACCGACTGACGGGTTCGGAATCGACGGCGCGTTCTCGGTCGCGGGTCGGCGTAGAACTCGGCGTGGCGATCCCGATGGCGGGTGGGGTCGTCGTGGCGGCGAGACGAGGTCGGTCGATTCGAGAGGGTCGACATCGGGTACGCTCTTGTGTGGGGGCCTCCAAGCACGGGGTATGACTGCGGGCACGGACGACGGGATGGCAGCTGCCGACGGGTCGCTCGCTGGGGTGAACGTCGCGCTCGGCGTCACTGGCTCGATCGCCGCGGTGAAGACGGTGGAGTTGGCGCACGAACTCCGGCGGGAGGGAGCGAGCGTGCGTGCGGTACTGACGGAGAGTGCGACGGGCATCCTGCACCCGTGGGCGGTGGAGTTCGCGACCGGGAACGACGTCGTGACGGAGCTCACGGGCGGCGTCGAGCACGTCGCGCTCTGTGGGCGCGACGAGTGGGCGGACGTCCTCCTGGTTGCGCCGTCGACGGCGAACACGGTCGGGAAGATGGCGAGTGCGATCGATGACTCGACGGTGACGACGTGTGCGACGACCGCGCTCGGGGCGGGCGTGCCGGTCGTGGTGGCGCCCGCGATGCACGAGCCGATGTACGACCACCCGGGCGTCCTCGACGCGATCGAGCGTCTGGAGTCGTGGGGGGTCTCGTTCGTCGACCCGCGCGTCGAGGAGGGGAAGGCGAAGGTGGCGTCCGAGGAGGCGATCGTGCTGGCGACGGCGCGCGCCGTCGGTGACCGGCCGCTCGCGGGCGAGCACGTCGTGGTGACGTCGGGAGCGACCCGCGAGCTGGTGGATCCGGTGCGCGTGCTCACGAACCGGTCGTCGGGGCGGACGGGGCGTGCTGTCGCGAAGGCGGCGTACGTCGCGGGCGCGGACGTGACGCTCGTCCACTCGGACGGCGAGGTGCCGTACGCGGACGTGCTGGACGTGGAGACGGCGGCGGAGATGACCGAGGCGGTGCTGTCGGTCGCCGGGGGCGCGGACGCGCTCGTGTCGGTGGCAGCGATCTCGGACTACACGGTCGAGAGCGCGGACGAGAAGCTCCGGAGCGGGCAAGCGGACCTCGCGCTCTCCCTGGAGCCGACGGCGAAGCTCGTCGACGCGGTCCGGGACGCCCACCCGGATCTCCCGATCGTGGGGTTCAAAGCGGAGACGAGCGGTGACGACGCGGCGATGGTCGAGCAGGCGCGAGCGATCGCGGAGCGCGTCGGGATGGCGTTCGTGGTGGCGAACGACGCGAGCGTGATGGGCGAGTCGGCGACGCACGCGTTCCTCGTCCACGAGGAGGGGTACGCCGAGTTCGAGGGGTCGAAGGCCGCACTCGGCCGGGAGGTCGTCGCCGCGCTCGCCGAAGTCCTCGGCTAGGATCGATCGGGCGTATTGGTGGTTCGAGGAAGCGGATTCTGCGGTCGGTTCGCGGAACGCAGACGGGGGTCGCCTCAGAGCAGTAGCGTCGCGAGGACGACGACCAGGACGGCGACGACGAGGACGACGCTGACCCCGATGCCCGTCCGCAGGTCGACCGATTCGCGACTCGCGACGGCGCCGAGGAACTCGTCGGGTCGGTCGACCGCCGCGGCCGTGCCGTCGGCCACTGCGACCGCGCCGCGGTCGACTGCGGCGTACAGTTCGGTGACGCCGACGACGAGGTAGCGCGTGCCGGACAGCGCGAGCGGGTTGTAGAGGTCGTCGACGTCGGGGACCCTCCCGAGTCCCTCGAGTGGCTTCTTGATGACGACGAACCCGAGCAGGCCGATGGTGGCGAGCGCGAGGCCTTCCACGACGTGGTCCACGGTGTAGGTGACGTAGGCGTGCGAGACGACTGCCTCGGAGGTGACGTCGAAGGGAAGCAACGCGAACAGCGCGGTGTCGAAGACGCCGAAGCCGACGCAGAGCGCGGCGACGGATACCATCGCGACGGTCTGTCCCCGGTTGGCGTCGGGGACGGTTCCGTCGTACTCGCCGTTGAGGAACGCGTAGTAGCCGAACTTGATGAACGAGAGGAACGTCCCGACGCCGCCGGCGAGCAGGAGGATCTCGAGCGTGGTGAAGCCGCCGACCGCGAGCGGGCCCTTCGGGAAGTCGTAGTGACTGGCCGAGACGACGATTCCCTTGCTGACGAACCCGTTGAACAGCGGGAAGCCGGCGATCGAGAGTGCGGCGACGGAGAACGTCGCGGCCGTGATCGGCATCTCGCGGGCGAGTCCGCCGAGCTTCTTCAGGTCGGATTGCTTCGTCCGGTAGATGATGACGCCGGCGGTCATGAAGAGCAGTGCCTTGTAGAGGATGTGGTTGAAGACGTGCGCCATCGCGCCGGCTTGCGCGAGCGTCGACCCGATGCCGACGCCGGCGACCATGTAGCCGACCTGCGACTGGATGTGGTACGATAGCAGGCGGCGCATGTCGTTCTGGAAGAGGGCGTACGTGGCGCCGAAGACGGCCATGATACCGCCCATGTACGCGATCGCGAGTTCGCCCTCGGGGAACGCGCGGTACATCCCGTAGACGCCGGTCTTCGTGGTGTACACGCAGAGGAAGACGCTCGCGGCGACGTGCGGACGCGGGTACGTATCGGGGAGCCACGCGTGGAGGCCGACGAACCCGACGTTGACGCCGATGCCGAGCGCGGCGAGGACGGGTGCGACCGCGCCAGCCATTCCACTGGGGGACGCGGTGAACAGGAACGACCCGACCTCGACGTACTGCCAGACGACGGCGCCGAGCAGGAGCGTCCCGCCGACCCCGTGCAGGAGCGCGTACCGGTAGCCGGCGCGCACGGCCCGACCGCGGTAGTGCCAGACGAGGAGCGTGCTGGTGACGGCCATCAGCTCCCAGAAGAACACGAGCGTCAGCCAGTCGCCGCCGAAGACGGCGCCGAGGCTGGTCGCGACGTACGAGAGCGCGAACGCCGTTTGGAGCGCCGACGCCTCGGTGTAGTACGAGTACAGCACCGCGATCGCGCCGATGAACCCGAAGATGACGCCCATCAGGGTCGAGAACGGGTCGACGTTGAACAGGACGACGTCGAACCCGAACAGCAACACGTCGCCGTGCTGGCCGGCGTCGACCAGCCAGACGTAGGGAACGACGACGGCGGTGGCGACGACGCCGAGCGCGTGCCCGACGCGTCGACCGACGAACGGGAGCAGTATCGCGGCGAGCGCCACGGGGAGGAACGGCGGAACGAGGGGTTCGACCATCTACACGCTCACCCCCGTCACGGCTTCGACGACGAAGCGGACGATCTCGAGGAAGACCGCGGTGTCGGGGACGATCCCGAGGACGACCGAGCCGGCGGCGGCGAACAGTATCGGGCCGAGCATGAACCACGTGGACTCCTCGCCGTTCCACCGTCGATCCTCCCACGCGAGACTCGGGTCGTGCCCGTGGTCCGGGTCGATGTGCGCGGCCGCTTCCAGGCGGTCGCGCGGTCCCTGTCCCTCGTGGTCGTCGGCGAACCCGTGGTCGTCGCGCTCGATCGTCGGTCGATCGTCGACGTCGACATCGTCGGCCAGGGTCTCGTCGGCCGGAGTCTCGTCGGCGTCGCGGCCGCCGTCCGCCGCCGTCTCCGGGCGGCCGTAGCGGCCGCCGAGGACGTGCTCGACGACGGGCTTCGGGTCCCCCGTGCCGGGCGACTCGAAGAACGCCGTGTACACGACCGGCCAGAAGTACGCGACGTTGAGGACGCCGGATAGCAACAGTGCGGCCGTGAACACGATGTCGCCGGTCGACACGGTCCCGAGGAGGATGAAGTACTTGCTGACGAACCCGGCGACGAGCGGGATGCCCGCCATCCCGAGCGCCGCCACCCCGAACGCGGTCATCGTCAGTGGCATCCGCTCGCCGATACCGGCCATGTTGCTGATGTCGTCGGTGTGCGTCTCGACGTGGAGTGCGCCCGCACAGAAGAACAGCGTGAGCTTCATGAACGCGTGCGCGGGGATGTGCAAGAGCCCGCCCGTGATCGAGAGCGGGTGGAGGACGGCGATCCCGAGCACGATGTAGGAGAGCTGGCTCACCGTCGAGAACGCGAGGCGGCGCTTGAGGTTGTCCTGCCGGAGTGCGATGACGCTCGAGATGACGAGCGTGAACGCCGCGATGCCCGCGAGGGGCAGGCCCATCCCGAGGTCGCCGACGGCGACCGGCCCGTACACGTCGAGGACGACGCGCGCGATACCGAACACGCCGGACTTCACGACCGCGACCGCGTGCAGGAGCCCGGAGACGGGGGTCGGCGCGACCATCGCGTCCGGGAGCCACGAGTGCATCGGCATGAGCGCGGCTTTCACGCCGAATCCGGCGATGAGGAGCGCGAACGCGGCGCGAGCGAACAGCGGTTGCGCGGTCGCGAGTTCGGCGATGCCGCCGGCCGTGAACGCCGTCGTGCCAGTCAGCCAGAACACGAGGAGGGACCCGGCGAGGACGGCGACGCCGCCGCCGAACGTGTACGCGAGGTACTTCCGGCCCGCCGCGCGCGCCTCCGGGGTCTCGTCGTGAGCGACGAGCGGGTACGTCGCGACCGTGAGTAACTCGTAGAACACGAACAGCACCAGGAGGTTCGACGCGAACGCGACGCCGATTGCCGCGGAGAGACTGCCCGCGAACGCCGCGAAGTACCGCGTCTGACTGTGCTCGTCGAGCCCGCGCATGTACCCGATGCTGTAGAAGCTCGTCACGAGCCAGAGGAGGCTCGCGAGCAGTCCGAAGAGGACGCCGAGCGCGTCCGCGCGGAGCGCGAACTCGACGCCGGGGACGAGCTGGCCGAACTCGGTCACGTACACGTCTCCGGCGAGGACGCCCGGGACCATGCTCGCCACGAGCCCGAGCTTCGTCACGGCCGCGAGCACCGTCCAGCACTCCCGGAGGTTCGGTCGGCCGCGCGACAGGAGGATCGGAGCGATGGCTATCGCCGATACGAGCACCGCAGCGACCGGCCGGAGGGATGTAATCTCTGTCATGCCAGGAGTCGTTCGATCGTTGGTTCGAGGAGCTGTCCGTACTCGAAGGCCGCCAGGCCGAGGACGACCGCGAGGACGGCCGCGGCGACGACGGTCGCCCGCATACCGGCGGACACCGCCGCCGGATCGGGCTCCCGACCGGGGCCGGTTCCGTCGGCTGCGACCTCGCCCGTCGCCGCCCGTTCGGACGTCTCGACGTCGGTCGCGAGCGTAGTTGGCTCGCGGAAGAACATCCGTTCGAGGACGCGCGCGAAGTACGCGAGCGTCAGGAGCGTGCTCGCGAGGATGACGACGGCGAGCGGCCACGCGGCCGCCTCGACCGCGCCGAGCGCGATGTACCACTTCCCGACGAACCCGACCGCGGGCGGGACGCCCACCATCGCCAGCGCGAGAACGGCGAACGCACCCGCGCCGACGGGGAGGCGTTCGACGAGCCCCTCGTACTCGTCGACGGTGCGAGCGCCGGTCGCGGTCGCGATGAGCCCGCACGTCAGGAAGAGGCCGCCCTTCATCACGCCGTGGCCAACGAGGTGGATCATCGCGCCCGTCAGCGCGGTCCCGTTCCCGATCGCGACCGCACCGACGACGAGCCCGAACTGCGAAATCGAGGAGTACGCGAGCATGCGCTTGAGGTCGCGTTGCGTGACCGCGAGGACGCTCCCGACGACGATGCTGACGGCCGCGGCCGCGACGAGCACCGTCCGGGCGAACGCGTTCGCGACCAGGAAGTCGACCGTGAAGACGGTGAACACGATGCGGACGAGCGCGTACGCGGCGACGGTCGAGACGAGCGCGGAGATGAGCGCACTCACCGAATCGGCCGCGTTCGCGTACGCGTCCGGCTGCCACGTGTGCACTGGGAACACCGCGACCTTCACGAACAGCCCAACGACGAGCAACCCGAACGCCGCCTGGACGAGCGGACTCCCGTACCCGACGGCTTCGAGTTGCATCGCGAGGTCTGCCATGTTGAGCGTGCCTGTGGCGACGAACGCGTACCCGATGCCGAGGAGGAACAGCGACGCGCCGACGGTCCCGACGAGCAGGTACTTCAGGGCGGCGAGCGCGGACTCGCCGCCTTCGCCGGTCGCGACGAGCGCGTACGCCGCCAGCCCCGTGATCTCGAGGAACACGTACATGTTGAACACGTCGCCCGTGAGGCTCATCCCCGTCAGGCCGGCGACGAGGAGGAGGTACGTCGCGTAGAACGTGTTCGACCGCGGCCCCGCTCGGCGCGCGTACCCGAGGATGCCGAGCGCGACGAACGCGATCAACACGACCATCGTCGCGGAGGCGCCGTCGACGACGAGTTCGATGCCGAACGGCGCCGTGAACCCGCCGACGACGTACCGAACGGGTTCGTCGCCGAACGCGAGCGCGGCGAGTGCGACCGCACCAGCGAGCTGGACGACGCTCGCGAGCACCGCGAGCGGCCACCCGGTCCGACGCCGCAGGAGCCCGACGAGGAGCACCGTGACGGACGCCAGGATGGGGGCGGCGACGAGTAACGCCGGCAGGTCAGTCACGGTCGATCACCCGTTCGATGGACTCCTCGTCCAGCGTCCCGTACTCGTGGTAGATGCGGACCACGAGCCCGAGCGCGACCGCCGTCAGGCTGACGCCGACGACGATCGCGGTGAGGATGAGGACGTGCGGGAGCGGACTCACGTACGGCGCTGGCGCCGTCAACAGCGGCGGACTTGCGCCGTCGACGAACGCGGTCACGACGAAGAACAGGAAGATCCCCGTCTGGAACACGTTCATCCCGATCACCTTCTTCACGAGGTTGGTGTTCCCGACGAGCATGTACGTGCCGACGCCGAGGAGCAGGAAGGCGACGACGTAGTACAGTCGCGTCGAGAGCAGTTCCATCATTCGAGGTCACCTCCGTCCTCGCCGTTCATCCCTGCAGCGATGATGAAGAACAGGCCCGTCACGATGCCCGCGACGATGAGACCGATCGCGAGTTCGACGAGCTCGATGCCGTACTTCGACGCGTGCGGGACGCCGTAGTCGGCGTAGACGGCGTACTCGAGGAAGCCTCCGCCGAGCAGAACGGATCCGACGCCGACGAGGAGGAACGCGAGAACGCCGAACCCGACGAATCCGACCGCCAACTGCGGGCCGATCCACTCGCGCGTCATCTCGATACCGAACGCGATGCCGAGCATGACGACGACGGTGCCGACGATGACGCCACCCTGAAATCCGCCGCCCGAGGAGTCCGCGCCGTGGAACATCACGAACAGTCCGAGCGTGAACACGAACGGCGTGATGACGCGAACCGTCGCCATGATGATCGGGCTCTCGACGTACAGCGTGCGCTCGTCGTCTGCCGCCGCGTCGTTCGATTCGCCGATCATCCGCTTACCTCCCTCCCGAGGACGAGGAGCAGACTGATCCCGGCCGCGTACACCACGACCGCCTCGCCGAGCGTGTCGAAGCCGCGGTACGCCGCGAGGACCGCCGTCACCGCGTTCTTCACCTCGGTCTCCTCGTACGCGTTCTCGAGGTAGTACTGCGTGACGTCGTCGGTCGCGACGGCGGAGTCGCTCACGCCGACGGGCGGGAGCGCGAACAGCGTCGTCGAGAGCACGGCGACGAGACCGACCGCGACCGCGAGCGCTTTGACGTCGACGCGTTCGAGCGTTCGCTCGCCGGGCGGCCGAACGGTCTTCGCTATCGTCAGCAGGAAGAGGACGGTCATGATTCCCGCGCCGACCGCGGCCTCCGTCAGTCCCACGTCCGGCGCGCGGAGGAACACCCAGATGACCGCGATGCCGAGGCTGTACGCGCTGAACGCGATGATCGAGCTGAGGACGTCCCGGAGGAGCGCCGTCGCGACGGCGGTCGCCAGGACGAACGCCAGCAGCGCGAACTCGATGGCGGCCGTCATCGCTCTTCGTCCTCCGTCGTCCACGGTTCGATGCCCTGTTCGGCTGCTGCACGAGCGATGGCGTGCGCGGCGGTCGGATTGGTGATGAACATGAATACGAGTAACAATGCGACCTTGACCGTCGACACCCCAGCGTCGAGCGTGAGTGCGACCGCTGCGAGCGTCAACATCGCGCCGAGCGTCTCGCTCTTCGACGCGCCGTGTGCGCGCGTGTAGAGGTCCGGGAGGCGGACGAGACTCACGGCGGCGACGACCGCGAAGAAGATTCCGCCGACTGCGAGCACGAGCACGACCGCTTCCAGTGGCGTCATCAGAGGACCCCTCCGCGTTCGACGGAGAACTTCGAGATGGCGATACTCAACAGGAAGTTGAGGAGTGCGTACACGAGCGCGATGTCGAGCGCTCCCGGTTCGCCGATCGCGGCCGCGAGCAACGCGATGACGATGACCACGTTCGACCCGATGACGTTGATCGCGATGACGCGGTCGGGCATCGTCGGGCCGCGAACGATCCGGTACACGCCGACCAGCGACGCCACGACGAACGCCGCGGCCGTCGCCAACAGGATGCTTTCGACGAGCGTCATTCGTCCCCCTCGCTGCGTTCGGCGCGCTCCGCGGGCGACGGGATCCGCGAGGCCGCTCGCCCGTAGAACACGAACCGGACCGCGCGCTCTAGCTTCCCCTCGAACAGGGCGTCGCGCGCATTCCCCGTGAGCGTGTGGACAGTGAAGTGGCGTCGCGAGACGTCCACCGTCAGCGTCCCCGGGGTGAGCGTGATGCTGTTCGCGAGCGTCGTCAC